>JAXHLR010000009.1 GCA_034521975.1 Acidimicrobiales bacterium | reverse complement strand
CCCCAAAGTGCCGTTATCTCGAGTCGAGCTCGATTTCGGGTTCATGACCTGAGGGTCTGCGTTGTGGACATGCCCATGGCGCAGCGTTCAGCGGTGGGTTCGGGCTTGGCCGAGGGCTCGTGCGAGCTGGTCTCGAAGGGTGACGTTCTCCATCCGGAGGTGTTCGATCTCCGTCCTCGCCGCGTCGAGGCGTTGGCGGAGTGACTCGTTGGATGCTCGCTGCGCGGTCGGCAGCGAAGGGGTGCCGGTGCGGTCGCGTAGCTGGAGAGCACCGGCGAGGAGGTCGGGTTGTTCGTAGAGCCAGCTGCGTGACACGCCAGCGGCTGAGGCGATTCCGGCGATGGTGACAGCCGCGCCGGTGCGGTCGAACTCGTCGATGACCGCGATCGTGCGACGAGTGGCGGCGTCGCGGCGGTCGGCTGCGGCTCGTCGGAGGTGGTCGGTGTTGTCGGCTCTGGTCATGAGCTGCCGCCGTCGGTGTCGAGGGCTTCGAGGGCTGGGATGATCTGGTCGAGGCTCTCCTGGACTTGGCGGAGGTTGCCGGCGAGGCGGAACTGGCCGCTGGAATCGGCGCGGGCGATGAGCTTGCGGTTCGTTGCTGCGTGCTGGCGGTGCACGTCGAGGAACTCGGGGGTGGTCTGGAAATCGGGGCAGGTGAGACAGGCGTTGGGGTGTGGGCAGTCCTGCTGGGGTGGCCGGCCGCAGTAGCCGTTGGGAAGGCTGTCGTGGATCCGGGACAGGTTGTGTTTGACCCACTCGGCGTCGGCGGTGGAGGCGTCCGGGTCGTAGGGCACGGCCCCGCCGGTGGTGTTGACACGCTGGTGGCAGTAGGCCTCGAACGCTTCGCGGACGGTGGAGTCGTGGATCTGCGCGTAGCGGGCAGTCATGCGCGGACTGGCGTGGCCGAGCAGCTTCTGGATGACGTGTTGGGGAACGCCGGCGTTGATGAGCCGGGTCCCGACGGTGTGCCTGAACTGATGAGCGTGAACCCTCACCGGCTGGCCGGTCTCGTCCCGGACGTCGATCTGTTGCTGCCAGTTTCCGAGTTGGTGAGAGAGGCTGCCGTGGGCGTAGGGCTTGGTGCCATCGTCGTTATCGGCCGTGCCGGGAAACAGCCACGGTGACCCGTTCGGCCATGTCGCCCGGACGTGATCTTGTTGGGCGCCGATGGTGTCGGCGACCTTGGCGGAAAGCGGGATGAGCTGTTCGAGCCCGACCTTGGAGTTGTCGAAGCGCAAGCACGGCCAGCCGGTGCTGTCGTTGGTGATCGGGTTGAACGCCAGCACCGAAGCGTCGCCGCCGCGCATGCCGGTCTCCATCAACAAGATCACCAGGTGCCGGACACTCGGGTTGCGGAGCCGGGCCAGGTTCTCGGGGTCCTCGAGCTGGGCCATGACGAACTCGGGAATGAACTTGGGCAACTGGTCGGCCGGCCGCGTGACCTCCTCCTCGTAGATCACCGCGTCGGCGGGCAGACCCCGCAGCGTGTCGTGACGGCGACCCCATTCCAAGAAGCCCTTGAGGAAGCACAACGTCGTCGATCGTGTCGACGCCGACCACTTGCTGGTCGCCATCCACACCAGGAACGCCTCGACCACCGTCCGGTTCACACCGGTGGCGTCGACAACCTCGGGCCGTCCGGTAAGGAACGTGGAGAAGCGGGCCATGTTCTCGCCGGTCGCGACGATCGTGCCGAAGGAGTAGCCAGCACCGAGCCGGAACCGGCACCACGCCTTTGCTGATTCCCTCAGCCAAGGCTGTTCGATGTTGGTGAACTTGGCCATGTTGCGGCCCCGTCGGGCCGGGACGCCGAGCACGAACGCGTCCCAGCGGTCCTCGGCGAACTCAGCCTCGACCAGACCGCCGACACCGGTGATGATCCCGGGCCGGGCCTGGAGGTGGTGGGCGGTGCCTGCTGCGCTCATGACGTGCTCTCCTCGGCTCGGTCCCAGACGCCGACTCGGTGCAGCTCCTCCCGCACATCGGCGGCATCCAGATGCACATAGATCTGACTGGTCGTCACCGACGACCGGTGCGTGAGCAAGCGGGCGACGACCTCGATGGCCACACCGGAGCGAATCAACTCGGTGGCATGGGTGTGGCGCAGCATGTGCAACGTGAACTCCACCCCGGTCAACGCTCGAATGCGGTCAACCATCTTGTGGACCGCCGCGTAGGTCAGCGGGGCGCCGATCCGGCCACCCCACAGGTTGACGAACACATAGTCCGAGTCCAGGTCGCCGTACTCGGCGTGCATGTAGTCCGAGTAGCAACGCACCAGCCCGGCGGTCACCGGCACAGTCGCGGGGCTTCGCAGCTTGGCTCGGGCGCCGTTGGCGTTGTCGGCCCGAGGGACGATGCGGACTTCCTTGGCGCGGCTCACGAAGTCGACGTGACGCAACCCGAGCGCCTGACCAACCCGCATACCTGTCTCGGCCAGCAAGGCCAACAAGAACCGGTCCCGAGCCCGGACCGGTGCCGCCAAGATCTGCACAACCTGTTCGGCACTGAGCGTACGAGGCGCTCGCTGTGGGACCGCGAGCTTGACGGGCCGGGTCGCGATTGGTCTGCCGGCGGTGGCGTGATGCAAGAACGGCTTGTAGGAACCCCGACCGATCCGCCGCCACGCCACCAATCCGGCTGCGACCTTCACACCGCACCGGGCGTGAAACTCATAGAAGCCAAAGACCGCAGCCAGGTGCCTGTTCACCGTCGCCGGCGACCGTCGGGCGGTGCCGCCATCAAGGACGATCACGTTCGGGGCCGGAGCTCGCAGCCACGACACGAACCGAGCCACGTCATCGACCGAGACACTCGCCCAATCAACCTTGACGGCCTCGAGGAACTCGAACCACAACTTCAAGCTCGTCGCATACGCCCGCTGCGTGTTCGGCGAACGCTCCAACGCTGCCAAGTACGTGAGGAACGACTCGACCGGCTCGACCGCCGACCCATCCTCACCAAGGACAGTCCACGACTCCGCCCCGGTCACGGGCATCACCACCCGCTGCACGATCACCGATCACTGCCGCGTCTGGACGTGCAAGCAACCTACGACCAGATCGGATCAGCAACGGGGATGGTCCCGGACACACTCCAGATAACGCGTCCACAACGCACCCCAACCGCTGCGACGCCTACGTCGTGGACGCTCCAACTCAGACTCCAGATACGTGCCGTTGGCGGGCAGGGCAAACGTTGCCTGACACGGCACTCGTAGTCCCACGCCCGGTTGGCGGGCTGTCATCACGACAGTGTCGACTATTCGGCAGCGACGCGGCGGACGCCTCAGGTCGCGATTCTGCGAGCGCGGTGCGAGTCGGAGGTGCCCAAACTGCGGCGTCGGACCGTGATGACATCGTGATGACATCGTGATGACGACGGGGATGATCCGCCGGGATCTGAGCCGCACTTCGCCGCCACGACAGGCGTCAGCGCCACCCGTCGGTGTCGGTCGAGGGGGCGAAACTCACCACTCCGACATATCGGGGGTGCGCCGCGAGCCGAACGTCCAGGCAGGACAGGGCGACCGCCGAAACTGCGAACGGGTTGGACGGATCGTCGCCAACTCCGCCCTCCGACATACCGTGTCGCTTGTCATCAGATTTGTCCGCGATACGTCCGACACAAGGGTGGTACAGGCCGGTACGGGACCGCACGACACCCTCACGAAAACCGCCTCTGACCTGCACAGATAGGGACGCAACGACACGGGCCAACACGGGCGAGATCGGCGTTCAAGTCCCCCCTCCGACACCACCTGACCAGGGCAAACGCCCTGGTCACCTCCGCTGCTGGCGCCGCCAGAGGACCAAGTTCATCCGAGGTCGACCTCCGATAGCGGAGCGTCCCGCGTTGTTGCTCGGCGGGCACGATCGGCCGCCTCGCCGACGCGGGGCGACCTACGACCACATGAAGTCGACGAGGGGTTCGAGGTCGTTCGGGTCGCGGTCGGCGGTGCGGAGCGCCGCGAGGTATGCGGCGCGCAGTTCGGCGGTGTCCGCGTTGGTGAGCGCTCCCCATGTCGGGGAAGCGATCCCGAGCGCGTTGCAGAGGTAGTCGGTCGCGGCGCGTGAGTGGCGGCCGTTCCCGTTGGGGAAAGGGTGGATGGCGACGAGTCGATGGTGGAACCGGGCAACGGCCGTCTGCTGCTCGTCGGGCCTGATCCACGCGTGTGCATCCTCGATGAGTCTCCGGACTGCGGCGGGGACCTCGGTCCAATCGGTGCCGATGTTGCGATCGCTGAGCCGGTAGATGCCGGCCCAGCTCCAGACGTCGCCGAACATCCGACGGTGGAGCTGGCGCAGCCAGAGATCGTCGAGCACCTCGTCGAGAGCGGGGGAGCGGATCGCCCGACGGGCGTCGAGGATGTTCGCCGCCTCGGCTTCATTGAGGTCGCCTCGTGTGCGCACCCAGGTGAGTTTGAGTCCATGCGCCTCGTCCTCGTCGATCGGCGTGTTGCCGTCGCCGGTGTCGAACAGCGGATCACTCATGACCAGAGGCCACGCTTGTCGACGTGATGGCGGGCGGCCTCCTCGATGCGCGCCGCGTCGGAGCCGCCGTCGGGGCGTTGGTCCTCCAGCGCCATCGTGTGATCGACCGCCCCGATCTCCGCTCTGGCTTTCGCCTTCGCTCGAGCCCAGACGAGATCGTCGAGCGGTTCGCGGGGGACCAGGACGTATTCGACTCGGCAGCCGAGCGCGTCGGCGGCGCGCTCGAGCGTGTCGAGGGTGATGGTGCGCTCGCGCTCGCCCCGCTCGATCTGGCCGACCCGCGCCTTCGACACGCCCATCCGACGGGCGAGCTCGCTCGTCGACATGCCCAGTGCATCTCGGATTGCCCGGATCCAGCCGCTGCGCGGCGCGGCGGTGGGCGTGTCGCGGTGCCGTCCGAGGTCTCGTTCGAGCGCAGCACGCGCCATCGCCTTGTTGCTGCTCATTGCTGACCCTCCAGTCGTCTAGGTAAGACTAGACGACTGGAGTAATGTTGTATAGGTATAACTTGTCAAGAAGAGCCGAGTCGCCAAGAAATGTCTTGTCGGCAGGGTTGAACGGGGTGGGGTTGTCATTCCAGTTGTCGACCCAGCTGCGGATGTCGGCGGCGAGGGCGTTGACCGAGTCGTGGGCTGAGCGTTGCAGTTTCTTGGTGGTGAGCGCTGAGAACCAGCGTTCGACGAGGTTCATCCATGATCCGTAGGTCGGGGTGAAGTGTGGCCACGTCCAACTCTTCGAAGTGGGCGAGATGCAGCAGTCGTTCACATGCCTGGTCGACAGCAGCGTCAGCCGCGACAGTGATTCTCAGCGGCTTCTCGGACCACAAGCGCCTGACATCGGCACGCCGCCTCGGCACGGGAGGATGTGTAGACGCCAAGCCCGGGATCGTCCACGGCAGTGATTCTGACCTGGGATGACAACCCCTGCACGGCATGGTGACCGGAGTTGGCTCACCGACTACAACTCTCCGCCGCGTCCGCGACGATGTGGGCGACGCCATCCCGCTCGCAGCGCCCGTCTTCGGTCGGAGTGCGCCACACACCGTTGAAGCGTGAGTACGGCCCGGGTGAGGCAGCGGAATCTGTTGCTGTCCGGGAACTTCCTACCGACGAGGATGGGTCGGCCACGAACGACGGCCGCCGGCTCGACAGTGCCGAGGCCGTGATCGCGTTCATCGAGGAGCGCGGGCTCGCAGCAACGGGCCGGAGTGTCCGCTGTGGACGTAAGTACGCATCAAAACTAATCGTTCTGGTTAGTATTGGTGCGTGAGTGAGGATCGCCATGAAGCCGTCGAGCCACGCGAGCTTGTCGATTGGCTGTTGGCCCGCGGTCGCAGCTGGGTCACGACGGCCGAGGCAGCGACGTTGCTTGGCGTATCCGAGAACCACGTCGCACCGACGTTGGCGCGCTGGCGCCGTCGTGGCCAGCTGTTCAGTCCGACGAAGGGCCTGTACGTCGTGGTGCCGCCCGAGTACCGGCCGTGGGGTTCGGCTCCCGCCTCGCACTTCATCGACGCGCTGATGGGCCACTTGGGCCACGACTACTACGTCGCGCTGCTCTCGGCAGCCGAGGTGCACGGGTTCGCGCATCAGCGACCCCAGGTGTTCCAGGTCATGACGCCAGCGAGGTTGCGAGAGCGAGCGTTCGGTCGCGTGCGGATCCGGTTCATCACCGACGCGTCAATGGCGGGGCGTGCGGTCGATATCGTCAACACGCCTACGGGGACGATGCGGGTGTCGGCGATCGAGACCACGGTCCTCGACCTGCTAGCTCACCCAAGAAGCAGCGGTGGTCTGTCGAATGTGGCGACGATTGTGGGGGAGATGCTCGAGGAGGAACGGATCGACATTCCTCGTCTCGCAGGATCAGCTGTCGGCTATCCGACGTCCGTCATCCAGCGTTGCGGGTGGCTCCTCGACTTCATGGCCCACCGGGTGCAAGTGGAGCTCAACACTGAGGCGCTCGCCGCGTCCATCACGAGTCGGAGGTCGGTGCTGCTCGACCCGAGCGGTCGTCGAGCGGGCGAGCATGATGCTCGCTGGCAGGTGATCGTGAACGCCACTCCGGAGCCGGACCTGTGATCCCTCGCTCGGCGATCACCGAATGGAGCCAGTTGGCGCCGTGGCCAGCGGTTGACCAAGTGGAACAAGATCTCGTCCTGTCCCGCCTCATCGTCGAACTTGCCCGCCACCCAGTGCTCGGCGATGAGCTGGTCTTCCGCGGCGGCACGTGCCTGCACAAGGTCGTGTTGCCCGAACCGCTCCGCTACAGCGAGGACCTCGACTACGTCCGCGCAACCCACGGTCCGATCGGCCCGATCCTCGACGCCATCCGCGAGGTCGCCGACGGCCTCGGCATGGATGCGAACACCGACGTCGGTTCGTACCCGAAGGTTCGGCTGCGCGCCCCCTTCGAGTCCGGTGCGGGCCGGATGCGGGTCAAGATAGAGATCAACACCCACGAGACCTCGCCGGCCCGTCCTCACCGCCGAGCGTCGTACCAGGTCGACTCGGCATGGTGGTCCGGCAGAGCGGAGGTGCTCACGTTCCAGCCCGAGGAGCTCGTGGCCACCAAGTTGCGGGCGATGTTCCAACGGCGAAAGGGACGTGACCTGTTCGACCTCTGGGTGGCGCTGACCGTGCTCGCTCTCGATCCCGCCGAGATCGTTGCGTGCTTCGACCCGTACCGACCCGACGGCTACACCGCCGAGCGAGCCCGACAGGGGCTCCAGGAGCATGTCTCCGACGTCGGATTCCGGGCCGACCTCATCCCGCTGCTGCGCGAGGTTCCCGAGGGCTACGACATCGATGCCGCAGGCGCTCTCGTGGCTGAGGAACTGCTCAGCATCGCGTGATGATCAGCGCTGGAACCCCACGACGCCAAGGACTTCACCGTCGTTGCCGAGCATCGCCGTAACCTGGAGCGACATCTGAACTAGTTCAGATATGATCCTGGCCATGCGAGTGATCGAGCATCCGTTCTCCGAGCTATTGCGTCAGCCCAAGACCGTGGTCAAGGACCTCGCCGACGGCGACGTTGTCCTCCGGCGTCGGGGTGCGCCTGCTTTGCGGCTGACTCGGGTCGACCGAGACGACCAGCGAGCGGACGCCTATGCGATGGTCGGCCGAGCGCTTCGGAACCTGGCTGTTCATTCCCCGACGGCGCTGGGTGAAGCACTGCTCGATGAGTTTCCATGGACATCGTTCCTGCCTCGGTCGGACCGTGCGGCGTTCATCGACGAGTTCACCCGAACCGTCGTGGCGGCAGCGGAGCTCGACAGCTTCGGCCCACTCGCACAGATGATCGAGGAGTGGCGAGCGACGGCGGAGATCCATGCCGATCCCAAGCTGGCACGCCGGCTGGGCAGGCCGATCGTGACGAAGGGCAAGGCCGTCCCTCGACCCGCGAGCTGACGCGATGGCCAAGCGCAAGGAGCGGGTTGCGCCACCTCCGGGATCGGGCGGTTGGGACTTCCGCTTCGCGACCAACGACGCGGTCAAGGGATGGGACCAGGTGTGTGCTGCTGCATCTGCGAACGCTCGTCGTGCCTGGGATCGGATCACCACCGACCCGAGACACCGCGACGACAGGCAGCACCCGCTCAAGGGTTCGCTCGGGACCCGGGCTGTCGACGGCAAGGATTTGGAACAGTGGCAGTTCGAGGTCACCAGCGCCGGGCGGATCTGGTACTGCATCGATGACGACCGTCGAATCGTCTGGATGACCGACTGCTCGATCGGTCACCCGAAGGCGACCGAGTAGCGGTTCGCCTCGATCGGGTGCCTCGCGACAGGGCAGACTTATGAGATGCGGAAGTTTGCCAAGTTCGTTGACATGCGGCGTGGCCGACGACTCCCAGCCGAAGTGGATCGGGTTCGCCAGGACGAGGAGTTCATGGGGCTCCTGCACACCCTCGTCGAACGAGACAAGGAGATCCTCGACCGCCTGGCCGAGTGAGGGGTCTAGCTGCACGATTCTTGCTTGGCGAGCTTTCCGAGCTGCGATCGCCCTCGAGGCCCAACGCCGGTAGACAGTGGCGATGGCTCGAATGACCAAGAAGGCAGCGGCCCAGCTCACCGCGTATCTGGCCGAACTGCCCGCGGAGCGGCTCGTCGAGATGTTGATGAGTCAGGCCGAGCAGGACGTGGAGCTGCGGACCCAGCTTCTGGTGGAGGCGGCATCGGCGGGCGGTGGGCCGCTCGACGTGTCCTCGTATCGACGATCCTTCTCCGATGCGTTGAAGTCGGGGAGCGCGAACCGGCGTGACTACGCCCGCACGTCGGGGCCGTGGGCTCGGGCGGTGATGGGTGTGGTTGGCCAGATTGGTGATCTGCTCCCGGACCATCCGGCGGCGGTGATCGACATCACGGAGTATGCACTCGGTCGGGTGGACGTGACGATGGGCCGGGTCGACGACTCATCGGGCTGGTTCTCCCAGATCACCTCGGAACTCGAGAGGATCCACCTTCGGGCGTGTGAGATCGCTCGGCCCGATCCTGTTGCGCTCGCTCGGCGGCTGTTCGCCCTCGACGTCGACAGCGAGTGGGACATCCTCTACGACGCCCCGAACCGCTACGCCGACGTGCTCGGCGACGATGGGCTCGCCGAGCTGAAGCGGTTGGCGGACGAACGGTGGGAGGCCCTCAGTGAGGCGGAGAGGGCGAGCGCCGAGCGGAGCCACTTCCACCTGGTGAAGATGCGGGAGCACCTTGCGAAGGCTGCAGGCGACGTCGACGCGCGGGTCGAGCTGTTGGCCCTGGACCTGTCGTACCCCTACGACTACGTGGAGATCGCCGAGGTGCTGATCGATGCCGACCGTGCTGATGAGGCCCTCGCCTGGGTCGAACGTGGACTCACTGCGTTCGATGGCAGCGACCACCCCATGCGCGGCGACAGCCGCCTCGACGACCTCGCGCTCGCTGGCTGGGTCGAGCGCGGCCGAACCGCCGAGGTCAACGACCTTGTCTGGCGACGCTTCACCGAGCGTCCAAACCTCGAGCGGTACCAGCGGCTCAAGCGGTGGACGGCCGAGTCCGGCACCTGGGGTGAGTACGAGCCTCGTGCGATCGGCTTGCTCGAAGCCCGTGGCGCGGAGAACGCCGCCACCGTGGCAAACCGACCCACGCCCATCAGTCGGTACGTGGCGGCGCGTCATCCGCGGCGCCGGCCACCCACGACGACCTCATCGCCGTCCTGTCCTGGGAGGGCCACCTCGACGAGGCGTGGGTCGTTGCCGACGAGCACGGAGCGTCGCTGTCGGTGTGGATGGAGCTGGCGAGGTCGAGCGAGGCCGAGCGGCCGCTCGACGCAGCCCGCGCGTTCGCCCGCGACGTCGAGGCGAAGATCGACCGCAAGAAGACCTGGACCTATGAGGCCGCTGTCGAGGGGGTCGCCAAGATCCGCACGCTCTACGAGAGCGGAGGCGATCCGAGCGGCTTCGAGAGCTACCTGGCCGACCTCCGCCAGCGACACCGCCAGAAGACCAAGTTCATCCGCCTCCTCGACGAGGCCTCAGCTGGTTGAGGGGTGCTGGGCGACCGTCTCGCGAGACCATCGCAACGGGTCAGACATGGACGTGTTCCTCGAGCTCTGGCACGGGCATCGTGTCGGGGGATGTGGCAGAGGTCGCGCGGGCGCGGAGCCCGTTGGCGATCACCAGGACCTCGGCGCCTTCGTGGATCGCTACGACGACCCCGAGGCCGAGCAGGCCGACGCCCGCGAGCGGGATGAGGGTGGCGATCAGCAGCCCCGACATGGCGAGGTTCTGGACCATGATCCGCCGGGACCGTCGGGCGTGGATCAACAGGTCGGGGAGGTGGGTGAGGTGATCGCCCATGATGGCCACGTCGGCGGCTTCGATGGCGACGTCGGAGCCCAGCGCCCCCATGGCCACGCCGACATCGGCGCTGGCGAGAGCGGGCGCGTCGTTGATGCCGTCGCCGATCATCAGCACAGGTCCGCGCCGCCTGAGGTCGGCCACCGCGTCGGCCTTGTCGGCCGGGAGCAGCTCGGCGCGCACGTCGTCGATGCCGACCTGGTCGGCGATCGCGCGTGCGGTGCGGGTGTGGTCGCCGGTGAGGATCACCGTGGCGAGGTCGAGGCGAGCAAGGGCGGCGACGGTGTCGGTTGCTTCGGGACGTAGGTCGTCGCGCACGGCGACCGCCCCGACCGGGGTCCCATCGCGTTCCACGACCACCACCGATGCTCCCGCGGCGGTCATGCGGTCGACGTCGGCAGCGAAGGGTCCGGGGTCGACGAAGCGCGGGTTGCCGAGCCGGACCACATGGCCGTCGACGTTGCCGGTGACCCCCGCCCCGGCAACTGTCTGCACCTGTGCCGCCGCACGGGTTGGTTCGTGCTCGGCGGTGATGGCTGTGGCGAGCGGGTGGTCACTGTGAGCCTCGAGTGCCGACGCCAGCTCCAGCACGAGACGCCGGTCGAGCCCGTGGGCGGCGACGTCGACGACGCGTGGCTGGTTGCGGGTGAGGGTGCCGGTCTTGTCGAAGGCCACGACCCGCACCGTGGCGAGGGCCTCGAGGGCGGCGCCGCCCTTGATGAGCACCCCGGTGCGGGTGGCGGCACCGATCGCCGCGAAGGTCGTGACCGGCACTGAGATCGCCAGCGCGCACGGCGCCGCAGCGACCAACACCACCAAGGCCCGTTCTGCCCACAGCGCGGGGTCGCCGGCCAAGGCGCCGAGGCCTGCCACCGTAGCGGCGACCACCAGGATCACCGGCACCAACGGCCTGGCGATGCGGTCGGCGATGCGCTGGGCGTGGCCCTTGCGATCTTGGGCCTCTTCCACCGCGTGCACGATCCGGGCGAGGGTGCTGTCGGAGGCGGGAGTGGTCGCGGTGAGCTCGAGGTGGCCGCCGCCGTTGATGCTGCCCGCGATGACTGCATCGCCGGGGCCGCACTCGACCGGCAGCGACTCGCCGGTCACCGCCGAGACGTCGAGCACCGACCGCCCTTCGGTCACCACGGCATCGGTCACCAGCCGGGCACCGGCTCGCAGCACCAGGATGTCTCCGGAGGCCACCTCGTCGGTGGGGACCTCGACGATCTCGCTGCCGCGGCGCACCAGGGCGGTGTCGGGCACGATCGAGAGCACCGCACGCAGCTCACGCCGGGCCCGGGTCACCGCCCAGGACTCGAGCGCCTCGGAGATGGAGAACAAGAACGCGAGCGCCGCGGCCTCGGGCAGCTCCCCGAGCACCAGCGCGCCGGCACCCGCGATCGTCATCAACAAGCCAACCCCGACCCGACCGTGTCGCAGATCGATCAACGAGGACGGGACGAACGTGGCCCCACCCGAGACCACCGCCACGACGAAGGCACCCGGCGACAGCGCCCCCGCGTCGGCCCAGCCCGCGGCGACACCCACCGCCCAGGCCGTCGTCGCCACCACCGCGGCCACCAGCCGCCACTGTTCGGACCAGCCCGCTGCGCCGTCCTCGACGGGATCGGTGGGCGGAGCGCAGCACGCATCAGCCATCGTCGTGCGCTCCCGCACCCATCCACGGGTGGTCGCAGAGACGGACCGCGTGGCCCGACAGCTCCAGCACCTGCTCGGCCTTCTCCAGCAACTCTCGGAGCTCGGTGTGGGCGATCGAGTAAAAGACCTGACGACGCTCTGCCGGTCGGTCGGTGACCAGGCCGCAGCCCTTCAGGCATGCGAGGTGGTTCGACACGTTCGACTGTGACGAGCCCACGATCTCGACCAGGTCGCTCACCCGCCGTTCACCGTCGAGCAGCGCCAACAGGATCGACAGACGGGTCGGATCGCTCAGCCCGTGGAACATCCGGGCCGCCACGGAGATCTCGACGAGCCCTTCGGTGGTCGTTGATGCCATGCACCATGAATATCAGAAAAGGCTGATGATGTCACTGGCGACAGATCTTGTTCGCCTCCAGGTCGTTCACTGACCTTGCCCCCAGCGCAAGGAGCGGGTTGGGCATCACCGGGATCGGGTGGTGAGGGCTTTCGCTTCGCCGTGTGGAGCCCTTCGAGCACAGCGAGGGCGGGGAGCGCCGCGACGCGGACGACTCCCGCTCCCGACGTCACGCCGATCTCGACCACGGTCGCCATGGGGAACGGCGCTGGTAGCGACGACGGAAACCGTTGTCATTCAAGGGCTGATCCGGACCTCATCGAGGTCGCGTTCCGTTCCGAACGAGCGACGATGTGCCTCACCAGCGCGCTGGCTCGTCACGGGCTGACCGACGAGATCCCGGCAACGATCGACCTCGCACTGCCACGCGGGACACGGACTCCAGCCACCTCGACGCCGATCACCTGGCACAAGTTCGACCCGAAGACATTCGCCCTCGGCCGAGGAGCTCTCGACCCGTAGGGCGCGTCACAGGAGGATCTGCAAGGCCGAGATCGACCGTCGACCGCAGGCAGGTAGCCTTGAACCCATGGCTCCGGTGAAGCGTGTCTACGGCCCGGGTGAGGCGACAGCGTTCGTCGCTGGCGGCGGCCCCGCGACCGACGACGACGTGTCGATCACCAACGACGGTCGGCGGCTGGACAGTGCCGAGGCGGTCCTCGAGTTCCTCGAAGAGCTGAGGCGGGAGCGGGAGACCGCCGAGCGCTCGGCTTGATCTGGTGGGCGATCACCCGCCGCTCGACATCGACCGTGTAGTCGAGGTGTTCGATCGTCACCACGTCCAGTACCTGCTCGTCGGTGGAGTAGCCGCTCGATTCCACGGCTCCGAACGCCTGACCGAGGACGTGGACGTCCTGCCCGATGACGATGACGAGAACCTGCGACGCCTCGGCGCCGCCCTCACCGAGCTGGGGGCGTTCCTCCGCGTGGGAGGCCTGAGCGACGACGAGGCCCGGGCGCTACCGGTCCAAGTCGATGCCCCGACCTTGCGAGGGTTGGAGGTCTCGACCTGGCGAACGACAGCCGGAGACCTCGACGTCCTCCGCTCGCTCCGTGACCTCGACGGTGGACGGCGATCGTATGGAGAGCTCGCTGGTCGATCTGTCGCCATCTCCGTCAACGAGGTCGAGATCCGCCTCGCCGGGCTCGGCGACATCATCGACTCGAAGCGCTTCGCCGATCGGGAGAAGGACCACGAGGCACTGCCCGAGCTCGAAGCCCTGCGAGTCGCCTCGACCGAGGACCACGAACCCTGAGCGCTCGCCGCATCGTCGGACAGGGGAGTTGCGCGGCCCGCCCGACTGCTCGGCGTCGGCGCCCTGATGACAAGTGATGACAAGGGGAGGGGCCGGAGCGACGAGCGGGCCGTGGCGCGCTCTTGAGCGGGACGCCGGGCGGGTACTCCTACGTCCGACACGGTCTGGCTCGGGCCTGCCCGACGTCCGACACCACCTGACCAGGGTAAGCGCCCTGGTCAGCTGCGTCTTTGGGCGATGGTCGGGAGGGGGAGCGTCTCGCGTCGGTGATCTCTCCGCAGCTGCCTGTGGTCGTTCGCATCCGGTGTAGCTTCGCACCACGTCAGAGCGTGTCGAGGGTGGACTCTGGGTAGACAGCGAAGCAGATTCGTCCCACAGCTCAGAATGGCGCCATGGCGTACTCCATCAAACGAACGAAGACCGTCGAAGCGTCGGTGCGACACGTCGCCGAGGACCAGGTCCGAAAGGCGCTCGCGGACCTCGCGATGCCAGGTCGGACAGGGCCCGTGGAGGCGGTCCACGACTGCCGGAAGCGCTGCAAGAAGCTTCGCGCCCTCGTGCGACTGGTGCGCCCGTCGCTCGGGGGCCAGTACCGGGACGCGAACGAGATCTTTCGCGACGCGGCTCGGGAGCTGAGCAGCATCCGAGATGCCGAGTCACTGCTCGGCACCTTCGACGACGTCGTCGCGGCGAGCATCGACCAGCTGCCCGACGGAGGACTCCCCGGCGTGCGTGCCGGACTGCGTCATCGTGCTGTCGCGGCCACCGCCAAGGTGGAAGACGACGATGGCGCTGTTCGTCGTGCCCGTCGGCTGCTCGAGCAAGGGCGCGAGGCAGTCGACGACTGGTCGCTGAACGACGACGGATGGGACGCCATCGGTCCCGGACTGCACAAGACCTACGCGCGCGGCCGCAAGGCCCTCGGCCCCGTGGTCGACGCACCATCTCCGGAGCACTTCCACGAGTGGCGCAAGCGGGCGAAGTACACCTGGTACCACGTGCGGCTGCTCGATGACGCCGCCCCCTCGGTGCTGAATCCGCTGGGCAAGCGGTTCAAAGACCTGTCCGACGCCCTCGGTGATGCCCACGACCTGGCGGTCCTGGAGCAGCAGCTGACCGACAGCCCCGACGAGTTCGGTGGTGGCGAGCAGGTCGACGGCGCCCTCGTCGTGGTGCGCGGTCGGCGGGTCGCGCTCGAGAAGGCCGCGCAGAGCCTCGGGGCCCGGCTCTATGCCGAGAAACCCGATGCGTTCGTGGACAGGCTCGGCCGCTACTGGCACACGTGGCAGGCGATGGGCGATGAGCTCCGCGCGGGCGCGCTCGCCGAGCTACACCCGCCCGATGACGGGCTCGAGGCACTGAACGTCGGCCAGCTCACCACGATGGCCGAGGAGGCTGGCGTTCCCGGACGCTCCGGCATGCGCAAGGCGGACCTGATCGGCGCGCTCCGCGCGCAGGGCTGACCGGGGGATCCGAGCCGGCGGCGAGCAACGCCCTGAACGCTCTAGCCCTCGTCGGGTGCGCTGTGGCCGTTCGGGTAGATCGATCGGGTCTCGGCGCGCCGACCGTGGGGCCGCACGACATCGCTGAGGTAGGGCTTCGGCAGGATCTTGAAGATCGACATCGACACGTAGAGGATCGTGTTGATCGCCACGAAGGTGGACAGCACGGCGAACCAGTGGGCTCCGAGGATCGACTCGGGCAGCACCGTGGCGAGGACGAGCGCAGAGACGACGTTCATGCTGCCGCCTCCGGTACCGGATCGCCGACCCGGACGAGATCGGCTGTGTGGGGGACGTGCCCCCACGTCGCCTGGCGGGCGAAGGTGATGTCGAGCACGCCCTTGACGTAGACGACGTCGAGGAAGAGGTCATACACCAGCTCCGGGAACAGCAGCACGGCCAGGATGCGTGCCCGCCAACCCCCTTGCCACGCGCTGACGACCCGGTCGACCACGAAGATCGCACCGATGCTGAGCCAGAACGGGTACCAGACCCAGTCGGGGGTCGCCAACACCGTGACGGCGATGAGCAGCCAGAAGGAGCTGAGGGCGATGACGCTGTAGCCGATGCCGAGCTGTTGCGCCCAGTAGCGCACCAGGGAGGGCTTGAACCCGTAGGCGCCCAGGTTCTCCAGCGCACCGCGCTGCCACCGCAGCCGCTGGTTCCACAGGTGGCTCCACTTGGGCATCAGTTCGGTGACCACCCG
This sequence comes from Acidimicrobiales bacterium, assembly GCA_034521975.1. Lineage (NCBI taxonomy): Bacteria > Bacillati > Actinomycetota > Acidimicrobiia > Acidimicrobiales > Acidimicrobiales bacterium. The sequence goes on along the minus strand of JAXHLR010000009.1, from coordinate 195,934 downwards.
GCACTCGTGAGGGCTGGTCATGAGCGCCCCGAGGCTCTTGAGGGCGAGGGTCAGCTCGTTGTCCTCGGTGAGCGCAGCGGTGTCGTAGATGTCACCGCGCACGCCGGGCAGAAGCGAGCCGCGAGAGTCGGCGACCGTGCGCAGGGCGGCGGAGCGGAAGATCGAGGCGGTGCCGGTCAGTACGTACACCCGACCGCGACGCCGCTCGAGCTCGCGGCTGTAGCGCACGTACTCGTTTCGCTGGAACTGGGCGAGGAGCCCGCCGGTGTCGTCGCCGTAGAAGAGGCCCCCGATGCTCATGATGGCCCGGTCACCAGCGAGGCGCTGGACCGCGGTGGCGAGGAACCCTGGGTCGAGCACCGTGTCGGCGTCCACCACCATGACGCAGTCGTTGTCGCCCATCTCGTCGAGGAGCCCGGGGATCGCTTGGTTGAGCGCACCGGCCTTCTTCTCGGTGTTGCCGATGGTCTCGAACACCTCGGCGCCATGTCCCCGGGCGATCCAGGCCGTGTCGTCGCTGCAGTTGTCGGCGACCACGATGACCCGCTCGGGTGGCCGGCTCTGTTCGAACAGCGACACGAGGGTCGCTCCGATCGAGGCGTGCTCGTTGTGGGCGGGCACGAGCACCGTGATGGTGACCGGCCCGGCGTACTCGCCTCGATTGCCGGCCATGATCGTCCGGGGAGCGAGGGGACGACGAGCGCTGTCGGTCGAACGCCGGGCTCGGTCGGTGACGACGCGCTCGGCGGCGGCGATGCCGATCGCCGCCAGCACCGCCAGGCAGAACGAGGTGACCAGGATCGAAAGCGACGGGGCGGCGCTGTCGTAGAGCACCCGCCAGGCGCCGAACACGACACCGTCGCGTGGCGTGCCGACAGGCTGCGGATCTCCGGCCCACACCACCAGACCGAGCAGCCCGGCGCCAGACACGACGACCGCCGAGACGAAGATGCCGACGCCGCGGCCCAAGACGGGGCCTCCCCCAGAGACCTCGGTGCGTGCCGGTGCCTCTGATGCACGATCGTCCGTGGAGCGAGTCTTCATGCACCAGGTATCGACCCGTTTGGCCCCCGCCTGTGCTCTCGGGGTCACTTAGGGCCATATGGACCAGTGTCGAGGGGCCGGATCGCCCGCTCGAGTGTGTGCTCTCAAGCCGACCGTCGGATCGGTCGATGAGCCTCGATGGGCCACGTGCGATCTGATGCCGAGGAGCAGGTGGCGGAGCTCCTGAGCACCGCCAAGGATGCCCTTGGCCTCAGCCTGACCTTCCTGTCACGCCTCGACGGCACCACCCAGCACCTCGAGGTGGTGGAATCGTCGATTCCGCTGTTCAAGGACGGGCAGACCCAACCTCAGGACTCGTCGTTCTGCCAGGCCATCCTCGACGGCAAGCTGCCCCCGGTCATCCCCAACGTAGCCAAGCTCCCGGAGGCCAAGCGCCTCCCCGCCGCCCGGTTTCCCCGGATCCGCAGCTACGTGTCGGTGCCGGTGCACCTGAGCGATGGAAGCCTCTACGGGACGTTCTGTGCGGCGGGGTTCACCGCCGACAAGGGGCTCACGAAGCGAGACCAGGCGCTCATGGAGGTCCTCGCCCGAGCAGCGGCCGCTGTGATCGAGCCCGGTGTGAACGAGCGTCGGCGCGAGGCCGGGATCCGGGAGCGCCTGGATCCAGTGATCGCGGCCGGCGGCCCGGTGGTGGTGGTGCAGCCCATCGTGGAGCTTCTCACCGGTCACCGGGTGGGTGCCGAGGCCCTGAGCAGGTTCCCCCAGGAGTGGGGCCTGGCGCCCGACGTGTGCTTCGCGGAGGCGGCCACGATCGGCGAAGGAGTGGCACTCGAGCTGTTGGCGGTGCGAAACGCCGTCGCCCACCTCGACCGCCTCGACGGATACCTGGCCGTCAACCTGTCCCCGCACTCGCTCTTCGACCCTCGGTGCTCGAGCCTTCTGTCCGAGTTCGGCCACGCCTGCGGTGCCGTCGTGGTCGCCGAGGGCGTCGAGACATCCGAGGACGCCGACGCCCTGCTCTCCGAGTCGGTCGACCATGGCCAGGGCTGGTACTTCGGCCGACCCGGCCCGGTCGACGCGCTGGCTGCGGTCGGGTTGGCTGCTCCGGCGCCTCTCACCTGAGCCTCGCCACCGGGCCGAGGGAGATGCCTCAGCCCGGCGCGGGGCTAACGTTCGCGCATATGGGGACCGACCAGATCGCGGCACACCTCGAACGTGTCGAGCAGGACGGCTACACGATCATCGAGGACGCCTTCGCCCCCGACCTGGGCGCGGCGCTGCTCGAAACGCTCGACCGCCTTGTCGAGGAGCTCGGCATCGAACCGGCCGGCAACCGCTTCGAGGGAGCGAACACGCTGCGGGTCTACAACCTGTTGGCTCACGACGAGGTGTTCCAGCAGGTGCCGATCCACCCCGAGGTGCTCCCGGTGGTCGACGGGGTACTCGGCTCGGGCTGTCTGATCTCGTCGCTGTCGTCGATCGACATCCGGCCCGGCGAGACCGCCCAACCGATCCACGCCGACGATCAGCTCATCCCCATCCCCAAGCCACACCCGCCGACGGTGTGCAACACCATGTGGGCCCTGACCGACTTCACCGAGGAGAACGGCGCCACCCGCATCGTTCCGGGCTCGCACCTCGCAGACTCCTCACCCGAGTACGGCGCCGACCACGACTCGATCCCCGCCACCATGGCCGCGGGCAGTGTGCTGGTGTGGCACGGGTCGCTCTGGCACGGGGGAGGGGCCAACCAGTCCCGCGATCGCAGAGTGGGGGTCGCCATGAACTACTGCGCCGGATACATCCGTCAACAGGAGAACCAGCAGCTCGGTCTGTCACCGTCGCTGGTCGCCACCTTCACACCGCGTCTGCAGGAGCTGGTGGGCTACGGCATCTACCGGGGGCTCATCGGCCACATCGACAAGCGGTCACCGGCCGAGATGCTCAGCGGCAGCACCCATGGCGGGATGATCTGGGACCAGGCCTGACCCTCTCAGCCAGAGCGTCTGGGGGTCGTCTCGTCACCCGTGGCGCGCTCACCGGTGCATCCGCGAGAGCTCGTTCGGCGAAAGAGGGGTAAACGTCGTCCAAGCAAGGTGCCCCACCGATGCCCGCACTCCACCCATCCCTCCGGCTCAAGCTGCCGTTCCTCATCGCCGCGTTCGCCTCGTTCGCGTTCTCCGTGTGGCTCTACTTCATGGAGGACAACACCACCGCCGGCATCTTCGTGGGCCTGTGGGTGCCGTCCATCCACTCGCTGGGCACCTTGCTGCTCACGCCCACCGAGCACGCGCCGGCGACCCGAGGGGAGCGCCGGCCATGAGCGAGATCGTCATCTTCACTGTCGGCGTGGTGGTCTTCGGCCTCACGGTCTGGGGCGCGGTCATGGCCGGAAGCCTCTGGATGGCAGGCCTCGACGAGGACGTCCCGTCCACCATCGAGGAGATGGGCCGACGTTCCGATGCTCCCCGCGCCGAGCCGGAGGCCGACGGCGAGTAGCGATCCGGGCGGCGGGTCGGAGCAGCCTCCCCCGATGTCGCCACGGCGGCCGGGTCCTGTCACCATCGGTGCATGTCCCAGCCACGACTCGGCGCCCCGCTGGCCGTGACGATCGTGTTCACGACCTCGGCCGCGGTACTGGTGCTGGAGATCCTGGCCGGCCGGCTCCTGGCCCCCTACACCGGCGTCACCCTGTTGACCTACACCGGGATCATCGGCACGGTGTTGGCCGCCATCGCCGTCGGCACCGCGCTGGGCGGCCGCCTCGCCGACCGCGTCGACCCGAGCCGCCTGCTGGGACCGACCCTCATCTTCGGCGGCATCCTCGCCTGGTGGTCGCTGCCCACCCTCGCTTGGCTCGGACCGATGTCGGGGCGGGGCGCAGCCTCGATCGTGGTGCTGACCGGCGCGGCGTTCTTCCTGCCCGCCGCGGTGCTGTCGGCCGCAAGCCCGATGGTGGCCAAGCTGCGTCTCGCCGACCTCGGACAGACCGGTTCGGTCGTCGGCGGCCTGTCGGCGGCGGGTACCGCCGGCGCCCTCGTCGGCACCTTCGCCACCGGGTTCGTCCTCATCGAAGCGATGCCCACCCGTCCGATCGTGTTGACCATCGGCGGAGCCCTCGTCGTCGGCGGCACGGTGCTGTGGTGGCGCTTCGCCGCCGGCATGCCGTCGCCGCGGTCGACGGCACTGGTGCTGGCGGTGATCGTCGGCGCGCTCGGCATGGGTGCCACGACCCCGTCGGTGTGTCAGTGGGAGACCCCATACTTCTGCGTCACCGTCGAACACGATCCCGCCAGGCCCAGTGGGCGGGTCCTTCGGCTGGACACCTTGCGCCACAGCTACGTCGACCTCGACGATCCCACCCACCTGGAGTTCCGGTACGTGCGCCTCTTCGCCCAAGTGGCCGACCAGACCACCGCGGGACGGATCGACGCCCTCCACATCGGTGGGGGAGGCTTCACCTTCCCCCGGTACCTCGACGCCACCCGAGCGGGTGGCGTGAACCTGGTGGCCGAGATCGATCCCGAGCTGGTGCGCATCGCCCAGGACCGCCTCGGCCTGGGACAAGGCGACGATGTCGAGGTGGTGGTCGACGATGCACGGCGGGTGGTCGCCGACCAGCGCGACGACCGCTTCGACCTCGTCGTCGGCGACGCCTTCGGCAGCCTCTCGGTTCCCTGGCACCTCACCACCTCCGAGTTCGTCGCCGACATCGCTCGCGTGCTGCGGCCCGACGGCACCTACGTGCTCAACGTGATCGATGGCGACGATGTCCGCTTCGCCCGGGCCCAGACCGCCACCCTGATGCGCCACTTCGACCACGTGGCGGTGGTCGTGCCCCCAACCGACACCGTATCGGTGGCCAACCACGTGCTCGTGGCTTCGGGTGCGCCCCTCGCAGAGCTCGAGATCGGCCCCGACGACGGCAGGCTGTTGCGCGGCACCGAGGTGGAAGCCTTCGTCGACGGCGAACGCCACCTCACCGACGACTTCGCCCCGGTCGACCAGCTCATCGCCGAGTGAACGACATCCTCGGGGTCAGCCCGTGTCCTCGAGGTGCTGGCGGCCGATGGTGATGAGGTGGCCACCGGCACGGCTGACCTCGCCGACGAGGGGCTGGAGAACATCGAGACTCGCGGCGACCGCTCCCCGTGGGACTCCTCGTGGCGCGAGCACCTCGAGCAACCAGTCGAGGAACGAGGTGAACACGGCAGGGTCGTCGACCAGGTGGGCGGCGGCGACGTACCGGACGATGTAGGCGAGGTCCTCTCGCGTGCGGGCGATCTGGCGGTCGTCGTAGGTCGCCATCGGAGAAAAGCGCCGCGCGAGCTCGCCGAAGGCCACCTCGCCGAGCTCGCCGGCGCGCCGGTCGAGCTCGAGCGCATCGGCGGGCAGGGGCGTCGGATCGACACGAACCACCGGTGGGTGCTCGCGCCAGTCGTCGAGGATCGTGATCGCCGCGTCGGCGTCGTCGGGCTCGGCGTCGGCTCCGAGACGCCGAGAGCGATCCGGTTGTCCGCTCAGCGCGCGACCACCCACCAGCACCGGGATGCCCGCGGCGTGGGCCGCGTCGGCGAGGGGAGGGACACCGGTGTAGAACAGCGCCGAGGTACACGACACCGCCAGGGCTTCGGGGCGGTGACGCCGGACGAAGGTGGCGATCTGATCGGCGGGGGTCGAGGCGCCGAGGAAGGCGACGACCACGCCACGGCTGCGGAGCTGCTCGGCGAACATCCTCGAGGCAAGGGCGTGCCAGTCGCCCTCGGCACAGGCAAGGACGACGAGACCGGTCTTCGCCGGGACGGCGTCGACTCCGACGAGCGCGTGGAGGGCGGACTCGGTGACGCCAGTGGCCAGGTGCTCGTCGGCGACGCTCAGCTCGTCGCGCTGCCATCGCGCGCCGACCTCGCGCTGGACCGGCACCAGCAGCTCGGAGATGATCGTCCCGCTCGGGACCAGGTCGTCGAGAAGTCGCAGCACCAGGTCGATCGCCGCCTTGGAGCTGCCCTCGACCGCGAGGTCCAGGAACTCGTCCACCCGTTGGGCCGGGCCGACACTCATCGAGCGACCACCCGGAACCGGCGGAAGCTGCGCGGACGCGGACCCAGGGGCCCAGTGGGAATCCGGTCGTGGGACCGTCGGTGATCCTCCGACCGCAGGTACTGCTGGAACGACTCGCGCGAATCCCACCAGGTGACCATGGAGTACTCGGTCGGTCGGGCCTGATCGGCCCACACCTCGAGCCCGCGGAAGCCGGGCGCGCGCTCCACCGCACCGAGGCGGTTCCTGAACGCGGCGTCGAGCCGGGGTTCGCCGCCCTCGGGCACCGTCAGTTCGCTGAAGGCCACGAACGGTGCCGGGTCATCGGCATCGGGGTCGCTCGGTCGGCGCCTGGCATCGACCGGCTCCACGAACTGGTCGGCCAACCGTCGGGCGGCTCGGGCGGCCTGGCTGCTGATCCAGAGCAGCGCCCGGGTCGTGTGGAGGACGGCTGCGGTTGTGTTCGACCCGCCCACACTCACTCCTCGCTCCGATCTGGCGACGGTGACCTGTGCCTCATCCCCCCGATACCCGCGCAATCTACCCCACGCCGACCTGGTGGCGAAGAGCGATCCGAGCGGACCGACCTCGGGGACCGCACGAAGCGTCAGTCCGGCGGAGGGGTCGTGTCCTCGGAGGTGCGGTGCTCGAGGTGGGTGCTGGGGGCCGCGTTGCGTGACCGGCGGCGCTCCTCCGACTCGGTCAGCACCGCCTCGGCCTGGCCCTCGGGGTCGTCGCTGCCGGCGGCCTGCTCCTCGGGGAGCAGATCGGCCCTGGTCGATATCTTGTTCTCGTCCACGTCCGGATCGTCGGGCATGGCGGCCCCTTACCCCGTCCCGGCGCCAGTCACGCCTCGTCCACGGCCAGGTGCTCAGGTGAGCAGCGCAGCGCCGGAGCGTCTCAGGTCGATGCCAGCGGGGTCGGACAGGAGGTCGTGGTAGAGCGCCAGGTGCTGGTCGACCATCCTCGAAGCGGAGAAGCGCGTCGTCGCAGCAGTACGGCACGCGTCGCGGTCGATCGTGGAGATCTCACCCAACCGCGCCACCATCTCCTCCCGGGACCGGCACAGGAACCCGGTGCGACCATCGTCGATGATCTCGGGCGCGGCTCCTTCGGGGTAGGCCAGCACCGGAGTTCCGCACGCCAGGGCCTCGGCCATGACCAGGCCGAAGGGTTCGGGCCAACCGATGGGGTTCACCAACGCCGCGGCGCCGCCCAGCAGCTCGACCTTGCGGAGGTGGTCGACCGGCCCCACATAGACCGCGTCGCTCCCGAGCAGCGGCTCGACCCGCTCGGTGAAGTACCGGTGCTCGTCGGGCTCCCACATCTTGGCGGCCACGATGATCCGTCTCCCCGCCGCCCGGGCGATCTCGATGGCCTCGTGGACTCCCTTGTCGGGGCTCATCCGGCCGAGGAACAGGACATAGCCGCCCTCGCCGCGCCCCTTCGGGTAGGACCCCACGTCGATCCCGTGGTGGATGACTGCCGCCACCGGAAGGTGCGGCGCCGATCGCCGCTGATCGTGGGAGATCGCCACGACCGCCACACCCGACGCAGCTGCGCGGACATAGGAGCGATCGGCCGGTGGTGAGAGCGTTCCGTGCATGGTGGCGACGACCGGCGCCTGTGGCGGGTGAAGTTCGGGCCGCGACGGGCCGGTGACCGTGTGGTCGTGCACGATGTCGACGTCGGCCAGCACCTGGTAGGCCCGTTCGACGTGGGCGTCCTCGGTGAGACGGGACGCGGTCCCGAGCGCGTGAGGGTGCAGCCAACGCCGGGTGACCGGACAGGTCGAGTCGCCGGTCGTGAACAGGACGACCTCGTGCCCGCGGGCCTGGAGACCACGGGCGAGCAGGTCGACGACCATCTCGGTGCCGCCGTAGACCGCCGGGGGGACGCTCACCCACGGCGGTGCGACGAGGCCGACGGTGAGCCGTCGCGGCCGCTGGTGGCGGTGATGGGGGTTCGAGACCATTGCACCCTCCGGTGCCCGGTGCGGGCTCGCGCCCGCACCTTGATCGAACCACGTCCGCCTCACCGCCGCCAGGGTCGAAGGTCACGGCTCTTGCGAGGCGAGATCGGCGAGCGGTCGCCATGGCCTGGCCCAAGGGGCGGTAGCGTCCGGGACGAGGCCCGGGAGGTCTGTCGATGAGCCAGGATGCATCGCCGTTCGCAGGGACCACCCCGGTGGCGTCGCTCGGGGGTGCCGGCGGCGCGGTGACCCTGGTGGCGGGCCAGACGTTCTGTGTGTCAGGAGAGACCGGCGACATCGTCACCGACCTGCCCCACGGGTTGTTCGTGCTCGACACCCGGGTCCTGTCGGACTGGGAGCTGCGGGTCAACGGGCACACCATCGAACCACTGGCGGTGGATGTGACCGAGCCCTTCTCGGCGACCTTCGTCGGCCACGCGCGACCAGCGGCGGGTCGCGCCGACGCCGACATCGTGCTCTTCCGGTGCCGCAGCATCGGATCGGGGATGCGCGAGCAGGTCGCGGTCACCAACCACGGACTCTCCGAGGCGCCCGTCGTGGTGGAGCTGATGTGTGGGGTCGACTTCGCCGACCTGTTCGAGGTCAAGGAGAGTCGGGTCCGTGAACGGGGCGAGCACGGCCACGAGGTCAGCGAGGAGAGGCTGCGCTACACCCACCGCGACGGCACGCACACCAAGGCCGTGACCCTCCACGCCCACGACGCGGCGAGCGTCGAACCTGGCCACATCACCTGGCGAATGGTGCTGGGGCACGGACAGACCTGGGAGATCTGCGTCGAGCTCACCGTCGAGATCGAGGGCCGGGACCTGGAGGCCCGATTCCACTGCGGCGGCGCCGACGAGGAAGCCCTACCGGTGCGGCGCATGCAGTCGTGGCGGGCCACTCTTCCCGGTGTCGAGACCGATCACCAGCGGTTGGCCTCAGCGGTGCAGCGATCGGGTGAGGACCTCGGCGCACTGCGCATCTTCGACCCCGACCATCCCGATGTACCGATCCTCGCGGCGGGAGCCCCCTGGTTCATGACGGTGTTCGGCCGGGACTCGCTGCTGACCGCGTGGATGACCCTGATCGCCGACTCGTCGCTGGCGGAGGGTGTGCTGCGCACCCTCGCCCGCTTCCAGGGCTCGAAGGTGGATGCTGCCACCGAGGAGGAACCGGGGAAGATCCTTCACGAGATGCGATTCGGGTCCGGTGGGAGCCTCTCGCGTGGAGGTAGCAACACCTACTACGGGTCGATCGACGCCACACCGCTGTTCGTGATGCTCCTGGGCGAGCTCGCACGGTGGGACCCCGCCAGCGAGGCCGTCTCGGAGCTGCTGCCCCACGCCGATCGAGCGTTGGGGTGGATCGAGCACTTCGGCGATCGTGACGGAGACGGCTATGTCGAGTACCAGCGCCAGAGCGACGACGGTCTGGTCAACCAGGGCTGGAAGGACTCATGGGACGCGGTGCGTCACCTCGACGGGGAGCTGGCGACCGGACCCATCGCGCTCTGTGAGGTCCAGGGCTATGTCTACGGCGCCTACCTGGCTCGGGCGCATCTCGCCCTCGCAACCGGCGACGTCGCGACGTTCGATCGGTACCGCGACCGGGCGGTCACGCTGCGTCGACGGTTCAACGAGGACTTCTGGCTCGAGGAGCACGGGTGGTACGCGCTCGGCCTCGACGGCGACAAGCAACCCATCGAAACGCTGGCGTCGAACATCGGCCACTGCCTGTGGACCGGGATCGTCGATCCCGACCGGGCGGACGCGGTCGTCGCACACCTGATGTCGGAGGAGATGTTCTCGGGGTGGGGCATCCGCACACTCGCCACCTCGATGACGGCCTACAACCCGGTCAGCTACCACAACGGCTCGGTCTGGCCCCATGACACCGCGTTGTGCATCGCCGGGCTGGCGCGCTATGGCTATCTGGATGACGCGCATCGGGTGATCGATGGTCAGCTCGCCGCGGCGGACGCGCACGACGGCCGGCTCCCCGAGCTGTTCGCCGGGTTCCACCGCGAGCGACTCCGCACCCCGGCCGCCTATCCCACGTCGTGCTCGCCCCAGGCGTGGGCAGCAGCGGCGCCCCTGCTGTGGCTGCGGGCGATGCTGCGGTTGGACCCCTGGGCACCCGGAGGCGAGGTGGCCCTCGAACCAGCGCTGCCCTCATGGTTGCACCGGCTCCATGTCGACGGGATCACCGTGGCCGGTCAGCACCTGACCGTCGAGGTCGAGGGTGACCAGGTGTCGGTCACCGGAGAGGGCCCCCTGCGACTCGTCCGCCGGGCCCGCCCGCCGCAGTGGCAGCCCGATGCGCCGACGAGAACCCGATGAGCTAGTCTTATAGTGTGAGACTGGAAGTTACCCGGAAGAGCGACCTCGCCGTGCGGATGCTGCGAGTCCTCGCGGCCAGCGATCGCCGCCTCAAGGGCCCGGAGCTGGCCCTGCTGGTCGACTCCACCGCAGGGTTCGTGTCCCAGGTCGCCACGCCTCTGGTACGCGCCGGCTGGGTCCGCTCCGATCCCGGGCCCACCGGTGGCTACTCGCTGATCGGCGATCTGTCCTCGGTGTCGGTGCTGGCCGTCATCGAAGCCGTCGAGGGCCCCACCGACTCGGGTCGCTGCGTCCTCGCCGACCGGCCCTGCAACGAGACCGGCACCTGCGCCCTGCACCAGCCATGGCAACGGGCGCGCTCCCAACTGCGTCACGAGCTCGACGCCACCGCGGTGGCCGATGCCTCGCTGTTGCCCACCTGACCACCACACGAAGGAACACCTGCCATGACCATCATCGATCCCCAGACCACCCTCGGTGAGCTGGTCACCCGTCGCCCGGCCCTGGCACCACTGCTCGACCAGCTCGGACTCGACTACTGCTGCGGCGGCCAGCGCACCCTCGATGCCGCGGCCCAGGAGGCCGGGGTCGGCCTCGATCCCCTCATCGAGCAGCTGAGCACGGTGGATGAGCCCGAGGCCCCCGTCGAGTGGGCCGAGCTGGGACCCGGCGAGCTGGTCGACCACCTCGAGGCGACCCACCACGCCTACCTGGACGATGCGCTCCCGCGACTCGAAGCCCTGGCGGTCAAGGTCGCCGGCGTCCACGGCGAGCGCCACCCCGAGCTGGGGAACGTGGAACGGCTGGTGCACGAGCTGAGGGCCGACCTCGAGCCCCACCTCCGCAAGGAGGAACAGGTCCTGTTCCCCATGATCCGCGAGCTGACCTCGGCCGTCGCCCCACCACAGTTCCACTGCGGGACCCTGGCCAACCCCATCTCGGTCATGCTGGCCGAGCACGATCGGGCGGGTGAGCTGCTCGCCGAGCTGCGCACCACCGCCGCCGACTACGTTGTCCCCGACGATGGCTGTGCCAGCTACCAGGCGCTCTACGCCGGGCTCGACGAACTGGAAGCTGACACCCATCTCCACGTCCACAAGGAGAACAACCTGTTGTTCCCCGCTGTGCTCGACGCCGAACGTCGCCTCGCCGCCACCCCACGATGACCCCACCCCACGACGAAGGGGGCGACCCGCCGTGCTGGGCGCACCTGGTCGGCGGTGACGAGACGGCCGACGCCATCGGCCCGGTCGTGGTCGACCTCGGTGCAGCCGCCAGTGGCGCGGGTGGCGCCGTATGGAGCCTGCCCCACGGCGGTGATCTCGACGCCAACCTCGTCCGCCTCGCGCCCGGCGGCGAGATCGCCCGACATGTCAACGCCGACGTCGACGTGTTGGTGTTCGTGCAGTCGGGCACCGGAGAGCTGACGATCGACGACGACGTCCATCCCCTGCGTGGCGATGTCCTCGCGCTGGTTCCCCGGGGCGCCCACCGCAGCATCACCGCCGGGCCGAGAGGCCTGACCTACCTCAGCATCCACCGGCGCCGGAGCCCGCTCGGCATCCAGCAACGCCGGAGCGATCAGCCGGGATAGCAGCGCAGCTCGACGACGGTGTCGTCGGGATCGAGCACGTACACCGATGTTGCCTCGCCCCGGGCCCCGAACCGCGGGACCGGACCCTCCTGCACCCGGAAGCGGTCACTGGCCACCAGGGCGTCGGCATCGAAGGGCGCGAACGTGAGGCAGAGGTGGTCGAGGTGGCCGCCGGTGGTGACCGGACCCTCGGTGGGTGCCCATCCGGCCGGGACGAGGTCGATGATCGTGCCGGCGTTGACCCGGACCGAGGGAAACGGAGCGTCGCCCCGCTCCCACTCGTCGAGGCGCACGCCGTCGAGGCCCAGCACATCCCGGTACCACGACAGGGTCGTGGCGACGTCGTTGCAGCGCAGCACCACGTGGTCGAGCTCGCGCACCTCGAGCCGTGGGGGGTCAGGCTGGTTCATGCGGTGAACGGTATCGCTGCGCCCTCGAGGGCGCGGTCAGGACGTGACCCAAGGGCCGTTGCCACCGAATCGGTCGACCTGGACGGCCACGGTGACCGCGGTGGGCGACCGGCTGAGGTTGAGCGGATGATCGGCTCTGCCGACATGGACCCGGCACAGCTCGTCGCACAGATCCTGATCGGCGGGACCGAGCACTCGGGCGCGTCCTCGCACCACCAGGTGCTGCTGGGTTCCCGAGGCGTTGCGGGCTTCGTCCTCGATGGAGAGCACCACACGGGGCTCGCGCCGGATGTTGCGCACCTTGGCGGTGGCCTCCTCGGTGCAGAACTGGATCTCGTCTTCGCGGACCCCGCACCACACCACCGACACCTGGGGTGTCCCGTCGGAGTTGGTGGTGATGACGTGGGCGAGCGCGTCGGAGCCGAGCAGCGCTTCGACGGGCGCAGGGATGGAACGCAGCGTGGACATGGACCACCTCCGGTGAGGGGTGTGGGGTTCCCCGAGACCATCATGGCCGGTGATCCGGCCCCGGTCCACGGGTGCAGACCTACGGCGAGGTCAGAGCAGGTCTCGGGCCACGGTTCGGTCCCAGTTGCGGCTGAAGATGCGGGTGTCGTCCTCGTAGGCGTCGAGCGTCGAACGCACCCTGAAGTGGGTGGCATCGGCGGTGAGCTTGGTGTTGGTGACCGTCCGCACCGACCAGTCGCCCCTGGCGAACCCGCGGACCGAGGTGGTCTCGCCTTCGAGCGAGGTGAAGTCCGATCCGGTGCTGCGGTACCACTCCCACGTCTGGTCGAGGAGATCGAGGTCGATCTCGTCGATGTGCACGGTCCCCTCGTCCTTGACGACCTCGAGCGTGGACTGGTCGATGGCCAGGTCGCGGATCACGCGCCAGGTGTGGTGACCGGGCTCGACCACGTGGGTGTCGATCGGAGGCGCCCCTTCCGGCGGCTCGTACGGACGGAGCCGGGCGTCGCTCTCACGAGGCTCACGGACCGGCAACGTGACCGAGCTGGACCCGGTCATCACGCTGAGGCGCACCGGTTCGGGGGGCGGCCAGGCCAACGGCCAGTACGAGGTGGAGATGGCGATCCGGAGCCGATGTCCGGCGGGGAACACCGCGGCGATGTCGTTGAGCTGCACGCTCACGCGGTAGCGATGACCGGGCTCGAGCGGGGTCGGGTGCTCGTGGCTGTCGCGATGGGTGAGGTTCAGCAGGCCGTAGGTGACACGGGTGGCCTTGTCGTCGGGGGCGACATCGGAGAGCCGAACCGCCACCATGGCGACCGGGCGGTTGGCCGCCACGTCGAGCTCGACCATCGGCGCCCCGAGCAGCTCGAGCGGCTCGTCGAGCGGGTCGCTGTCGAAGACCAGGGCCCCGCCGTCCTCCTCGCGCTGGTCATGGGGGAGGTCAGGGGTCGCCGAATAGGAGCACCACTTGCCGGCGAAGAGGCCGATCGACAGCGGTGACTGCACCGTGAGCTCGACGGGCTCGCCCTCGTCGCCCTCGTCGACCAGTCGCGAGGGTGCCAGCGCCAGCGTGGTCGGGGTGACGTTGGGGGTCGGCCACGAGTCCTCGGCGACCCACCGCCCGGGCCGCATGTCGTAGCGGGTGATCGGAGGCACGCTGTCCTGCATCCAGGTCCGCAGCACCGGTTCGCGGTCCATGCCGTTGTCGACCCCCTTGAGCCACCGGTCCCACCAACTGACCATCTCCTGGAGGAACCCGATGGCGGGACCGGGGATCCCGAGGTGGGGGTACTTGTGGCTCCACGGTCCGATGAGGCCCAGGCGGGGGACCTCGAGGTTCTCGACCAGGCGGAAGACCGCGTTGGAGTAGCCGTCGGCCCACCCGCTCACGATCATGACCGGGCATTCGATGGCCGAGAAGTCCTCGCACACCGACCCGTGCTTCCAGTAGTCGTCCCGGCGCTGGTGCTCGAGCCACAGGTCGACCCACGGACGGTCGTGCTCGAGGCGTTCGAGCCACTGTTCGCGCCAGGAGTCGCCGACCAGCTCGGGGTCGGGCGGGCACGAGTTGTAGGCGAACATGACCGACCCCCACGAGAGGTTGTCGCCGAGCAGGCAGCCCCCCATGTAGTGGACGTCGTCGGCGTAGCGGTCGTCGGTGGCCGCCACCGCGACGATCGCCTTGAGCTCGGGCGGCTGCAGCGCGGCCAGCTGCAAGGCGTTGAACCCGCCCCACGACTTGCCCATCATGCCGACTGAACCGGTGCACCACGTCTGGTCGGCGAGCCAGGCCATGACCTCGAGGGCATCGCGTTGTTCGAGCTCGAGGTACTCGTCGTCGAGCAGGCCGTCGCTGTCGCCACTGCCGCGCATGTCGACCCGCACCGCGGCGTAGCCGTGCCCGGCGAGGTAGGGATGGGTGATGGCGTCGCGGGTCCTGGTGCTGTCGCGCTTGCGGTAGGGGATGTACTCGAGCACCGCCGGCACCGGGTCGCGCTCGGCGCTCTCGGGCAACCAGATCCTCGCCGCCAGACGGCACCCGTCAGACATCGGGATCCACACGTGCTCGTGGACCTCCACCCGGCGCGGGAACGAGTCGATGACCTTCACCAGTCTTCTCCTTCTTCGACGAGAGCGATCCCCAGGGCACGTTCGCACGCCTCGAACTTGTGCCGCAGGTCCGCGTCGGTGTCGGCTCCGACGTGCACCTCGCCGAGCTCGAAACTGTAGCTGTCCTGGTCGGGTAGTTCGGACAGCCGGTCGCCGGCGGTGACGTGCAGGTGGATCGAGGTCCCCGGCACGATCTCCTCGAGGGCGGCGATCTCCTCTGGCGTCGGCACCGACATGACGGTGGCGTCGTGCCAGCAGCGCAGGAAGAACTTGGCCGCGCACGCGTACTCACCGGCGCCGCTGGGCATCTCGGGCTCCTGGCCGACCCCGAGGTCGACGACCACCTTGAGGTTGGCCACCCCGTCGACCTTCGCGAACAGGTCTCCGTGGGACTGCGACGCACGGCAATTGATCTCGAGCAGCCACAGATGGTCGGCGTCAGCATCGTAGAAGAACTCGACGTTGAAGGCGCCGTGGTCGTAGCCGGTGGCGGCTAGCACCGTGGCCGTCACCTCGTACATGCGGTCCTGGACGACCTCGGGCAGGTGGGACGGGTACTGGTAGCGAGTGAAGGTGCTGCGGTTGGGTGCCCGGAACGAGTCGACCACGCCGTAGGAGTGCACCGTGCCGCGGTGGACATAGCCCTCGAGCGTGCACTGGTGGCCCGAGATGAGCTGCTCGGCGATGCACGCGTGCGCAGCCAGGGCGCTGACCTCCGGTGGTGTCTCGACCTGATCGAGCAGCCACTCGAGCGGCTCGCTGATGCGGTCGATGCCGTTGCGGATCTCGAGGAGGGCGGGCTCGATCGCGCTCTCGGACCCAATGCGGAACCCGAGGTGGGAGCGAAACGAGCGCACCGGCTTCACCCAGTAGGGGAACTCGAGATCGAGCGTGCGCATCGCCGTGTCGTCGAAGGGGTCGAAGGCGGCGAAGGCCGGCGTGTGCTCGGGGATGCAGTCACGCTGGACGAGCCGGCTCCAGTACTTGTGCTGGCAACGCAGCACCGCGTCGAGCGATGGGCTCGGCAGTCCCCGCTCGGCGCAGAGGATCGCCGCCATCTCGGTCACCGGGAAGTCCCAGAACGACACGATGCCATCGACGCTGCCCCCGAAGGCATCGAGGGTGGCGCGGCACCGGTCCAGCCACTCCTCGACGGCGAACTCCTCGACCCCGCGGATCGTGTCGTGGTCGAGCAGCGGATGGAAGCGATAGCGGTCTCCGCTACCGGGGAGGGCCTCGAGCAGCACCCGATTGGGTTCGTCGAGGCCCAGGACGAAGATGTTCATCACGGCGTCGATCCTAGGCACCAGTGGCGAGGGCCCCACCTGGGCGGGGGCCGCGCCCCCGAACCTGCCCGCCGGGGAACTCACCCGTCTGTGCGGCCGGCCCTTGACCCCGGTCGGCGACGGTCCCGACCAAGCGAGCTGATCAGGCCAGGGTGGCCTCGAGGGTGATGGTGGTGCCGGTGAGCGCCTGGCTGACCGGACAGTTGCTCTTGGCGCCCTCGGCGGCTTCGGTGAAGTCCTCGGCGGAGATGCCCGGGACCTTGCCCCGCACCGTGATGTGGATGCCGGTGATGCCCTCGCCGGGCTGGAAGGTGACCGCGGCCGAGGTGTCGAGCGATTCGGGCGGGTTGCCGGCTTTGCCGAGCGCCGCCGACAGGGCCATCGAGAAGCACGACGAGTGGGCGGCGGCGATGAGCTCCTCGGGGCTGGTGCGGCCGTTGGGCTCCTCGGCCCTCGACGGCCACGACACGTCGAAGGTTCCGATCTCCGAGGACTTCATGGTGACCTGACCGGAGCCCTCGGCGAGCGGGCCTTCCCAGTGGGTGGATGCGTTGCGGGTGGTGGCCATGGCTGGTGGGTTCCTCCGAAGCAGAGCGGACACGGACGGCCTGCGACCAGTTGGCCGGGGCCTCGGGCCGCAGCGTAGCGGCCGGGGGATGGATCGCTCCCCGTCCGATGGACAGGCGACCGGCGCGACGCGATCAGTCCATGGCGCCGATGTCGACCTGGTAGGCCTGGTAGAGCAGATCGGACCCGGCGAAGCGATGTCGGGCCAGCCGGGAGAGCACCTGCAGGATCGCCTCGCGCGCCGCGGAGACCTCGTCCGGAGTCCGTGGCGGCGTCGACGCGGTCAACCTCTCGAGCGCGCGCTCGATCTCGCGGTGGTCGGAGCGGAGCTTGGACACGTCGTTGGCCAGGCGGGGGGCCGCGGCCTCGATCTCGGAGAACAGGCCTTCGGTGCCTTCGGTGTCGTGGACGTGGTGCTCGAACATCGATGCGAGCTCGGTGGCGGCATTGGCCACCCCCGCCCACCACAGGTCGAGCCGGCCGGGGAACGGAGCGGCCGCGGCCGACGCCAGGTGCTCCTCGGTGGACCGCAACCGTTCCCGTCGCGCCTTGACCTGGGCCGCGGTGCGCTGGTCGAGTGTTGCCGGTGGGGTGGTTGCAGCATCGGGCATGGGATCAGTCTCGCACCCGGGGCCGCGCAGGGGAAGGGGCGGGGGATCAGGGCCCGAGCCCGAGCAGCTCGACCAGCTCCCGGTGGTGGTCGGGCCGTCGACGGTGCAGATCGTGGGTCGCGATGGTCCGCCCCGGCTCGTAGACGACGACCCTGTCGGCAAGTGCGGCGATGTCGGCGATGTCGTGGGTGACCACGAGGGCGGTGGTGCCGGTCTCGCTCACCAGGCTGGCGACCAGCTCGCGCAACGACTCGCGGGTGGGCTGGTCGAGGGCGGTGAACGGCTCGTCGAGCAGGAGGGTCCTGGGCTCGCCGGCCAGTGCACGGGCGAGGGCGACGCGCTGTTGCTCACCGCCCGAGAGCCCGCTGGTCGACACGGTCGCGAGGTGGGAGGCATGCACCCGGTCGAGCCATCGCCGGGCCTGCTCCCTGCGCTCGGCACGGTTGTCGCTGCCCGACACCGCGAGGGCGACGTTGTCGAGCGGGCTGCGGTGGGGGAGCAGCGCTGCCTCCTGGAACACCATGCCGAGGTGCCGGTCCTGGGTGGGGACGTGGACACGCTTCGCGGGATCGGCCACCGTGGTCCCTTCGAGCACCACCGTGCCCGCGGTCGGGCGCAGCAGTCCGGCGATCGTCGCCAAGGTCACGCTCTTGCCCGCGCCGGACGGGCCGAACAGCGCGGTGATCCCAGTGTCGGCGGTGAAGCGGGCGTGCACGGTGATGGGCCCGACCGTGGTGGTGCAATCGACGGCGACGGTCATGCCGGCCTCGTGGAGTACTGGGAGATGGCCAGCAGCACGACGATGGCGATCGCCGCCAGCACGAGCGAGCCGGTCCGGGCCGTGGTCTGGTCGCCGACCTGGACGGCGTCGTACACGGCGATGGGAAGGGTCTGGGTCCGCTGCGGGATGTTGCCCGCAACCATGATCGTGGCACCGAAGTCGCCCAGGGCCCGGGCGAAGCCGAGGGCGATGCCCGCGGTCAACCCGCGCCGGGCGACCGGCAGCGTCACCAGGGTGGCCACCTTCCACTCGGGGTGTCCGGCGACCCTCGCCGCCGCCTCGATCCGGGGATCGACGTCTTCGATCGCGGCCCGGGAGGTGCGAACGACGAAGGGCAGCGCCGACACCGTCGCCGCCACGATCGCCGCGGCCTGGGTGAACACCAGCGGTGAGCCGAACACCTGCTCCCAGCCCCGACCGACGGGGCTGTTCACCCCGAGGGTGGTGAGCAGGTAGTAGCCGAGCACCGTGGGCGGGAGGACGATGGGGATGGTGACGACCGCCTCGAGCAGGCCCCGACCCCGGAACCGGCCCTTGGCCAGGACGTAGGCGAGCGCGACACCGAACACGCACGCCAGCAGCGTGGCGGTGGTCGCCACCCGCAGCGACAGCCAGAGGGGGAACCAGTCCGCCATCACCGGTCGGGTTCGGGGTCGTCGGGCACCACGAAGCCGTAGGAGGCCATGGTCTCGCGCCCCGCAGGCGTGTCGAGGTAGGCCGCGAAGGCCCGGGCGGCGTCGCCCTGCTCCCCGGTCGAGGTGACGACCAGGGCTTGGCGGAGCGGGTCGTGGAGATCGTCCGGGACGAGCGTGTGGTCGCTCCCGTCGGCGATCACCAGTGAGAGGGCGATGATGCCCACGCTCGCGTTGCCGCTCTGGGCGATGCGGAACGTGTCGGAGATGTTCTCGCCATAGACCAACCGGTCGCGGAGATCGTCGAGGATGCCCGACGTGGCCAGAGCAGCCTCGGCGGCGAGGCCATAGGGTGCGTGGTCGGGGTTGGCGATGGCGATGCGCGAGTACCGCGGATCGGTGAGGTCCTCGATGGCGTCGGGCAGGGGGGTCCCCGGCGGGGCCCAGAGCGCCAGGCGCCCGTAGGCGTAGGTCGCCTTGGTGTCGGCCTGGCCCCGACCCGCGTCGATGACGGCGTCGACGAACTCGACGTTGGCCGAGGCGAACAGGTCGAACGGGGCGCCGTTGATGATCTGTTCGCGCAACAGGCCGGACGACCCGAACGAGAAGGTGACCTCGGTGCCGGTCTCGTCGGTGAACGAGGCGCCCAGGTCCTCGAAGGCGAAGCGCAGGTCGCTCGCGGCGGCCACGGTGATCGTGGTGTCGGGCTGCGCGTCGGACTGCTCGGCCGCGCCGCACGAGGCCAGGACGGCGACCAGGAGTCCGAGCACCAGTCTGGTGACACGAGGTGGTGCGTGGCGTCGGTTCACGTCGCCAGCTCGGTCCCGGTCCCGGCCAGGTCGTAGCCGCCGAGGGCGGCCACCTGCCGCGACACCGTGGCGCCGGCCAGCAGCTCGACCATGGTGGCCAGTGCGGGGATTCCGGCGAAGCGTCGGTCGATCCACAGCTCGGCGGTGTGCACCTCGATGGGGTCGAAGGCCAGATCGAAGGCGCGGGCTGCAGCCTCCATCGTGATGCCCGCGGTGGCGCTGCCGGTCGCGACCCGACGGAGCCGGCGGGCGACATCGAGGTGCCCCGATGCCACCGGCCCGGGCGGCGCGGGGTCGCCGCCGAGGGCGACGAGGGCGCGCACCAGCGCCTGCTGGGTGCCGGCTGAGCCTTCGCGTTGGATCACGTCGGTTCCCCCGGCAGCGATCACCTCGAGCGACGGTGGGGTGTGCCGGCCGGCGAGGCCCACCTGCCATCGGGCGAGGTGGATCCGGCGGACCGCGACGGGTGGTGCCGGCAAGGTGCCCGATGGCCCGTGGACGACCACGGCGTGGACGTGGCCCTCGGCCAGGGCGTCGAGGGCACGCCCGGTGGAACGGTGGACGGCGATGACGCGGTGCGGGCTCTCGTGCTCGACCACCGTGGCCAGCAAACCGAGCATCGGGTCACACCCGGCGACCATCACCGCCTCGTCGGCACCGGGGTGCAGCCACTCGATCCGGTCGCCGGCGACGACAGCGTTGGCCAGGTCCCAGCGCTCGAGATCGTCGTCGGCGTGGGCCAGGTCGGCGGTCACCACCCGGTCGCCGACCACCGCGGCTCGAACCGGGCCGTTGCCGGGCCGGGCCCCGTCGACGCTGGCCACCCCATCACGAGTGGGACCCGAACCGAACAACGACTCGACGGTGGCGCCCAGCGCCGCTGCCAGGCCGAGCGCGGCCGCAACGTTGGGGGAGTGGCGGCCGGCCTCGATCGAGCTGACGAGCTGACGGGTCACCCCCGCCCGTCGAGCCAGCTCCTGCTGGCTCCACCCGCGCTGCTCCCGTGTGGCCCGAATCCTGTCACTCATCGACAGGAAACTAGCAGCGCCGGGTCGGCTCCGCTGGTCTCAGGGCTGGTGCGAGGCCAGGTCGGCCAGGAACCGACGGGCCCAGTCGACCGCATCGTTGGCCAAGACGGCGGCTCGCATCGGCTCGAGCCGGGCGCGGGCCTCGGTCGGCTCCATGGCCACCGCCTGGGCGATGGCGGTCTTGAGTCCGTCGATGTCGTAGGGGTTGACCAAGAGTGCGTCGCGTAGCTCGGTCGCCGCTCCCGCGAACTCCGAGAGCACCAGCACTCCGGTGAGGTCGTAGCGGGTGGCGACGTATTCCTTGGCCACCAGGTTCATGCCGTCACGGAACGGTGTCACCAACATGACGTCGGCGGCGCGGTACATGGCGATGAGCTCGGGGAAGTCGACGTTCTGGTGGATGTAGTGCACCACGGGGAACCCGACCCGCCCGTGGTCGCCGTTGATCTCACCGACGAGGCGGTCGACCTCCTCGCGGAGGGTGATGTAGGCCTCGACGTCGTCGCGGCTGGGCTGGGCCACCTGCACCATCGTCACCTGGCTCGGGTTGACGTCACCGTCGTCGAGCAGCTCCTTGAGGGCGCGCAGGCGCACGTCGATGCCCTTGGTGTAGTCGAGGCGGTCGACCCCCAACAGCACGGTGTGGGGCGCTCCGAGCCGGGCGCGAAGGTCGCGGGCGTGGTCGGAGGTCTTGTCGGTGCGGGCGGCCTCGTCGTAGCGGGCGACGTCGATCCCGATGGGGAAGGCCTTGGTCTGCACGATGCGGTCGCCGAGGTCCAAGCGACCGTCGCCGGCGTCGGTCGCGAGCCCGAGCCGCTGGGCGAGCCGGTGGAAGTTGTCGGCTGCATCGGGGGTCTGGAACCCGATGAGGTCGGCCCCGAGGACCCCGTTGGCGATCGTGTTGCGCCAGGGGAGACCGACGAAGAGCTCGGGTGGGGGGAACGGGATGTGCAGGAAGAACCCGATGCGCAGGTCGGGGCGCATCTCGCGCAGGAGCCCGGGCACGAGCTGGAGCTGGTAGTCGTGCACCCAGACCGTGGCGCCGGGACCGGCCACCTCGGCGGCCACCTCGCTGTATCGACGGTTGATGCGTCGGTAGCCGTCCCACCAGTGCCGGTGGAACTCTGCCGGCACCGCCTTGTCGTGGTAGAGCGGCCACAAGGTGCCGTTCGACATGCCGTCGTAGAACAGCTGCTTTTCGTCCTGGTTCATGGCGAGCGGGTGCAGGTGCAATCCGTCGTCGACGAACGGGTCTTCGTCGGAGGCCGATCCGGTCCAGCCGATCCAGGCCGCTTCGCCGTAGTCGACGATCGCGGGCCGCACCGCCGAGACCAGCCCGCCGGGGCTGGTCTCCCAGTGCCCGTCGCTGCCGCTGTCGTCGTCGTCGACCCAACGCACGGGCAGGCGGTTGGCAACGACCAAGAAACTCGGACCGGACTCTGCAGGATTCGCCATGTCGTTCAGTATGGAGTGCCGTCGTCGCGAGTCGCACGGTCGACGAGGGTGGTGTCATGACCGCCGCTTGTGCGCGGCGGTCCTTGCGAGCATGGGTGAGCATCGCCGTGACCGGGCCGGCCTGCTGGTGCAGCTCGCCCGCCTCGATGGCCTGCGCCGTCGTTGCCGGCCCCTCGTCAAGTAGAGTCGAGGGTGTGAACATCGTGAGCGAAGCGCTCGATCTCCCCCTCTGGCGGGGCCGCGCCCACGCGATCACGTTCTTCGCCGCCATCCCCGCCGGTCTGATCCTCGTCGTGCTCGCCGACGGCGCGACCGCCCGGGTCGCAGCAGCCATCTACGCCGCGACCCTGCTCGCCGGCTTCGGCACCTCGGCTGCCTACCACCGGTTGGCCCGCACCCCGCGCGCCCGGCAGGTGATGCAACGGCTCGACCATTCGATGATCTTCCTGCTCATCACCGGCACCTACGTTCCCATCTGCCTGCTGGCGCTGCCGCCGGAGTGGGGGATCCCCATGTTGAGCGTCGTCGGCGTCGTCGCCCTGGTCGGGATCGTGCTGAAGCTGGTGGCGTTCCACCGGATCCGCTGGCTCGGGTTCGCCCTCTACCCGATCCTCGGGTGGAGCGCGCTGGCGGCCGCGCCGGTTCTGGTGCATCACCTCAGCCCGATCCAACTCGCCCTCATCGTCGCCGGCGGGGTCATGTACACCATCGGGTTCCCGGTGCTGATCACCAAGTGGCCCGATCCCTGGCCCCGTACCTTCGGCTACCACGAGGTCTGGCACACCTTCACGATCATCGCGGCGGTGTTCCACTTCTCGGCGGTGGCCACCCTCGTCGTCTGAACCGGTGGCGGCGGTGCAGAATCACGATCCCTCGGCGTCGGCCGACGAGCTCGAAGCAGGACGATGGTGCTCGCTGCACCCGCGGGTCGTCACCCGGTGGCGCATCGACACGGTGGGCAACGGGCTGTTCGTCGCCGTCCCGCTGGCGGCGGCGGAGCTCATCGCCCGCAACTCAGGCTGGCTGGATGGGTGGCCGATCCTGGTGGCACCGGCGGCCATCCTGGCGCTGGCGGTCCTCGCCGGGCTCGTGTGGCCTCCCATCGTCTACCGCCACTGGTCGTACCGCCTTGCCGACGATGCGCTCGAGATCCGCCGCGGGGTCATCGTGCAGCGCCGTTCGGCCGTTCCCTACCGCCGGGTCCAGCAGGTCGATCTGTCGAAGGGGCCCATCGACCGGCTGCTGGGGCTGGTGAGTGCCGACCTGACCACCGCCGCGGCGACCAGCGACGGCTCGGTGCCCGGTCTCGCGTCCGGCGATGCGGAGGCCTTCCGTCAACTGGTGCTCGAGCGCGCCGGACGCGATGACGCCGTCTGAGCCGCCACTGCCGCCCTCGGGGGCGCCGGGATCGCCACCACCACCACCACCGCCACCGCCACCGCCGCGGTCGATGGGCGGAGCCGGCGACTGGGCGACGCCGCGACGGACACATCCCGTCAGCCCATGGCTCGACCTGTTCTCGTTCGGGCGCGGTGGTCTCGGCCTGATCCTGGTGGCGGTCGCGCTGGGCCAGCTCCTGCTGCTGGCGCTGGCGGTCGCCTACAACATTGCGGCATCGCTGCTCGTCTGGTCCCGGCGCACCTGGAGCTTCGACGGCCAGACCATCACCCTCGACGACGGTGTGATCTCGCGCACCTACCGGCGGGTCCCGGTGACCCGGGTCCAACACGTCGAGGTCAGCGAGCCGCTCCTGCACCGATTCGTGGGGTTCGCGGTGGTCCGCATCGAGACCGCGGGCGGCGCCGGCAGCGCCGAGGTGCGACTCGACGCGCTCGGCAAGGACGAGGCCGTGGCCCTCCAACGGCACGTGGTGGCCGCTCGTGCCCGGGCACTGGCCGATGGACCAACCGGCCCGACCGGCGCCGATGATGCCGGCGACGTGGGCGACGAAGCCGTCGGCGGCCGGCCCGATGCGGAGGCACCACCACCCCCCGAGGTCGAGGTCCTGCGGTTGTCGGTGTGGAAGGTGATGCTGGCGGGGGTCACAGGGTCGAACCTGCTGGTGGTGTTCGCGCTCATGGGAACCCTGGCCGACACCCTGAGCCGGTTGCCTCGGAGCATGGCCGAGTCGGTCGAGGAGGAAGCGGGAACGCTGCTGGTCTCCCTCGGGTTCCTCGCCGGCGCCCTGGCGCTGGTGGTGGTCGCCGTGGTGGCAGCGGCACTCAGTTCCCTGGCTACCCACCACGACCTGACGGTGGTGCGAGCTGGTGACGAGCTACGGCTGCGTCGGGGCTTGTTCGAACGACGCGATGCGGTGGTTCCCCTGGCGCGGGTCCAGGCCGTCGCGATCCGCCAGAATCCCCTGCACCGACTCCTGGGCTACGCCTCGATCCAGATCCGCAGCGCGGGGACGGGCGCGGGAGCCGAGGCTCAGCTCTCGGTGCCGCTGGCCGATCGCGGCGAGATCGACCGGTTGCTGGCGGTGGGGATCGGTCGAACCGTGGACCGAGACCATCTGGCGGCGGCACCCAGAGCCGCGCGGAGCCGCAGGATCGTGCGGCGCCTGGCGGTCGCCGCGCTGCTCATCGGCGTCGCCGTAGCCGTGGGGCGCTCGCCGACCACGGTGGTGATGATCGGAGTCGCGGCGGTGGCGCTCTCGGTGGTGATGGGACTGGACGCGTACCGCAACCTCGGCCACCGCCTCGACGGTGATCTGCTGGTCACCCGCTGGGGGTCGCTGCTGCGCCGGACCGTCGTGGTGGTGATCCCCCGCGTTCAGAGCACCCGGATCTCGGCCAGCCCGTTCCAGCGATGGCGGGGGCTGGCCACGTTCCGAGCCGATCTCGCGGGCCGCGGCGTCACCCCCCTCGTGCTCGACCAGCGGGCCGACCGATGCGCATCGATCGAGGCCGAGATCCGCGACCGCGAGCTGGTCGACCACCCCGTGGCGACAGGCTCGGTGCAGATGGAGCCTCACGCCAGATCGTAGATCGCCAGCAGTGCAGCGTTGACCACGTCCCCGGTTGAGATCCCAGTGAGCTCGTGGAGGTCGTGGATCGTCCCGGACTCGCCGAAGCGGTCGACCCCGAGGCTCACCTGGGGGGCACCGATCGCCGAGCCCAACCAGGCCAGGGTGTGGCTGGCGGCGTCGTGGACGCTCACGATCGGCCGGTCGCGCTCGGCAGGTGGGATCAGTCGGTGCAGATGGCTCGGCCGACGTATGGCCCGACCAGCGTCGAGAGCCGGACGGACTTGCCCCTGCCAGGACCGGTAGAGGCGGTCCGGGCTGGTGACGTTGATGACCGTGGCTCCGACGCCTTCACCGTCGAGCTCCTCAGCAGCGCACAACGCCTCGGGGACCAGCGCGCCGGTCGCCACGATCGTGACCGCTGGTCGGCCATCGACAGGCGTCTCGGCCAGCCGATACCCGCCGTCGAGAACCAGCTCTCTCAGTCCTTGCTCACCGGTGCGCGCGATCGCCGCATCGAACGGGGCCTGGTCGATCGGCCGCGTCGACAACCGCAAGTAGCTGCTCTCCCCGTCGGCTCCACCGAGGCGATCGAGCGCCTCGCACAGCATCCAGTCGACCTCGGTGGCGAAGCACGGTTCGACGTAGGCGAGCCCGGGCAGCTCCATCCCGAGCGACGCGGTCACACTCGATTGGTGGGCGCCGCCTTCGGGAGCGAGCGTGACCCCCGCCGGAGTCCCCGCGACGACGAATCGGGCGGCGTTGTAGAGCCCGTAGATCAGCGCGTCGAGCCCCCGGAGCACAAACGGGTCGTAGACGGTCGCCACCGGAAGGAGGTGCTGACCGTGGTGCTCGTGGGAGAGGCCGAGTTGTCCGAGCAGCATGAACAGGTTCATCTCGGAGATCCCGAGCTCGATGTGCTGGCCTGATGGAGCGGGCGCCCACTTGAGCAGCTGTTCGCTACCGCCGTGGTCCGCCCGCTCGTCGTGGGAGTAGACGCCGACCTTGTTGATCCACCCGCCGAGGTTCGTCGAGACCGAGACGTCCGGTGTGGCAGTGACCAGGCGGGAACCGACCTCCTCCGCCGCGAGGCGGGTCAGCGTGCGGCCGAAGGCCTCCTGGGTGGACACGGTGCCACGACGAACGACTTGGGACGCCCGTGCGGGCACTGCCGGCCGGGGTTGCGACCCGAAGGGGTCGCGCCGCAGCCTGGCGCCGGTCTCGCTGCACAGCCTTCCCGCCGCGGAGTCGGGATCGAAGCGGTTCCACTCCGATTCGCGGTCGAGCTCGACCGAGCAACGCAGGTCGTCGATCTGGTCTTCGGTCAGAAGCGCGGCGTGGTTGAGCGGATCGCCAGCCGTCGGCAGTCCCCATCCCTTGATCGTGTAGGCGAAGACCACACTCGGCCGATCCGACTCGGAGTCGCAGGTGTCGAGCGCGTCACCCAACGTGGACAGGTCGTGGCCGCCCAGGTCGGCGAGTAGGCCGAGCAGGTCTTGGTCGTCCACGTCGGTGAGCGCTCGGCCCACCGCAGGGTCCGCGCCGCGGAGGAACGTGTCCCGAAGGCGGTCTCCGTCGAGCTTGAACAACTCCTGATAGGCCTCGTTCGACATCGCATCGATGTGGTTGCGGAGGGCATCGCCACCAGGGCGCTCAAAGGCTGCGGTGAGTCGGCGGCCGTACTTCGCCTCTGCGACGTGCCACCCGGCGTTGTGGAAGAAGCCGGCGAGGCGGGTCTCCTGGATGTCGGGGATGATCCGGTCGAGGCTCTGGCGGTTCAGGTCGATGATCAACGTGAAGTTGCCGAGTCCGGCGGTGACAGGTTCGGCAATCGCCTCCCACACATTGCCTTCGTCGAGCTCGGCGTCACCGGCCAGGGCGAAGAACCGGGCGGGAGGTCCGTCGCCGAAGTGGTCATCGCAGTAGCGGCGCGCTGCAGCGGAGAAGAGCGGGGCCACGGCTCCTAGGCCCACCGATCCGGTCGAGTAGTCGGGGACATCGGGATCCTTGGTGCGCGACGGATAGGCCTGCAGACCGCCGCGAGCGCGCAGCTTCGTGAGATACGAGCGATCGAGGGCCCCGATGAGATACATGAGCGCGTGATAGGCGGGGGAAGCGTGGGGCTTGACCGCAACCTTGTCGTCGGCTCGGAGGTGCCCGAACCACAAGGCCGCGAGGATCGACACCATCGAGGCGGAGGAGGCCTGGTGGCCACCCACCTTGATTCCCATCGGCTCGCGCCGGTTGGCCTCGTCGACCATGCGCGTCCCGAGCCACAGGATTCGCTGCTCGATCTGGTGGAGCACGTCCTCATCAAGGTCGCGCGCGTCGGGTTTGCTCATGGCGGTGACGGTAACCACCGGGGTCGCTTCGCGCCATAGATCGTTGCCGAAGCCAGGCGATAACGCAATGAAGCGTGCGTGTTGAGCCGGAATCGGAGATGATGGTTGTTCATGGACCGGGATCCTCCGATCGTCGACGCAACGGATCAGCACATCATCGGCCTGTTGCGCGAGAACGCTCGGCGCACCTACGGCGACATCGGGTCCCGGGTCGGTCTCTCCGCGCCTGCTGTGAAACGTCGAGTCGATCGGCTGGAGACGACCGGGATCATCACCGGCTATACGGCGCTGGTGGATCACGCCGCCCTTGGCCGACCGCTCGAGGCCTTCGCCGAGCTGCGGTTCGTCGGCAGTGCACCGGTGAACGCCATCGAGGGTCTGGCCGACGCCATCCCCGAGATCCAGGCGCTGTTCACCTTGGCCGGCGATCCGGATGCACTCGTCTGGCTGCGCGTTCGCGATGTCCAGGATCTCAAGCGCGTTATCGACCGGATCCGGCGCACCGGTGCGGTCACCGGCACCAAGACGTTGATGGTGCTCGACTCGCAGCTCGGTGGAACCTGACCAGCCGGGTTCGAGGCGTCAACCCACGAGGTGGGCGAACGCGTCTCCGGCTCGCTCCACCACCTTCACCGGGTCCGGTGCGATGATCGTCAGGTGCACACCGTCGACGTCGGCGGTGTCGAGGAAGCGCTCCAGGCGCGTCGCGCACTGTTCGCGCGTACCGAACAGCACCATGCGCTCGAAGAGGTAGTCGAGCACCTCGGGAGTGTCGTCGAAGAGGTGTGCGTTGGGGTTTGGCACCCCGACTGTGGCGTGGTGCCCGAAGTCGTAGCGGTCGAGCCCTGCGCGCAGTGGTGCCTGGAGCTCCGTAGGGATGTGTTTGGAGGCGAAGGTGACGTCGAAGGCGAACCGGGCATAGGCGACCGGAATGGCGGCGTAGTCACGGCGAGCTTGGGCGAGGTCGGCGTCGTCGTCGACGATGTAGGTGGGGATCAGCCCCCAGATCCGGGGCGCCCGCTTCCCCCGCTCGGCGGCCGAGGCTCGGGCCAGACCCCCGAGTTCGGCTACGGCGGCGGGCTCGGCACCGGTGCCCAGGATGACCGAATCGGCGACCGATCCGGCCATCGCGGCGGCGCGCGGGCCGCTCGCCGCTACCTGGATCTCGGTCGTGTCGGGGATCGCGCCCCTCATGTCGTCGACCGCGCGAGCGAGGTGTCCCAGGGTGGCCGGACGTCGGCCAATGCTGTGGACGGCACCGTCGCCCGAGGCGAGCCCGAGGTAGTACCGCTCCGGATGTAGCTCCTCGTAGGCTCGAGCACTCGACGCGTGGATGGTCCAGTGGCGACTCACCGGGTTGGTGACGTTGGAGCCGACCTTGATGTGCTCGGTCGCCGCGAGACAGGCCGAGACGACCGGGTACATCTCCTGGTACAGCACCGGTGAGTCCGAGATTCCGAGACCCCAGAAGCCCCCGGCTTCGACCCCGCGCGCGATGGCGACCGCCTCGTGGACCGAGCGCGGAAGCCAGATGAAACCGATGTCGGGCATGACCCTCCTGTCGGTGGTGTCGGGGCCGGGCGAGCCCAACTCCCCGCCCGGCCCCGACACCGATCCCCGGATGCGCGGCCGGGGACGGTCTGGTGTGGATCAGCCGGCGGGCTGGAGCTGCCGGAACTCGACGTTGGCCTGCGGATTCCCCATGAAGCCGGTCACGCCTTCGTTGAACACGTAGTACTTCTCGGTGTCCACGAGCGGCACGGACGGCATGTCGTCGAGCATCATGTCGTTGGCGTCGGCGACGAGCGCCGTGCGCTCTGGTCCCGGCTGGGTCTCGAGGATGTCGACGGCCAGATCGTCGAGCTCGGGGTTCGAGTAGCCCATCAGGTTCACGATTCCATCAGTCCCGTAGAAGACCTGTACGTAGTAGGCGGGATCCGGGATCTGCGGGGCGCTGGTAGCGAGCCACGCAGCGAGCGAGCCGTCTCGCTTGCCCGCGTCGAAGTCGGCGTTGGATGGAATGTTGTTGATCTCCACATCGACGCCGATCTGGGCGAGCTGGTCGCGCACGAGCACAGCGATCTGCTCGACCTCGGGGCCGAGATTGCCGATGCTGTAGGACAGCTCGAGCTGCAGGTCCTCCACGCCGGCCTCGGCGAGCAGATTCCTGGCTCGGTCGAGGTCCTGTTCGAGTGGCTGCTCGGCCGGGTCGAACCCGAAGGCGTTGTGGAAGTAGTCACGGGCCGGCGCGCCGAATCCCTGATAGGCGCCCTCGACGATGGCGTCTCGATCGATGGCGAGGGCGAGTGCCTCGCGAACGCGCGGGTCGCCGAAGGGCTCGACCTCGTGGTTGGTGACGAGGAGCATGATGCTGGGGAACAGCATCTGCTCGAGTTGCAGCGACGGGTCGTCCTGGACCGATGTGAGCTGGTCGAAGGTGAGGCCGAAGCCGACATCAGCTTCACCACGCTGGAGCAGTTGGAGCCTGCTCGACCCGTCGGAGACGGCGCGCATGACCACGTCCTCGTAGGCGGGGGTCTCACCCCAGTACCCGGGGTTGGTGGCGAGCCGCACCTGCGTGCCGGGGTCGAAGGAGTCGACGGTGTAGGCGCCGAAGGAGGCGTCATTGGCCGCGAGCCACTCGTATGCGTAGGGGTCCTCCTCGGTGGCGTGCTGGAGCACCTCGGCCGAGTCGAGAATCATCGTGAAATAGGTGGTGAGGATCGAGAGGCTGACCGCGTTGGGTTGGTCGATGTGCAGCCGGAAGGTGCGGTCGTCAACCACCTCGATCGGCTCTTCGAGGTTCCACCCGCCCTGGTTCATCAGGATGCGCGCGATGGGCACGCCCTCGGAGTTGATCATCCGTTCGACGCTCCAGCGGACGTCCTCGCTGGTCACCTGATTGCCATACGGGCTCTCCGCTCCTTCCCGAAGTGTGAACGTGACGACCTTGCCGTCCTCGGAGATCTCCCACGACTCGGCGAGTGCCGGCGCGATCTCGTCGGGGGACTGGATCACCGTGGCATCGGGCTCTGGCGGTTCCCACCACAAGAGGGTCCCACCGAAGTTCGGGATCAGATCGAGGGAGATGTTGCCCTCGTAGCGCTCGGGGTCGAGGCTCGACAGCACCGCCGGGGTGATCACGGTCAGGGTCGAGTCGTCCGATGCCGTGGTGTCGGCCGGACTGTCGCCGCTGTCATCGCCCGACGAGCCGTCGTCGTCGCCCCCACACGCCGATGCGACGAGGGCGATCAGGGTGAGGAGCGCGAGCAGGGCTCGGGGTGCGAGACGGGCCGGGGCCCGCCCTCGATCTCGGTTCATTCGGTCTCTCCATGGGGGGTTGTCTGCGGGGTGTGGCCAGCGCGGCCTAGTCAGCCGACTCCATCTGTGTATACAATTCGGCTCAGGGGTGTCAAGCGTCACCCCGATATTTCGGGGCTGTTGACGTTCTCCGTCTCCATATTGTGTCCAATTGATTGAAGGAAGGCCTGCATGTCCCTCGAGGTGATTGACACCAGCGCGCTCGACTGGGAGGTATGGCACCCCCAGTACGAAGGCACCAAGTGCAAGACGCTCTACGCGGATCCGCAGACCGGGAACAGCCTCAAGCTGGCGTTCGTCCCGTCGGACTTCACCCTCTCGCAGCACACCCGACACCACCACGGCAGCACCCGCGAGTTCGTGTACCTGCTCTTCGGCGACCTGCCGTATGTCGAATACGCCTCCCCCGACGCCGATCCTCGGACCTTTGTGTTCCGTCAGGAGATGCTGCTGGACCGTCCACCGCGCAGCATTCACGGGATGTCGATCGACCCGGTGAGCGAGCTGGGGGCACTCGTGCTCGAGTGGAGCGCGGGTCCACTCGACTTCAACGCCGTGCCCTTCGATGCACCCACGCCCGGGGAGTTCAACGATCCTTGGGTGGCGTACGCACCGGATGTGCCGTGGCATCCGCATCCGAAGGTGGACGGGTGGCAGGTCCGATCGCTCTCGACCGGTGGGGACGCACCCGACCCGACCCACCACCCCGTCACGATCGTGCACGTCCCGGGGTCGTGGCGGCCGACGGGGGAGGCGCTGCCCATGCAAGGGGGCGGCCATGCCTGGAGCTACGTACTCGACGGGTCGGCAAGGGTCACCATCAGCCATCCGGATGGGTCGGAGGAGGTCGAACTGCGCCCTGGGATGTGGCTGCGCTGGGGCGACGACACCACCATGGGCTTCGAACCCGACTGGACCGAGGACCTTGGTGTGACCCTCCTGTGCGCGGGCAATGAGCTGGTGGGTGTCTAGGGGCTGGCGTCGATCCGAGGGATTACCTCGCTCCCGAGACGTTCGACGAGCTGGACCGGGCGGAGCACTGGGATCGAGAGCGACACGCCGTCGAGCCCGCACCGGCGGATGAGATTGGAGATCTGCTGGGCACAGGTCTCTGGTGGCCCCACGACCGCGAACCGCTCGAACAGAAAGCGACGGATCGCTTCGCGGTCGGGCTGGGCCGCAAGGATCGCGGCATTCGACTGTCGTGGGCCGGCCCGGCCGTGCGCCCCGAAGTCATATGCCTCCAGGAACGACCCGATCGGCCTGACGAGATCCGGGGGGACGGCGTCGAGGCGGTGGCCGCCGCGCAGGGCGTGGCGAGCGAAGCCGATCACCGCGTTGAGGATCTCGTCCTCGGCCGCGCGCCGATCCTCGGGTCGGTCCGAGGCCGCGAGGTTGATGAGGACGTGGAGCCAGCGCTGGAGCTCCCGGCTCGGCGCGTCGGTGCCTCGTGCGCCCTCGGCCCGATCGATCAGATCACGCCCCAGGTCGGCATCGGCGCCACTGCCGACGAGAATGCCGTCGCCGACACTGCCGGCCAGCTCCGCGGAGCGAGGACCGCCGGCCGCGATCATGATGCGCAGCTTGTCACCGGCCTGTGCCCGCATCTCGGCGATGGCATCGGACATCTCGTCGAGACGCTGAGGTGCCAGGCGCGCCATCCGCACGGCGCTGTTCCCCGTGGCGATCGTCCACCAGCTGCGGCCGGGGGCGATCTCCTCGATCGCCCGAGCGGCGCCGGCGTGCGTGCTCCAGTGGCGCGTGACGAGGTTCGTGACGCACGGCGTCACCGCGATCCGCTCCGTGCGCTGCACCACGGCGGCCATCGTCACGAACGGGTCGGGGTACAGCAGCGGTGAGTCGCCGATCCCGACCGCGTCGAGCCCGGCCTTCTCTGCCGCGACAGCGACGTCGACCGCTTGGGCCACCGAGTCGAACAGACGCATGACCGCGAGTCGCGGCAGGCCGGTGCTCATGTCACGCCGATGACTCGGGCCGACGCGGTCACGACGGTGGCGACGAGGAAGATGGCCAAAAGGGGAGCGCGGAGGAACGCGGCGGCGACTGCGGCGCACATGCCCAACGCCCGGGCATCGACCGCCAGGGCACCTTCGGTGGTCAGGGCCTGACTGGCGATGACCGCTCCGAGCAGCGACAGCGCCACCAGGTAGAGCCGTCGCTCCGCTCGTGCGCCGAGGACGCGGTCGCCCAGCGCGAGGTGGCCTGCTCCCCGCAGCGCGAGCGAGATCGCGGCCAGCGATCCGACGAGGAACCAGCTCATGCGGGCTCGGGCCGATCGTCTTCGCGCGGATCTCCCAGACCGATGATCGCTGCGAGACCCGCGCCGAGCCCGACGATCAGATACTCGACCCCGGCCGCCACGAGCGGCATGGCGCCGATCGCAGCAACCGAGCCGAACCCGAGGAACGCGAGCGGGACCCGTTGCCGGAGGGCGCTGGCCGACAGTCCGAGGAGCAGTGCAGGAAGCGCGACGTCGAGGCCGAGGGTCTTGGGGTCGAACGCCATGGTCTCGGCGATGAGCGCACCAGCCGCGGTGCCGGTGGACCAGGCCCCCCAGGTGGCCAGGCCGCCGATCCAGTACCACCGCCGTGCCGTCTGTGGGTCGGGGGCCTGGAGCGCGAACAGCGCCGAGGGGTCGGTCATGACGAGGGTGGCGGGAGCCCGGCGCCATCCGCGGAAGCGGATCCGGTTGGCGACAGCGATGGAGAGCGGTAGGAAGCGCGCGTTGAGCAGGGCGGAGGTCACCACGATGGCGAGCGCCGACCCGCCGGTGGCGAGGATGCCCACCGTGGCGAACTGGCTCGCCCCGGCGAAGGTGAGCACCGAGAAGACCGTGGACTGGTACCACGGCAGCCCTTCAACGTGGGCGGCCATGCCGAAGGAGAGGCCGAACACGCCGGCGACGACGGCGAAGCCAGCGGCCTCTCTCCCGATGTTGCGCCCCGGCTCGCGACCCACCCGAGTCAGGCGGTGATGTCGACCGAGACCGCCCCGATGGGGATGTTCGGGCTCGTCAGCGGACCGTGGTGCTTGGAGAGGCACAGCGCGTCCCATCCCGAGACGACGCCGTGGATCACGCCGGGCTCCCAGCAGAGGTACTCGCCGACGCGGTAGACGTGGTGGGGGTCGGTGGAGCACCATCCGCCGAGCATGAAGATCTCCTCGGTCGAGTGGTGATACTCGAGCGAGCTCTTCTGGAACCCACGTGGGAGGACGAAGAGGATCGTGTCCTTGCCCGATTCCTCGACCTTGCGGAGGCGGATGCAGCGG
This sequence comes from Acidimicrobiales bacterium, assembly GCA_034521975.1. Classification (NCBI taxonomy): domain Bacteria; kingdom Bacillati; phylum Actinomycetota; class Acidimicrobiia; order Acidimicrobiales; species Acidimicrobiales bacterium. The sequence goes on along the minus strand of JAXHLR010000009.1, from coordinate 161,900 downwards.
GTGGGGACGGCGAGGTCGTCGTGGCTGCCCACATCGGTGACCCCGGCGAATGCGTCCTTGACCGTCACCCAGTTCGACTCGTCGAACACGTCGAGGAGCACGGTCCGGCTCGTAGCGGGCTCGGGCGGGGTGTCGGTGCGCAGGCAGAACGCCGAGTCGTGCCAGAAGATGAGCTCGGCTCCCTCGCTCGAAGTGATGGGTCCGAGTGGCACTCCCGACGGGAGGAAGACATGGGTACCTCGCGCCGCAGCGATGTCGGCCATCTGCAGACCGCCTGACAGCACGACGAACTCGAGGTCCGACTCGTTCCACACCTCGGACTCGAGTGTCCAGCCTGGAGGCACGTCGACGATCAGGGTCTCACCGCCGGTGTCGCTGTCCGTGTTGATCAGGCGGCGGACCAAGCCGAAGGGCAGGTGCTCCTCCTGCCAGAGTCTGCGTTCCACGTCGTCCCAGACGACTCGCCGCTTGCCCATGTGCCCCATTCGCTTCCCTCCAGTCGGTGTGATCGTGTATACACTACACCAGAGTGGCCAAGTGCCGATCAGCTCATAGCCCTGATATTCCAGGAGGGTTCAGGATCACACCGTGACGAACGCACCCGTTCACCGGAGCGACCGTATACAGATCAGGCAGGTGCTCGGCCCCGGAGCCGAACGATGAGTCGGGCTCGCCGACTCCTGTTCTCCGGTGGGAGCGTTGTTGAGGCCGATGGCGTCAGCCGCGCCGACGTGCTCGTCGAAGGCGAGACGATCACCGCGGTCGGGACATTGGCCGACATCGCCGATGCCGAGCAGATCGACGCGCGCGGCATGCTCGTGCTGCCTGGTGCAGTCGACGTGCACACCCACCTCGACACACCCTTCATGGGCACGGTCACCTCCGACGACCACATCACCGGCAGCATCGCAGCACTGGCCGGCGGCACGACCACCTATGTCGACTTCGCGTTCCAGCAGCCGGGGGAGCGGCTACCCGAGACCCTCGAGGCGTGGCACACAAAGGCCCGGAACCGATCCGTCGCCGACTACTCGTTCCACCTCGCGATCGCCGACCCGTACGACGGTTTCCTCGACGACCTGCCCATCGTCGTCGCCGACGGCAGTCCGTCGATCAAGGTGTTCATGGCCTACAAAGGACTCGCCATGCTCGACGACGGCCAGCTCTACGACGTGCTGCGTGCCTCGTCTCGGCTCGGCGCGAACGTGTGCATCCATGCCGAGAACGGCCACCTGATCGATGCGCTGGGACGCGAGGTCGTCGCGACTGGGCGGACCGGACCGCTCGGTCACCTGTTGACGCGCCCGCCGATGACCGAAGTGGAGGCGGTGCGACGAGCGATCGCCATCGCCGATCTGGCCGACGCGCCCGTCTACTTCGTTCACCTCTCCACCGGCGGCGCGGCCCAAGCCCTGGCCGAGGCCCAGGAACGGGGCCGCCCGATCTCAGGTGAGACCTGCACGCACTATCTGCTGCTCGGCGACGACGAGTATCACCGTCCGGGGTTCGAGGCGGCGAAGTACGTGGTGAGCCCGCCCCTGCGCGGCGTCGACGACCGCGCGGCCATGTGGCGTGCGCTGCGTGCCGGCACGATCGGCGTCGTCAGCTCGGATCACTGTCCGTTCTGCTTCGCTGGCCAGAAGGAGCTCGGCCACGACGACTTCCGGAAGATCCCCAACGGCGCGCCGGGGGTGGAGCATCGGCTCCCGCTGCTCTACGGCCACGGGGTGCGTGCCAAGCGCCTCGAGCTGAGCGAGATGGTGCGCGTGGCCTGCACGGAACCGGCCAAGGCCTTCGGTCTCCATCCTCGAAAGGGGACCCTCAGGCCCGGCTCGGATGCCGACGTGGTCGTCCTCGATCCGGATGGCTCCACCGTGGTGATGGCATCCACGCAGCACCAGCGGTCGGACTACACGCCGTTCGAGCGCTGGAGCGTGCCCGGTCGGATCCGGGGCGTGTGGCGGCGGGGCGAGCACGTGGTCGATCGAGGCCGATTCATCGGCGGAGCCGGTGGCGGCACCTTCGTTCCGCGCCGTCCGGTGACATGATTGTGTACACCAACGGGCGTAATGCGGCCGATTTTGGAGAAGTTTGTGGCGCATCTCCGATTGATGTATACAAGAGGCCATCAGTCGTCTGACTGACTGGGGCCCCAAAGGTCCGTACCAGCCGTTCGGGAGGAGATTCAACCATGCGCGCAGCACCACGACACCGCTTGTTGGCGGTGATGTTCTTGGTCTTCGCACTGCTCGCCGCCGCCTGTGGTGGCGACGACGGTGGCGACGATCAGTCCGGAGCGACCACCACGCCCGCTGACTCCGACGGTGGTGGCGACGACGGTGGCGACGACGGTGGCGACAGCGGTGACGGGGCGACGATCACCGTCGCTACGCCCGGTGTCGTCTCCAGCCTCGACTCGGAGCGGTACCAGGGGTTCATCTCCATCGATCTGCTCCCCAACCTGGCGGGTACGCTGCTCCGCTTCGAGGAGCCCGAGCAAGGCGCCGAGGTCCTCCAGCAACCCGACCAGCTCGAGGGTGAGCTCGCCGAGTCCTGGGAGGTGAGCGAGGATCGCAGCAGCGCAACCTTCACCTTGCGCGAGGGCGTGGTGTCGAACCTCGGCAACCCGCTCACGAGCGAGGACGTGGCCTGGTCGATCGAGCGCATGATCAACTCCGAGGGCGTGCCGATCGCGCGCATCCTCATGGAGATCGGTGGATGGGATCTCGAGAACCCGATCGAGGTGATCGACGACCGTACCTTCACGCTGAACTTCGCGGCGCCGAACGCGGTGAGCCTGACGGTGCTCACTACCTTCTTCATGACCATCTACGACTCAGAGGGTGTCATGGAGAACGCCACCGAGGACGACCAGTACGGCTACGAGTTCCTCGCCAACAACACCGCGTCGTTCGGACCCTACGAGGTCGAGTCGTTCGATCCGGGCAACGAGGTGCGACTCGTCGCCAACCCGAACTACCACCGGGGCATGCCCGAGGTGACCGACGTCGTGGTGCGCGCCGTGTCCGAGGGCTCGAGCCGGCTCCAGCTCGCCCAGCGCGGCGAGGTCGACATCGCGATGGCGCTCACCTTCGACCAGATCGAGAGCCTCCAGACCGATGACGCGGTACGGCTCGAGCAGGTCCTGTACCCCAACATCGACACGATCATCATGAACGTCGAGTCCGAGCCATTCGACGACGTGCGAGTCCGTCAGGCAGTCGCCTACGCACTCGACCGCGAGGCGATCCTCGAAGGGGCCTACTCCGGCATCGGTTCGGTCGCCACGGACTTCTTCCACGACGCCTTCGGTGTCGAGTCGATCGAGGACACCCTCGAGCACGATCCCGAGCGGTCCCGGGAGCTGCTGGCCGAGGCTGGGCTCGCTGACGGGTTCGACATGACGATCGCATACAACGTCGCGAACCTCGGTGCCCACATCGAGCAGGTGGCGGTGCTGATCCAGTCGCAGCTTGCCGAGGTGGGTATCGATGTCGAGCTCCAGAACATTCCCTCGGGCGCCGACTTCGACGCTGCGAAGCGTGATGGCACACTCTCTGCGTGGCTGGCGACCTCCCTGCCGCTGGTGCCCGATCCCGCCTACTACCTGCAGGTGTTCTACGCCACCGACGGTCTGACGAACCTGCACAACTACTCGACCGAGGAGGTCGACACGCTCTCCCGTCAGATCCTCGAGACCCAGCCCGGCGAGGAGCGCGACGAGCTGATCACCGAGGTCAACGAGTTCATGATCGAGGACATGGCCTCGGCTCCCATCGTGGACACACAGAAGTTCTACATCTTCCAGCCTTCGGTCACCGGGTTCCGTTCGTACCCGCAGGGCCACATCCACTACTGGGATCTCTCGGTCGGCTGAGCGATCCTCCAGGTCCCCCCACCAGGCGTCGGTCGAGCGAGACCACCTCGGCCGACGCCTCGGGGGCCCCGATCACCTACCAGCACCACTCGAGGACGATGACCCTTCACCTCCAAGACCTCGTTTCCCACCTCAGCGACTTCACGGGCACAGGCCGGCTCTGATGTACCGACTCGGAGTGGATGTAGGTGGAACGTTCACCGACGTCTATCTCGTCGACGCGGAGACGGGCGTCTCCCATCGGGCGAAGGTGCCCACCACCGTCGAGGACCAGTCGTTAGGTGTGCTCGAAGGAGCCGAACGAGCCCGCAAGCTCGCGGGCATCGACCTGTCAGAGCTCGAGCAGTTCCTGCACGGCACGACGGTCGCGACCAACGCAGTCCTGGAGCGAAAGGGAGCGCGTGTCGGGCTGATCGTCACCCGCGGCTACCGCCAGGTGCTACACATCGCCCGCTCGTTCGTTCCGGGTGGCCTCGGAGGCTGGATCGTGTGGGACCGGCCACCGCCGTTGGTCGACCTCCGCCACACCCGCGAGGTCGGGGGCCGAATCGGGTCCGACGGGTCCGTGGTCGAGCCGCTCGACGTCGACGGCTTACGTCACGCGTTGGCCGAGCTGGAGGCAGCAGAGGTGACGGCTCTCACCATCGCGTTCTTCAACTCCTACGCGAACGCCGAGCACGAGCGAGAGGCCAAGCGCATCGCTGAGGAGGTGCTCCCCAGCATGTCGGTGTCGATCTCCTCAGAGATCCAACCCGAGCTCGGCGAGTACGAGCGCACCCTGACCACCGTTGCCAACTCCTACGTGCGACCGACCGTCGCCGCCTACCTCGATGCGCTGTCACACCAACTGAGTTCTCGCGGGCTGCACGCAGATCGGCGGGTCCTGCGCTCCGACGGGGGTCTGATGACCTTCGAGGCAGCGTCCGACGCCCCGGTGAACTTGCTGATGAGCGGACCAGCTGGGGGTGTGGCTGCCGCGGTGGCCATCGGCCCCAGTTCGGGATACGCGAGCCTGCTCACCCTCGACATGGGCGGGACGTCGACCGACGTCGCTCTGATCGAAGACGGCATCCCGGCAGTGAGGCGCGAGACCGCGGTGGGGGACCTTGTCGTACGCGCCCCATCGCTCGACGTTCGCACCGTCGGTGCCGGCGGCGGCTCGATCGCCCGAGTCCCCGAGCTGACCGGGTCGCTGCGGGTCGGTCCCGAGAGCGCCGGGGCCCGGCCGGGTCCGGCCGCATACGGACGCGGCGGAACCGAACCGACGGTGACCGACGCCAACGTCGTGCTCGGATTCCTCCCGCCTCGCATCCTCGGTGGAGAGATGGAGTTGGACGTTGAAGGAGCGCGACGCGCCGTCGCCGCTGGGGTGGGCGCTCCGCTCGGACTCGACGTGGAAGAGGCCGCAGCTGCGATCATCGACCTAGCGAACGAGAGCATGCTCGGTGCCCTCCGCCTGGTCTCGGTCCAGCAGGGTCACGACCCCCGCGAGTTCGCCCTGTTCCCCTTCGGCGGTGCCGGCCCCCTTCACGCCAACGCGCTCGCCCGCCTGCTCGGGAGCTGGCCCGTCGTCGTCCCACCATCGCCGGGAGTGCTGTGTGCACATGGTGATGTGTCGACGAGCCTGCGAGCGGAGGCAACCCAGTCGATCATCCGGCGCTTCGACGCCATCGAGCCACGCGAGCTCGTTGCCGAGCTCAGCCGATTGGGCGACCAGGTGTCCGACGAGCTCGATCACGCCGGCGTGCCCGCGGTCGGCCGACTCGTCAGCTACGAGGTCGACGTCCGCTATCACGGCCAGGGCTTCGAGGTCCCGGTTCCGGTTGAGCACGAGGGGGCAGCACTGAGCGGAGGGCTCGCAGCACTGGGTGCCGCGTTCGACGCCGCTCACGAACGCCTCTTCGGCTTCTCGCTCGACGAGCTCCACGAAACGGTCAGCATCCGCGCGATCGGCGCCGCTCCACGCCCCGAGCTGTTCGGAACGGAGATCGACGTTGCGTCGAGCCCCGACGCCTCGGGTGCGGTCGTCGAACCTCAGCGCGTCTACGCCGATGGTGCCTGGCACGACGCGGTTCTCGTGGATCGCACCCAACTGCGCGCTGGGCATCACATCTCCGGACCGGCAATCATCCTCGAGATGGATTCCACCACGGTCGTGCTCCCGGGCCACGACTGCGAAGTCGACCGATGGGGCAACCTCGTCATCGCCCCGGCAGGATGGACCGCAGGAGAGAAACGCTGATGGCGCAGATCATCGAGCAGGCCCAGCCCCCGAGCACCGTCTCGGTCGACCCCGCCACACTCGACATCGTCGAGTACGCGCTGCGCAACGCACGCGAGGAGATGGACGCCGTGCTCTTCCGCACGGCGATGTCGCCCGGAATCCGGGAGCAACACGACGCGTTCCCGCTGATCGCGGATCGCGAGGGCCGTATGGTCGCCGGCCAGTTCGGCTCGTTCATCGCCAGCTTCCTCGATCGCTACGAGGGCGACGTGGAGCCGGGCGACGTGTTCTTCACCTCTGACCCCTACGCCTGCGACGGCGCGATCAGCCACGCGAACGACTGGCTCGTGCTGATGCCGATCTATCGCGAGGATCTCCTGATCGGATGGGCCGCGATGTTCGGCCACATGAGTGACGTCGGGGGGAAGGTCCCGGGCAGCTTGCCTACCGACGCGCTGTCCATCCACGAGGAAGGTGTCGTCGTCCCGCCGGTCAAGCTCCTGCGCGATGGAGTCGTCGACACCCAGCTGCTCGACACGATCCTCAATCAGGTGCGGCTCCCCCGATGGAACCGTGCCGACCTCAACGCGATCCTGGCTGCCTGCCGCACCGCCGAGCAGCGTCTGCTGGAGTTGTGCGACCGGTTCGGCGCGCCGACGTTCCTGTCCTCGCTCGAGTCGCTGCTCGAGCGCAATCGCCAGGCGATGGCCAAGCTCTTCGTCGAGGTCGTGCCGACCGAGCCTGTTGAGTTCGAGGACTTCGTCGACGACGACGGACTCGGGAGCGGCCCCTACCGGATCGCCTGCTCGCTGTGGCGCGAAGGTGACCGAGTGGTGCTCGACTTCGGCAGGACCGACCCCCAGGCCGCGGGTTCGATCAACTTTCTGTTGAACGAGAACGTCCTGCGGATGTTCTTCGGCGTCTACACGATCATGGCCTTCGATCCGGACATCTTGTTCAACGACGGGTTCTACCCGTTGGTCGACGTGCGGATCCCCAGCGGCTCGCTGCTCAAGCCCGACCCACCCGCAGCACTCAGCTGCCGGACCCACGCCCTCGGTCGACTCTTCGACGTCCTTGCCGGGCTGCTCGGGCAGTGTCGGCCCGAGTTCCTCTGCGCCGCCGGCTTCTCCTCGAGCCCACACCTGATGTATTCGGGGACCGACCGCGGCGGCGAGTGGTTCCAGCTCTACCAGATCGGGTTCGGTGGCGTGCCGGGCCGGCCGCTCGGTGACGGCTTCGACGGGCACTCGATGTGGCCGTCGTTCACCAACGTGCCCAACGAGTTCCTCGAAGCGTACTACCCGCTGCGGATGGAGGCCTACGAGACCATCGTCGACTCCGGTGGAGCTGGACGCCATCGCGGGGGCAACGGGATCCGCATGTCCTACCGCTTCCTCGAGCCCGGCACGATCTCGATCCACGACGACCGCTGGTTCACCTCCCCGTGGGGTGTGCTCGGCGGCGAGCCGGGCGATCGAGGCACGAAGATCCACCGCTCGATTGACGGGACCGAGCGGGTCCTGGCGTCGAAGTGCGACAACGTGCTGGTCGACGAGGGAGACGTGCTCGAGTTCATCACCTGGGGCGGAGGCGGCTGGGGCGATCCTCTCGAACGTCCCGCAGAGGACGTGGCACTCGACGTCGAGCGAGGCCTGGTCAGCGCCGACGGGGCACGGCGCTTCGGCGTCGTGCTCGACGCCGACGGGCGGCCCGACGACGCGGCGACCACGGCGCTGCGCGCGGAGATGCGCCGAAGCCGGCCCGAGCCCCAGATGTTCGAGCGCGGCCCCGACCTCGACACCAGGCGCGAGACCAGTCTCGACGAGACCGGCTTGCCTGCACCGGTCCCGGTCGTCGCCCGCCACCGCCCCCGCCGAGTGAGCCAGGACGGTCACCCGCAGCGGCGCGAACCACCCATCCCGCGCCAGATCGATCGCCCACGGACGCTCCTCGAGGAGCTCGTCCACCGGATCGCCGAGGAGGTTGTCTCCCCATGACGCCTGCTCGGTCCTCGCGTGATGTGCATCACGCGCCCTGCCGCGCCCCTGGGCGCGGTTCCACCACTCCCACGAAGAAAGTAAGAGGAAGCACCCATGGCTGATCTTCAGAACTCTGCACTCGGTCTCATCGAGACCCGGGGCCTTGTCGCCGCCATCGAGGCGGCCGACGCGATGGTGAAGGCCGCCACCGTGAGCCTCGTCGGCACCGAATACGCCGGCGGTGGCCTCGTCACCGTCATCGTCCGTGGCGACGTCGGTGCGGTGAAGGCCGCCACCGATGCCGGTGCCGCGAGCGCTGGTCGTCTGGGCGAGCTCGTCTCGGTCCACGTCATCCCACGCCCGCACGGCGATGTCGAGGCGATCCTGCCGACCGGCGCGGCGCGAGGTGGAACCACCGCTTGACCCCGTCCCGGCCTGAAGAGGAGGAGGACCGATGACACGGGTCTATACAGCTGTGGACCTCGAGGAGCTGGCCGCCGACGGGTGGTCGGTGCTGAGTGTCGCACCAGGTGAGGTCATCTCGCCGGCGGCCCTTGACGTGGCAGCAGCACGAGGGATCGAGGTGCGTCGAGGCGCATCGATTCCCGATGCAGTCGACGACGACGTCGGATCCGATGTCGACGCGCACGCGTGCTCGTGTGGCGAGAGCGACGAGGTCACCGCGATGCTTCGCGACGTGGTCCAGTCGGTCGCCGCGTCGCGGCCGGGCGCTGACGCCTCCACCGTCGCGGAGGAGACGCTGAAGGCACTCGGAGCCCACGGAGCGCACGGGGTCGGCTCACCGATCCAGGCGATGCCGGCCGGCGATCGGGTGCTGCCGGCCAAGGCGAAGGGCGCGAGACCTGTCTTCTTCGACGACGGGGGAGCGCTCGATGCGGTCATCTCGATGCTTACGACCCTGGCCAGCGAGACCTGGGCGATGCGGGAGCGTCTCGACACTCTCGAGCGCTTGCTGGTCGCCAAGGGCGCCTTGGCTGCCGACGCCGTCGAGTCGTACCGACCCGACGACGCGGTGCTCGACGAGCGCGAGGCTGCCGCCTCGGCATTCGCTGCTCGCGTCTTCCGGGTGTTCGAGGAGATGCGCGAGCAGACCATGGCTGACGAGACCTGGGACGAGTACATGGAGGTCGTTCGCCGGGCCTTCGCCGAGTTGTGAGGAACGGGAGACGCTGACAATGGCACACCAACAGCACCGACATGCGATGTTGCCCGACGAGGGGCACGATGATCAGGCCCGCGAGACCTTCGTCAAGGCCCTGAAGTCCCATATCGCGAACCAGGTGTCCCCCGGAGTACGGGAGCTCTACGAACACCGTGCCGGCCCGCGGTGGGCGCAGCAGCATGGGGTCCCACCGAACGATCGTCACGAGGTGCGCGAGGCGCTGAGCAGCGAGCCCTACTATCGGCTCTGGAGCTCGGTGCGCCGGTCGAGCCAGGACCTGCTGTGGAACACCGTGGGTGACGTGGTGGCGCGCCAGATCGACGATCTGGGTGATCGAGCAAAACAGGTCGACCGCGGGCTCGGGTCACTCGAGCTCGATCCCAGCCTCGAGGTGCCGTGGTACCAGTGGGGCATCGACATCCACGCCATGCCCGGCGGTTACAGGGGCGAGTACGCGACCGACGACGTCGCAGCGGGTGCCCTCTACGACCGTGGCGTGTACGTCTACGCAATGGGCCAGATGGGGGAGCTCAACGATGACTACGGCCAGTCCGTGGTCAACAACTACCTCCGCAAGGAGCATCCGTCCTTGCGGCCCGAACGGATCCTCGACATGGGCTGCACCGTGGGGAACGCGACCCTGCCCTACGTCGACGCGTATCCCGAAGCGGAGGTCCACGCGATCGACCTGGGTGCGCCGGTTCTGCGCTATGCACATGCCCGGGCCGAGACGCTTGGTAAGCGGGTCCACTTCTCCCAGCAGAACGCCGAGCGCACCTCGTACCCCGATGAGCACTTCGACCTGGTGGTGTCACACATCCTGTTGCACGAGTGCCCACCGGCCGCACTTCGCAACATCTTGGCCGAGTGTCACCGGGTCCTGAAGCCCGGCGGCATGATGATCCATGCCGACTTCCCCGGGTATGCGGGGATGGATGCGCTCACCCAGGCGATGATCGACTGGGACACCTACAACAACCACGAGCCGTTCTGGGGTCCGATGCGAGACATGGATCTGGTGGCTGCCGCCCGTGAGGCCGGCTTCACCGGCGACTGCACCGAGCTATCGTGCCCACGGTTCTGTGTCGAGGAGGTCATGGCCCCCACCGGCCGGATCCTCCAGAGCGGCCAGGTCCGTCGCACCGGTCAGCTCTGGCTCCTCGTCGGGAGGAAGTGAATCGTGGCCGTCGAGTTGAGGACCTACGCATTCATCGACCGCCTGCAGCCGCAGATGGCAGCGATGCTCGGCTCGTTCATCTCCGGCGACCCGGTGGTCGAGGGCATGAGCGAGCTGTACCTCGAGATCGCCCCGGGCAGCGACATCTATCGGTTGGTCGACGCCGCGCTCAAGGAGGCCGATGTCAGGCCGGGCTCACAGGTCGTCGAGCGCCAGTTCGGGCTCACCGAGTTGCACTCAGCGTCGCAGGCTTCGGTCCGTCGGGCGGGAGCGACCGTCCTCGACCTGCTCGGGATCTCCGTGGAGGATGCGACGCCGGCCGAGCTCGTCTCGATGCAGACGGTCTCCAACGTCGACGCCAATCAGGCCCAGTTGGTGAACCGGACCCGGCGAGGAAACCTGCTCGTCGCCGGCGAGTCGATGCTCGTCGTCGAGTGTGCGCCGGCCGGCTACATCACCGCGATCGGCAACGAGGTCGAGAAGTACTCGGGCGTCAAGCTCGTCGATGTGAACGGTATCGGTATGTTCGGACGCCTGTGGGTGTCGGGACCCCAAGCCGAGATCGTCGCCGCCCAGGACGCTGTGCGCCGGGCGTTCGACACGCGACCATGGGCGGAGGCGCCGTGAGCGGGTCCAGTACCGAACGAGGGAGAGATCGATGAGGATCGCAAAGGTCGTGGGCACTGCGGTGAGCACGGCCAAGCTCGACGCGCTGGTGGGCAAGAAGCTGCTGCTGGTGGCGTCGCTGACCGAGGACGGCGCGACTGGCGACGTCATCACTGCCGTCGACGCGGTCGGCGCCGGTAGGGGAGAGGTGGTCCTCGTCGTCACCGGCGGTGCCGCAGCACGGACACCCAGCACCGAAGGAGCGCCGGTCGACGCCACGATCGTGGCCATCGTTGATCGGATCGAATCAGACGGCTGGTTCGACTACACGAAGGAGTAGAAGATGCCGACCCATCCCGCGGGCGCAGTCGGCGTCCTCGAGGTTCTCGGGCGTTCGTTCGCCATCTCCGCCCTCGACGCCATGCTCAAGACCGCACCGGTCGAGTTGCTCTCCCAACAGATCGTCGGTGGTGGCCTGGTGAGTGTGGCGATCACCGGCGACATCGCATCGGTGCGTTCTGCACTCGACGAAGGAGTTCGCGTGGTCTCCCAGCTCGGATCGACAGCGGTCATCACTGTGCTCGGGCGGCCCGAGCCCGAGACGCTCGAGCTGCTCCCCTCGTCGCAGTCCCGGTCGTCGCCCAGTCCCGCGAAGCAGCCCGCCAAGCGCCCAGCGAAGCAGCCGGCGAAGCAGCCCGCCAAGCGTGCATCCACGCGCTCGGCTGAGAAACCGGCCTCCCGCTCGCGCCGCACGCCGCCGACCACCTGACCGTCTCTCCCGACCAAAGAGGAGTACACATGCGTGCCTATGTCGGCCCAGAGGGCAAGCAGGTGCACGTCCGTCGCGCCGGGGACCACGGTCCCTGGATCCTGCTGTTCCACGAATCGCCCCAGAACTCGAACGTCTACGAGCGGGCCCTGCCTCACCTCGGCCGGCGAGCGCGCGTCGTCGCCTTCGACACGCCGGGCTACGGCATGTCAGATCCCCCCGAGCATCCGCTCGAGATCCCGGACTACGCGCGGTTGCTCCTCGATGCTGCTGACGAGTTGGGTGTCGACCGCTTCGCCGTGGTGGGTCAGCACACCGGTGCGTCGATCGCGCTCGAGGTGGCACGCCTCGCCGGAGAGCGAGCCACCCATGCCGTGGTGTCCGGCCTAGCCCTGTTCGACGACGCGACCCGTCAGCGCTATCTCGACGACTGGGCGCCAGACCTGCCCGTCGATCCCGAGGGCCGTCACCTGATGGACCTGTGGGCGCGCTATGAACGTTTGTGGGAGCAGCCTCCCGAGCTGCTCAACCTGTCGGTGGCGAACATCGCGTCGGTGTTCGAGCGGTACAACTGGGCGTACAACGCGGCGTTCCGTCACGACCCGGCACCGGTTCTCGCCGAGTCGACGTATCCGATCCTCTTGCTCACGGCGTCGCGCGATCTGCTGGTGCAGAGCGACGAGATGGCCCTGCAGCTGCGCCCGGACGCCCGACGGATGACGTTGACCGATACCACCGGTCAGCTCCCGTGGCGACTGCCCGAGGAGTGGAGTCGCATCGTCGCCGACTTCGTCACCGGGCGCCTCGACGAGGAGGCACGGCCATGACTCGCTACGACGTCGTCGTGGTCGGCGCAGGCACCGCCGGGATCCCCTGTGCGATCGAAGCCGCCAAGGGCGCTCGAGTCCTCGTCGTCGATCGCGCAGCCGAGATCGGTGGAACGCTCCACGTCAGCGCCGGGCACATGAGCGCCGCGGGGTCGAGGCGCCAGCGCGAGGCCGGCATCGAAGACGAACCACAACTGCACTACGACGACGTGATGGCCATCGGTGGAGGGCGGGCGGACCCGGTCCTCGTCCGCATGGCAGTGGAAGAGGCACCCCGTACCCTCGACTGGCTCGACGACCTGGGGTTCGACTTCGACCCGGCCACGCCGGCGATCTACCGGGGGCACACCCCCTACTCGCGGCCCCGCACCTTCTGGGGGCTCCGCAAGGGGCGGTCGATCCTCGAGACGATGCGACCACTGTGGGACGAGGCGGTCGCTGCTGGCCGAATCGAGCAGCGTCTGTCGACATCTGTCGTCGGTCTCGAGGAGCGAGGCGGACGCGTCGACGGTGTCGTCCTCGACGGGGCGTCGGGCACGTACACGGTCGAGTCGGATGCTGTCGTGCTCTGCACCGGGGGGTACGGTTCCGCCCCGGATCTGTTCGACGAGCTCACGCCGGGAGGACGGCGGCTCGTGACCAACGCGATGGAGACCTCCGCCGGTGACGCCATCCGTCTGGCTCACCCTCTGGGGGCCGAGGTGCGGTACGGCGAGCTCCACACGCCGCGTTTGGGTCTGATCGAGCAGCCGCCAGGCTCTGGGCGGGTCGACTTCTGGACGGCGATGTTGCACCTCACCGCGGCGGAGCGTCCGCCTCGCGAGATCTGGGTCAACCGCCTCGGCCAGCGGTTCGTGGCCGAGGATCTCGTGGATGTCACCACCCAGGAGCACGCGGCGCTGGCCCAGCCGGGCTCGACGATGTGGGTGGTGTTCGACGATGCGGCGCTCGATGCCGACGCTCCGCTGGTCCGCCAGTGGTCGAACGACGAGCTGCGGGAACGAGGACGGCGCGGGGATCTGGTGGTCAGCGCCGACAGGCTCGAGGCGCTCGCCGAAGGAGCAGGGATCGATCCCGGCGGGCTTGTGGCGACCGTCGGGGAGTTCAACGACGGGGTTCGGCACAAGAAGGATCGGTTGGGCCGCTCCGTGCTGCTTGCACCGATCGCCGAGCCGCCCTTCTATGCCATCCAGACCCCGGCCGCGGTGTTGTGCACGTTCGGCGGCATTGGCGTGGGGGCCGACTTCGAGGTTCGCCGGGGTGACGGTTCGATGTCAACCGGCCTGTACGCGATCGGCGAGGCGATCGGAATGGGGGCGACGAGTGGCCGCGCGTTCTGCGGTGGCATGGCGGTAACTCCCGCCCTGGGCTTCGGGCGCGTGCTCGGGCAGGCGCTCAGCTGAGTGGCTCGTTCTGCGTGGCCTCGCCGTTCGGGTGGGTGGCCGCCGCGGCGCCGGTCCGCAACGTGGCTCGGGCGGCGAGGATGTGCGACTGCATGATCGAGGCTGCCCAGTCCGGGTCGCGCTCCCGCATCGCGATCACCAGCTCGTGGTGGCTGGCCAGGCTGCGGTTGAGCGCCTCCTCGTCGTATCGGTGAAAGGTCCGGTGCACCAGTGGGACAGCCACGATGTGACGGACCATCGACACCAGGCGCCGGTTCCCACTCGCCTCGATCAGCACCTGGTGGAACTCGTTGTTCAGGGTCGCAATATGGTCGGTGGCCGCCTCGCCGTCGGATCCATGGGCGCGGCTCATCTCACAGGCGAGCGCGTCGAGCTTGTTGATCATCTCGGTGCTGATCCTTTGTGCCGCGAGGCGGCACCCGTAGCTCTCGAGCAGAGCCCGCAGGCCGAAGATCTCGTCGAGATCCTCGGTGGCCCAGTTGGCTACGAACATGCCCTGGTGGGCCACGAAGTCGACGAGACTCTCACTGCTCAGGCGGCTGAGCGCTTCGCGCACCGGCGTGCGGCTCGCGCCCACGGAGCTGGCGATCACCTCCTCCTTGAGGTGGAACCCAGCTGGGTAGGTGCCGTCGAGGATGTGCTTTCGGATCTGGTCGTAGGCAAGATCGGCTGCTCGTCCCACGGCGGTCAGTCTCCTTGTGGTCGCCCGGTCGTGGGTCGATCAGTGGGCGTCGGGGTCTGGGGGGAACCCGCCAGCCCGGCTGAGCAGCCCAGGCACTGTCTGGTCAAGCCGTTCTCCGAGCCACGTCGCGGCATCGCATACTTCCCCCAGATCCATCCCGGTCGAGAGCCCCATCCGCTCAAGCAGGTAGACGAGGTCCTCGGTAGGGATGTTACCCGTGGCCGCGGGCGCGAAGGGGCATCCCCCGATCCCGCCGATGCTGGCATCGAGAACCCGAACTCCGTTCTCGACCGCGGCGACCGCGTTGGCCATCCCGGTGTTGCGGGTGTTGTGGAAGTGGCAGCGCAGCCGGATGTCGCCAGCAACCGTTCCGATCGCGCGAAGGCGTTCGGACACTTGGGTCGGTACAGCGACACCGATCGTGTCGGCGAGGGCCAACTCGTCGGGCGGCGAGGCCAGGATCGCATCGACTACGTGCATCAGCCGATCGACCGGGACCTCTCCCTCGAAGGGGCACCCGAAGGCGGCCGCGACGGTGACGCTGGTCCCAAGCCCTGCTTCGGCAGCGAGTGCGGCGATCTCGCGCCAGACCGCGATCGACTCGTCGGTGCCGACACCCTGGTTCTCGCGGTTGAAGGTGTCGGAGGCCACCACCACGAAGTTGACCTCGTCGACTCCAGCGGCGACGGCCCGCTGGAACCCCTTCGCGTTGAGGGTGAGGCCGATGAGGCTCACCTCATCGGATCGTGGCGCGGCGGCGAGCACGTCTTCGGCGTCGGCCATCTGCGGGACGATCCGGGGGTGCACGAAGCTTGTGGCCTCGATGCGGCGCGCACCGGCGGTGATGGCGCGCTCGATGAGCTCGACCTTGTCCGGGGTCGTCATCAGGGTGGTCTCGTTCTGCAGCCCGTCCCGGGGGGACACCTCGACGATCTCGATGTCACGTTGTGATGTATCCATTCGTAGGGCCTCCAGGTGGTGGGTCAGGACCGGAGTCCGGTCATCACCGTCGCGATTTTTGGGAACGCTGCACTGGTGTATACAATAGCGGAAGATCGGTGTATACAACGCCCCGATTGCTGATCGATGCCGCGCCAGGGCGCGCGAGGGAGGCAGTGATGATGGCGAGGCAGGGTGACGCCGTGCCCCCACTAGAAGGTGTACGGGTGCTCGAGATGGGCTCGTTGCTGGCGGGCCCCTTCTGCGGTCAGCTCCTTGCCGACTTCGGCGCCGAGGTCATCAAGGTCGAGCCTCCCGGTTCCGGCGACCCGATGCGGGAGTGGGGACGGGAGAAGCCACACGGTAGATCCCTATGGTGGCCCGTGGTCGGACGGAACAAGAAGAGCGTGACCTTGAACCTCCGCTCTGAAGACGGGCAGCGCCTGCTGCGCGACCTCGCGAGCGAGGCCGATGTCGTGGTCGAGAACTTCCGGCCCGGCACGATGGAGCGCTGGGGCCTCGGCTACGAGGATCTCAAGGCGGTCAATCGCGGGATCATCATGGTTCGCGTCTCGGGGTTCGGCCAGAGTGGGCCCTACGCCAGCCAGCCCGGCTACGGGGCGATCGGTGAGGCCATGGGTGGTCTGCGCTACATCGTCGGCGACCCGTCGACCCCGCCCAGCCGTACGGGGATCTCGATCGGCGATTCGTTGGCGGGGACGTTCGCCGCGTTCGGAGCGCTGCTCGCCCTGCGGACACGAGACCGCACCGGCGAGGGTCAGGTGGTCGACTCGGCGATCTACGAAGCGGTGCTCGCGCTGATGGAGTCGCTCATTCCCGAGTATGTGCTCGGGGGTTACGTTCGGGAGCGGACCGGAGCCATCCTCCCCAACATCGCGCCCTCCAACGTCTACCCCACCTCCGACGGCAAGATGGTCTTGATCGCCGCCAACCAGGACACGGTCTTCCAGCGGCTCGCAGATGCGATATCCCGCCCCGAGCTGGCAGAGGACGACCGGTACGCCACCCACACCGCCCGCGGGCAGAACCAAGGTGAGCTCGACGCGCTCATCTCCGAGTGGTCCGAGCGGTGGGAGGCCGACGCCCTCGTCGACCACCTGATCGACTGCGGGGTACCCGTGGGGAAGGTCTACCGGGCTCCCGAGATGCTCGAGGATCCGCACTACCATGCCCGCGAGGCGATCGTCACGCTGCCCCATCCCGAGTTCGGCGAGTTCCCGATGCAGAACGTCGCTCCCCGCCTCTCGTCGACGCCCGGTTCGGTTCGGTGGGTCGGACCGGAGCTGGGCGAGCACACCGACGAGGTGTTCGGTGAAATCCTCGGTATCGATGACGACACGATGCGAACCCTGCGAGCAGGAGGGGTCATCTGAGATGTCCGCCGACTCGGATCTGGAAGCGAACTATGGCGCCGGTCGGTTCGGCGTCAGGCTCGGATCGGGCGCTCACCCCGGCCTCCTGCTCGTCGATCTGAGCATGGCGTACCTCGAACCTGGCTCGCCGCTGTTCGCCGGAAAGGGGGCGGAGCATGCCGTCGAGGCATGCGAACGCCTGCTCGCCCAGGCGCGGAGGGCCGGCCGACCGGTGCTGCACACGCGCATCGAGTTGCGTGGGCCCCTCGACGCTGGGCTCTTTCGGCGCAAGGTCCCCGGACTGGAGTGCTTCACGAGCGGGAACCCGCTGGCCGCGCCGCCGCCCGGGCTCGAACCTCGCGACGACGAGGTCGTGGTCACCAAGCAGTACGCCAGTGGCTTCTTCGGCACCTCCCTCGCCTCGTCGTCGACGATCCTGGGTCTGGACACGCTGGTGATCGGCGGCCTGTCGACCAGCGGGTGTGTCCGTGCCACCGCCCTGGACGCAATGCAGCACGGGTTCATTCCCCTCGTGGTCGCCGAGGCATGCGGGGACCGTCACCCTGCGCCCCACGACGCGGCGCTGTTCGACCTCGACGCGAAGTACGCCGATGTGATCGATCTGGCGGAGGCCGAGTCCGTTCTCTTGGGGAGCTCATCATGAAGCGAGTGCTGCGATACGGCCGCCGGAGGTTGCTCTTCCTCCCAGTCGCCATGTTCGTCGTTGTGACCCTGGCGTTCCTACTGGTGAACGTGCTGCCAGGCAACCCGGTCGGCGTCATCGCGGGACCAGCCGCATCGGAGGAGCAGATCGCGGAGATCGAGTCGCGCCTCGGGCTGGACCAGCCCATGTTCGACCGGTACGTCGACTACTTGGGTGACCTCGTCCAGTGGGACCTGGGGCGGTCCTTCTACACCAACCGTGAGATCACCTCGGAGGTGGGTCGGTTCCTACCGAACACGCTCGAGCTCGTCGTCCTGTCGCTCGCCCTCGCCACCGTGACCGGGATCGGGCTGGGCACGATCGCCGCGTACTGGCACGATCGGGCGCCGGATCGGGCGTCGCGCACGGTGATCACGGTGTTCCAGTCGATCCCGGATTTCTTCCTGGCACTCTTGCTGATCTACGGCCTCTTCTACCTGGTGGGGTGGGCGCCCGCTCCGGTCGGCCGTCTCGGATTGCTCGAGTCCGCCCCCGACCGCGTCACCGGCGCGCTGATCCTCGACTCGATCATCCAAGGAGAGTGGGCGACGTTGCGTTCCGCTCTCTCCCACTCGATCCTTCCGGTGCTGACCCTCGGGATCTACTACTCCTCGTACTTCGCCAAGACGACGATCGCGTCCCTCCTGCCGGCTCTGGAGTCCAAGCAGGTCGAGTTCGCGCGAGCGTCGGGCTTGTCGGAGCGCAAGGTACTGATCTATGCCTTCCGTCAGGCACGCACGCCGATCCTCACCTATGGGGGAATCCTGCTCGCCGCGCTCACGGGTGGTGCTGCGATCGTCGAGACGATCTTCTCGTGGGGCGGTTTCGGTGAGTGGGCGATCGATTCGATCCTCCAGCTCGACATCCCCGCGGTGCAGGGGTTCATCGTCATCGCGGGCCTCGGGACCCTCTTGATCTTCATCGCTCTCGACATGCTCGTTGCAGCGCTCGACCCTCGGGTGGACTATGACTGACATGAAGACGACCTCAGCGACCGGCGGCGAGGTACCGACCGACACATCTGGCCCACGCAGACGTCGCATCCCCTGGGCTCTCGTCGTACCGCTCGGTGTGATCGTGGTCATGGTGCTCGCCGGGTTCTTCGCTCCGCTGCCCCATGATCCCGGCAGTCCCGACTCCAGCCGGGTGCTCGAGGCTCCGTCGGCCGACCACTGGCTCGGGACCGATCGCTTCGGGCTCGACGTGTTCAGCCGTCTGGTCGCATCGGCTGCGCTCGACGTTCCGCTGGCGGTCATCGGAATGTTCGGCTCCCTCGTCGTGGGTGTCCCCCTCGGTCTGGCGGCATCGCGGAAGGGTCCGTGGGGCGAACGCATCGTGCGGGCGCTCGACGTCTTCCAGGCGTTCCCCTTGCTCATCCTGGCAATCGCCATCGTCGGTCTCATGGGCAACAACCTCAACAACATCGTCATGGCCATCGCCATCATCAACGTCCCCCGTTTCATCCGCTTGGTACGCAGCGAGGGGCTGAGCATCCGGGAGAGCCGGTACATCGAAGCCGCTCATGCCATCGGGGCCGGTGATCTGCGCGTGATGTTCCGTCACCTGCTCCCGAACATGACCGGTACGATCCTTGCCCAGGCCTCGCTGGCGGTCGCCCACGCGGTGGTCGTGATCGCCGCGCTGTCGTTCCTTGGAATCGGTATCACCTCCTCGGAGGCCAGCTGGGGTGCGATGATCCAGACCGGAGCGCAGAACATGACCACTGGGCAGTGGTGGGTGTCGCTCTTCCCCGGCCTCGCCGTCTTCTTGACCGTCTTCTGCTTCAACGGCGTCGCCGACTGGCTCCAGGCCCAGTTCGGCCGGGCCAAGGTTCGGTGAGCGACATGACCACAGACATCGCGCCGCTGCTATCGGTGCAGGACCTGCGAACCGAGTTTGCTACCCCGGTCGGCCCGGCACACGTGGTCAACGGCGTGTCGTTCGACGTCCCGCGCGGCGAGATCGTCGGGATCGTGGGGGAGACGGGCTGTGGCAAGTCGGTCACCGTCCGCTCGATCCTCGGGCTCGTGCGTCCCCCGGGAGAGGTGGTGGGAGGCCGAGCCGTGCTCGACGGCACGGACCTCGTCGGTCTGCCAGCGAAGGCGCTTCGGGCCCTACGGGGTGACACGATCGGCTTCGTCGCTCAGAACCCGTTCAGCGCCCTGAACCCGGTGATGCGCATCGACCGCCAGTTCGCGGCCATCATCGCTGCCCACGAGGGGAAGTCGTCGGCGCGGCGCACCACCCGGCAGCGGGCCCGGCGGGCGTTGGATGCGGTCGGGATCGCGGGATCGGAGCGGGTTCTCAACGGTTACGCCCATCAGCTCAGTGGTGGAATGGCTCAGCGTGTCGTGATCGCCATGGCGATGATCCTCGATCCGGCACTGGTGGTGGCCGACGAGCCGACGACCGGGCTCGATCTGACGGTGCAGCGCCAGATCCTCGATCTGATCCAGGGGCTGGTCCGCGAGGAGGGACGTTCCATGCTGCTCGTCACCCACGACCTCGGTGTCGTCGCCCAGTACTGCAGTTCGGTCGTGGTCATGTACGCCGGCACCGTCGTCGAGTCAGGTCCGGTCACCTCGGTGCTCACGCGACCCGATCACCCCTACACGGCGGCGCTGTTGGCTGCGATCCCGCGCCGCGGGCACCAACTCGTGCACCTCGAGGGCCGTCTCCCCGACCTTGTCGAGTATCCGCCCGGTTGCCCGTTCGCCGACCGCTGTCCGCATGTGTTCGAGCGGTGTCGAGAAGAGGCGCCAGGGGTCTCGGTGAGCGGGGATGGTCACGAGTACCGCTGCCACCTCCCGGAAGGAGTTGCTGCTGATGGGGTTGCTTGATCTCGACGCGGTCTGCCGTACCTTCGAGCTGCCGGGAGGGCACCAAGTTCACGCGGTGGACAACCTCTCGTTCTCGATCGAGCGGGGGGAGACGGTCGCCCTCATCGGTGAGAGCGGCTCGGGCAAGACGACCGCGGGTCGTCTGGCGCTGCGACTCCTCGAACCGACCTCCGGGACGGTGCGCTTCGAAGGGACCGAGCTCGCGAGCCTCCCCAAGAGGCAGGTGCGGAAGATCCGGGCCCGCTTGCAGGTGGTCTTCCAGGAGCCGTTCGAATCGCTCAACCCCCGCCTCCGGGTCGGATCCACGATCGCAGAGCCGTTGATCATCCACGGGCTGGAGCCAGACGAGGCCGCGCGCAACCGTCGGGTCCTCGGCGCCCTCGAGCACGTCGGGCTCGGCGCGGAGTTCGCGGACCGCTTTCCCGGTGAGCTCTCGGGCGGACAGCAGCAGCGCGTTGGAATTGCTCGGGCGATCGTGACGAATCCGTCGTTCGTCGTGCTCGACGAGCCGACCTCGTCGCTCGACCTGTCGGTTCGTGCCCAGATCCTGCAGCTCCTCGCGCGCCTCCAGCAGGAGACGCAGATGGCGTACCTCTTCATCTCCCACGACATCCACACGGTTCGCTATGTCGCCGATCGGATCTTGGTCATGTACCTGGGCCGGATCGTCGAATCAGGGCCGGTCGACCAGCTCTTCGACGATCCGCAGCATCCGTACACCAAGGCGCTGCTGTCGTCGTCGCTGTCTGCCGATCCCTTCGAGCGCACCGAGCCGGTGCGATTGGAAGGCGATCCGGCGAGCGCGATCAACCGCCCGCAAGGGTGCGTGCTGTACCCGCGCTGCCCCATCCGGATCGATGAGTGCGCGGTGGCACCGGTCGAGCTGCGGGCGGTGGGCGAGCGTCATGAGGCAGCCTGCATCCGCGTCGGCGCCGCCGCCGTGTAGCGGAGGGTTACTCCTCCAGCCAGACGGTGCCGATGCCGGCCAGGTCCGGAACGGCGAAGGCGTAGAGGAGCTCCATCGGCTCGTCGCCCGACGAGATGGCATGAGGCATGCCGGCGGGGATGTACAGCGAGTGGCCCTTGGCTGCCTCGAACGTGTCATCGCCGAGGGTGAAGGACGCGACACCATCGAGGACGTAGTAGAGCTCGGCCGAGGACCGGTGCAGGTGCAACGGATGGCGCCAGCCCGGCTCCATCCGGTAGATCCCCGCTGCGAACTCACAGCTGGGATCGTTGCTCGCATTGGGGTCTGCAAGCCGATGGACCAACCCGTCGTCGCGCGGGTTGTGGTTGAGCTCACCGATCACCTCGTAGGGCATGTCGACGCGACGCAGAACATATCCGGGCTTGGTCGACGAGGCCTCGGGATGGGTGGTCTCGACGCTCCGCATGAACTCCGAGGGGTGGGTCATGCGGTCCGCCTCAGCGCGTCGTCGGGAAGGAGAACGAAGCCGTCGCCACGTTGTCGTCGAGCCAGCGGGTGGTGATCACCTTTCCGCGAGTGTAGAAGTGGATCGCTTCAGGACCGTGGATGTGTGTGTCGCCGAACAGCGAGCTCTTCCACCCCCCGAAGGAATAGAAGGCGAGCGGAACCGGGATCGGGACATTGATCCCGACCATGCCCGCCTGCACCCGACGCTGAAAGCCACGAGCCGCAGCACCCGAGGACGTGAACAGAGCAGCCCCGTTCCCGTAGGGGTTGGCGGCGATGACCTCGAGCGCTTCGTCGAGCGACGCGGCTCGCAGGACGACGAGCAGGGGACCGAAGATCTCGGTCGTGTAGGCGTCCATCTCCGGGGTGACGTGGTCGAGGATGGTCGGACCGACGAACCAACCGTCACCCGAGGCGATCGGCGCGGCCCGCCCGTCGAGCGCGAGCGTCGCGCCCCGTTCGGTCGCATCGGTGATCGCAGCATCGATTCGTTCGATGGTCGCGTCGGAGATCACCGGACCCATCTCAGACTCGGGATCGGTCGCTGGGCCGACTCGGATCTGTTCAGCCTGGGTCCGGAGACGAGCGACGAGGTCGTCTCCCACGTCGCCGACGGCCACGACGGCGGAGATCGCCATGCACCGCTGCCCGGCGGAACCGTAGACCGCTCCGGTGAGCGCTGAGGTGGTCTGCTCGAGATCGGCGTCGGGGAGCACGACGGCATGGTTCTTCGCACCTCCGAGGGCCTGCACGCGCTTGCCTGCTGCGGTGCCTCGCTCGTAGACGTGGCGAGCGATCGGGGTGGAACCGACAAATGAGATGGCTTCGATGTCGGGGTGGTCGAGCAGGGCGTTGACGACGGTTGGGCCCCCGTGGACCACGTTGAAGACCCCCGGGGGGAATCCCGCACGGTCGAAGAGTTCGGCAAGCAGCAACGAGGGGGAGGGATCCTTCTCGGAGGGCTTGAGGACGAACGTGTTGCCGCACGCGATGGCGAGGGGAGCCATCCACATGGGAACCATCACCGGGAAGTTGAAGGGGGTGATCCCCGCCACGACACCAAGGGGTTGGCGGACCGACCAGCTGTCCACACCGGTCGAGACCTGCTCGCTGATCTCGCCCTTGAGCAGGTTGGCGATGCCGCAAGCGAACTCGACGATATCGGTTCCGCGGGCGACCTCCCCGAGGGCGTCCTCGCGGGTCTTGCCGTGCTCGGTCGAGATCAGCTCGGCGAGATCATCGGCGTGCTCGTCGAGGAGCTGCTTCAGGCGAAAGAAGTGCGAGGCCCGACGGCTGAGGGAGACCTCGGCCCAACCGGGCGCGGCGGCTCGGGCTGCCGCCACCGCCTGGTCGACGTCCTCGCTGGTGCCATCGATGGCCTCGGCCACGACCCCCGCCGTGGCGGGATCGTGCACCGGTATCCGCCCAGCGGCAGATCCGGGGACCGCTTTCCCATCGATCCAATGCTCGATTGTATGCACTGTAGGTCCCTCCTGCAGGGTAGGTGCCGGGATCGGTGGCCCAATCCAAGGGAACGTCGGAGAAGGCCGTGTCCTCAGTGTATACAACAGCAGGAGACGAATCCCCCGGATCCATCAGAGATTGCGTTCGAAGAGGTCGAGCACCCGTTCCCAGTGCTGCTCGGAGGCGGCTTCGTCGTGGCGCGGGCCTCCGGGTGGTGCGAAGCCGTGCAACGCGCCCTCCATGAAGTCGATGTGGTGGCGGACGCCGGCCTCGGACAGTGCCGACTCCATGACCGGGATCTGTTCGGCGGGCGCGGTGGGGTCGTCGTCGGCCCAGGCGAAGTAGACCTCGGCTCGGATCTGGTCGACCTCGCGATGCGGCGAGTCGTCGCGGTCCTCGGCGACGAGCCAGGCGCCGTGGATGGAGGCCACCGCCGCAACCCGGTCGGCCCGCCGCTGTGCGAGTGCGAGGACCATCGGCCCGCTCATGCAGAAGCCGACCGCTCCGATGTCGCCGCCGCGGGCGGCCGGGTCGTCGTCGGCGAAGCTGAGGAGGGCATCGGCGTCGGTGACGATGCCGTCACGGGTGACGGTCTTCATCAGCTCGCGGCGCTCGTGCATCTCGGCGTCGTCCGCGCCGAACTCCTTGTAGGCGCTACCCCGGTAGAACAGGAACGGCAACATGACGTAGTACCCGTGCGACGCCATGCGCGAGGCCATGTCCTTGAGGGCGGGCCGGATGCTGGGGGCATCCATCAGGTAGAGCACCACGGGGAAGGGTCCACCCTCGTCGGGGTGGTACACGAAGGTGGTCATGGTGCCGTCGGCGGTCTCGATGTCGACCTGTCGCTCGATCATGTGCTGCTCTCCGATGAGACGTCGGTGCGGTGCCCTGGACGCTACCCCGACCGGTCCGCCCCGATGTCGTCCCGGTGCGGATCATGCCTACCGTACGCTGTACAGGACACCCCCTGACCGACCTCCGGTGACCCGAGGAGCAGCGATGATCGACTGGACCGACGAACAGCAGATGGTGCGCGACGCGGTTCGCCGCTTCGTCGACGAGGAGGTGAGACCCCACGTCGACGAGCTCGAGCACGGTGACCTCCCGCCCTACGACATCCTGCGCAAGCTGTTCGCCACCTTCGGCATGGACGCGATGGCCAAGGAGCGCTTCGCCCGACAGATCGCTCGCGAGAAGGGCGAGGTCGAGTCCGACGACTCGGGCTCGTCCGGCGGAGGAGGTGGCGACGGGAGTCTCACCCTCATCCCGATCATCGAGCTGTGCCGGGTGTGCCCCGGCATGGTGACCGCCATGGGCGTCTCGATGGGGCTCACCTCGGCGGCGATCATGTCGAAGGGCACCACCGCCCAGAAGGAACGGTGGGCGCTCGACCTGCTGACGATGGACAAGGTGGGAGCGTGGGCCATCACCGAGCCGGAGTCGGGCTCCGACGCGTTCGGGTCCATGAAGGCGACCGCTCGCCGAGACGGCGACGGGTACGTCTTGAACGGCTCGAAGACCTTCATCACCAATGGTCCCTACGCCGACACCACGGTGTTCATCTGCAAGCTCGACGAGGGCAACCCGCCGGAGGAGCGCAAGGTGCTCAGCTTCGTGCTCGACCGCGGGTTGCCCGGGTTCGAGCAGTCGAAGCCGCTGCGCAAGATGGGCATGCACTCGTCGCCCACCGGCGAGCTGTTCCTCTCCGACGTCGAGGTGGGGCGCGACCGCCTCATCGGTGAGACCGAGGACGTGTCCTCGGGCGGGCGCGAGGGCGCCAAGGCCACGTTCCAGCAGGAACGCTCCGGTGTCGCGGCCATGGCCCTCGGCATCATCGAAGAGTGCCTCGACCGCTCGATCGACTACGCCAAGAACCGCGTCCAGTTCGGCCAGCCGATCGGGCAGTTCCAGCTGATCCAGGAGAAGCTGGCCCGCATGGAGGTGGCCAGGCTCAACGTCCAGAACCTCGTGTTCCGCACCGTCGAGCTTGGTGCCAACGGAACGAGCATGAGCCTGGCCGAGGCGTCGGCCATGAAGCTCTACTCGGCCCGAGCCGCGACCGAGGTCGCCCTCGAGGCGGTACAGCTCTTCGGCGGCAACGGCTACATGTCCGAGTTCCGGGTCGAGCAGCTCGCACGCGACGCCAAGGTCCTGCAGATCTACGCCGGCACCGACGAGATCCAGATCACCCACGTCGCCCGGGACCTGCTGTCGCGCTGAGGCGACGCCGTGTGACGGACCGCTCATCGGGTAGACCGAGGGTGTGTCGACAACGTTGGTGATCCTCGGAGGCCTGGGCGACCTGGCCACGCGCTACCTCATTCCTGCACTGGCCGAACTGCATCGCAGCGGCGCGCTGCCCGAGGACCTCCGTGTCATCGGCGTCGCCCGGCGTGACCTCGACACCGCCGACTACCGCAACCAGCTGTGGGACGACGCGGTCGAGCAGGGAGTCGACCAGAACGGGTTCGACGTGGTGCTGGATCTGGTGCGCTACGCCCGGGCCGACGCCACCGACCCGGCACAGCTCGGTCGACTCGACCTCCCCGACCAGGGTTCGATCGTGTTCTACCTGGCCCTACCACCCGCGATCTTCGCCGAGGTGTTCACGGCGATCACCGCGCTCGGCCTCGGAGACCGGGTCCGGGTGGCCGTCGAGAAACCCTTCGGTGAAGACCTCGACTCGGCGAGGGAGCTCAACCAGCTGCTCGACGACTGCTTCTCCGACGACCGGGTGTTTCGCGTCGACCACTTCCTGGGGCACCCGTCGATCCGTCGCCTGCCGCGCTTGAGAGCGACATCCCTGTTCGCCTCCATCTGGGATGCTCGCCACCTCGAGTCGATCGAGGTGGTGTGGGACGAGACGATCGCCCTCGAAGGTCGCGCCGGCTACTACGACCACACCGGTGCGCTGCGCGACATGCTCCAGAACCACCTGCTGCAGGTGTTGGCGGTGGCGGCCATGGAGCCGGCCGATGACCCCGGCGGTGACGACGTGGCATCGGCCCGCCTCGACGTGCTGCGGCGGGTCGAGGCACGCCCCGAGACCTCGGTACGCGCCCGCTACACCGCGGGCGCCATCGACGGTGAGATGGTGCCCGCCTACGTCGACGAGCCCGACGTGGATCCTGATCGGGGCACCGAGACCCTGGCCGAGGTCGAGCTGGAGATCGACAGCTCGCGCTGGATGGGAACGGCGGTGAGGTTGCGCAGCGGAAAGGCCCTCGGCGACGACCGGCGATGTGTCGTGCTGCGTGCGCGGGACAGCGACGACCAGATGGTGCTCGGGCTCGCCCCTGCCTCGATCAGCCTGCGGGTGGGGGACATGACGTTGCGCTCCCTGCCGGCCGCCCCAGAGCCGTCGGCCTACGCCAGGGTGCTGGCCGACCTGTTCGCCGGCGATAGGCGCTGGTTCGTCAGTGGCGCTGAAGCAGAGGAGCAGTGGCGCATCGTGGCCCCGGTGCTCGAACGCTGGAGCCGCGGTGAGCCGGAGCTGGGCGAATACCCCGCCGGCTCGCAGGGGATCGT
This sequence comes from Acidimicrobiales bacterium, assembly GCA_034521975.1. Classification (NCBI taxonomy): domain Bacteria; kingdom Bacillati; phylum Actinomycetota; class Acidimicrobiia; order Acidimicrobiales; species Acidimicrobiales bacterium. The sequence continues at coordinate 134,885 of JAXHLR010000009.1, read as the reverse complement.
CGGCTGAGTCGAACGGTCAGTGCTCGGCGACCGCGCCGAGGAACGACTGGGTGCGCTCCTCGGTGGGGTTGTCGAGCACGTCGGCCGGTCGGCCCGACTCGATGACCTGGCCGTTGTCGAACATGAGCAGCCGGTCGGCGACCTCGCGGGCGAAGCCCATCTCGTGGGTGACCAGCATCATGGTGGTCTCGCCCCGCGCGGCGATGTCGCGCAGCACGTTGAGCACCTCGCCCACCAGCTCGGGGTCGAGGGCCGAGGTGACCTCGTCGAAGAGCATCACCGCCGGCTTGGTGGCCAGCGACCGGGCGATGGCCACCCGCTGCTTCTGGCCGCCCGAGAGCTGCCCCGGGGTCTGGTTGGCCGCCTGGCTCAGCCCCACCATCTCGAGCAGCTCGAAGCCGAGGGATCGCGCCTCTTCCTTCGACATCCCGTGCACCTTGACCGGAGCGAGCATGATGTTCTCGAGCGCGGTCATGTGCGGGAACAGGTTGAAGTGCTGGAACACCATCCCGACGTCGGAGCGCACCGATCGGGTGTGCTTCTCGCTGGCCGGCTTCAACCCGTCGCCCGCCGGCTGGTGGTAGAGGTGGCGCCCGCCGACCTCGATGGTGCCGGAGTCGGGCCGCTCGAGGGTCATGATCACCCGGAGGATCGTCGTCTTGCCTGACCCGGACGGCCCGATGATGACCACCCGCTCGCCCGGGTCGACGTCGAGGTCGAGATCGCGCAGCACCACGTTGAGCCCGAACGCCTTGTGGACGCCGCGCAGGCGAACGCCCGCGGCGCCGGATCCGTTGGTTCCGTCGGCGGTTGGATCAGGTGCGCTCATAGTGGACCTTTCGCTCGAGTCGGCGGACAAGCCAGGCGGCGGGCAGACTGGCCAGGAGGAACCCGACACCCATCATGAGGTAGGGCTCGACGGCGCGGAAGTCGCCGCCGCGGACGGCTTGGGCGAAGAACAGGATTCCCGTGGCATTGACGGCGATGCCGAGTGGGGCATCCTTGAAGGCGGCGACCAGGAAGTTGCCGAGGGCGGGCAACACGTTGGGGATCGCCTGGGGGAGCACCACCTGGCGCCACTTGGTGAGCGGGCCGAGGTTCAGCGCGGTGGCGGCTTCCCACTGTCCCTTGTCGACACTGTTGATCCCGGCGCGGTAGGCCTCGGAGCAGTAGGTGGCGTAGTGCACACCGAGGCCGATGGCGAGGATGCTGATCGACGATGGCCGGAACCAGTCCAGGCTTCGGATCAGCGCGTGGAGGAAGTAGAGCTGGACGAGGATCGGCGTGGAACGGATGAACTCGATGAGGAACGCGGTGGGCCAGCTCACGACGCGCACCGTGGAGCGGCGGAGGAGGGCGAGCACCAGCCCGAGCCCGACCGAGAAGGTGAACCCGAAGACCGTCGCCTTGACGGTGGCCATCAGGCCCCGCCACATGAGCGGGATCAGGTGCCAGAAGTACATCCAGTCGAAGTCGAGATCGCCGGCGGGGCTGAGGCGGGTCCGGAAGCGGGTCGAATCGTCGACCCCGAGGATCAGGAAGGCGTAGCCGAGCGCGAACGCGACGAGGACCGCCACGATATCGGTCCGCCGGTACCAGGGGGGTGGGGGCTGGACCTGCTCGGTCAGCGCTTCGCTCACTTGCCCACCTCCGCGATGGTCCCGAGGTCGGCGGCGCCTCCGGCGTACTTGCGCTCGAGGCGGCGTTCGCCGAGGCGGAACAGCCCGTTCACGATCTGGGCCAGCACGAAGTAGAGCACGAGAATGTTCAAGAACAGCACCGTGCGGTCGGCACCGTCGGCGGTGAAGAGCTGCTGCTGGCGGATGAAGTTGCCGGCCTGGGTGATGTCGGCCAGGCCGACGAGGCTGACCAGGGCGGTGCCCTTGAGGATCTCGATGGTGAGGTTGCCGAACGGTGGCAGGATGATGCGCATCGCCTGGGGCAGCACGACATGGCGCAGACGCTGGGTGTTGCTGAGATTGAGCGCGATCGACGCTTCGCTCTGACCCCGCGGGATGGCCAGGATGGAGCCGCGCACGATCTCGGCCCCGTAGCCGCCCATGTTGGCCCCGAGCGCGACGACGCCGAGCGCCAGCAGTGACACCTGGCTCAGGTCGAAGAGGATCGGGATCGCGATGGCGACGATGAACAGGAGCACGATCGTGGAGATGCCCCGGAAGAACTCGACGTAGACGAGGGCGGCGCCCCGGATCCACCGTCGTTCGGAGAGCCGGGCGACCCCCATCACCAGCGAGAGGGCGACGCCGAGGACGAACGCGTAGACGAGGATCTGGATCGTGATCCACGCCCCCTCAAGGAGCAGGTCGTACTGGTGCGACTCGAGGAGCAACCCGTCCACTGCGTTTCCACCCCTTCTCGGTCATGCGCGACGAGGGTCCCCGACCATAGACGAGTCGGGGACCCTCGTGGCGGACTGCCCTTGGACTAGCCGAGGAAGTCGTCGACGGTCAGCTCGTTGGCCTTCTCGACATCGGCCTCGGAGAAGTCTTCGTAGGCCGCGATGATCTCCATCGTGGTGCCGTCCTCGCGGAACCCGTTCAGCACGTCGTTGAAGGCATCCCGGAAGTCCTGGTTCTCGTTGCGGAAGCCATAGCCACCGCACGGCAGCACCTCGTTGCCTTCGGCGTCGACGGGGAAGAACGGTTCGACGGCCTCGATGCCCGATCGGGCATCGACCTGGCGGCCGACCGTGGCGGCGGTGCCGGTCACGGCGTTGACCTCACCGGCCTCGAGGGCGTCGTACATGCTGTCGATGTCGCCGAACTCCTCGATCTGGCCCTGGGGAACCCCGGCGTCCTCGGCGTAGCCGACCTCGACGGTACCGGTGGCGACCGCCATCGTGATGTCGGCGTTGTCGAGGAACGATCCGTAGTCCTCGATCCCCTCGGGGTTGCCCTCGGCGACCGCGAGACCCTCGGCGATGCAGTAGTCGGGATCCGAGAACAGGATCTGCTCGGCCCGGTCGGCGTTGATGTACATGCCGGCCGCGATCAGATCGAACTGTCCGGCCTGGAGCCCGCCGATGAGGTTGCCGAACTCGACCACCTCGGCGTTGACGTCGTCGATGCCCAGCTCGGCGAGCACCGCCTTCGCGACGTCGGGTGCGATGCCGGTGGCCTCGCCGTCCTCGTCGACGAACCCGAAGGGCACCTCGTTGGCGATACCGATGGTGATCGAGCCCTCGTCCTGGAGCTCGGCCAGCAGGCCATCGGCGGCATCGCCGTTGCCGTCGTCGCCGTTGCCGTCGTCGCCACCGTCGTCGGCGGCGGTGGTCTCGGTGGTGTCGTCGTCGCCGGGATCGGCGGCGTCGTCCTCGTCGTCGTTGCCGCAGGCAGCCATCAACATGACGAGGGCGGCCAGCACGGCGAGAAGGCGCATCAGCGCCGAGCGAGACGTGAAAGATCGTGATCCGTTCATCGAGAGAGTCCTCTCAGTAGCGGGTGTGTACCTTCCGGGCCGGTCTCTCCGGGTGCACCGCCAGCGTGGCTCGCCCGCGACACCCCTGGATCGATGTGCGCATGCTCAACCCAGTAGGCCCTTTCTTGCTAGCACATCATTTTGCTAGCACATGGCTTCGGGGCGGGAAACCACCCCCCGTTGTCGTGCCGCTCCCGCAACGGTCCCTCTGCAGGGGCGGCACCACCGATCATAGTCGGGACGTGCCAGCATGGTCGGATGGAGTCATCGGAGGACCGAGACGTGCTGCGGGTCTCGCGCTCGCTCGCCATTCCGATGTCGGAGCTGACATGGAGCTTCACCGCGTCGGGTGGGCCGGGCGGTCAGCACGCCAACACGGCCAACACCAAGGTCGAGGTGCGCTTCGACGTCGCGAGCTCGCCGTCGCTCGACGAGACCCAGCGCGAGCGACTGCTCCGGTCGCTCGGATCGGAGGTGCGGGTCGTCGCATCCGACGAACGGTCCCAGGCGCGCAACCGGGTGATCGCCGCCGAGCGTCTCGCCCAGCGGCTCGCGGCAGCCCTGGCGGTCAGGACCAGGCGCGTACCCACCCGGCCCGGTCGCAACGCGGTGAAGCGCCGGCTCGACGCGAAGTCGAAGCGGTCACAGGTGAAGCGCATGCGCGGACGGGTCGACCCCGGCGACTGACCTGGCGAGTGACCCGGCGAATGACCCGGTGGTGGCTCAGGTTGCAGCCCGGTCGTCGATCTTGTCGATGACCTCGCCCGCCACCGACGACACCGAGTCGACCACGTCCTGCACGCGTGGATCGTCACGGAGGTGCGCGACCCGTTCGTTGACCTTCGATTCGAAGCGGCGTCGTGTCTCGGGGTCGATCCGTGTGGCGAGGTAGTACCCGATGGCGACGCCGGCGATGAGTCCGCTCTTGAACTTCATGCCACCGGTGTAGCTCCTTTTCGCCTCGACTGCACCTCAGGTGGCGTCGTGGGGCAGCGAGGTCCGGGCCGCTCGGAGGTAGGCGAACGGGGTGCGGGCACCCAGGTTCGACACCCGCGAGGTGTAGACGTCGGCGTAGCGCTCGACCTGGCGGGCGAAGAGGCTCTTGTCGCTTCCGGCACGCATCAGTGGACCCCAGACGGCGTTGCCGAGCTCGCCGGCGGCCCGGGCCAGCGGCCCGATGCGGTCGTCGAGGCGGCGCACCCTGGCCGCGAGCCGGCTGACATCGCGCTGCAGACGCTTGGCGGTGTCGGCGTCGCCGCGGTCGCGTGCTCTGATCCGGTCGAGGCGGACTCGCGCCAAGTCGTCCTCGAGCGCCATCTTGTCGCCCATGAGCGCCGCCAACCGCTGCTCGTCGGGCGCGAAGCGGGCGCCGTCGATCAGCTCGGCCTCGATCTCGCGGAGGATGAGCGCGGTTCGCCAGCGCAGCACCGCCTTCGACACGTGCACATCGCCGAAGAGGTGATCGCCGACGTAGAGGATCTGGTCGCCCTCGAGATCGAGGCTGGCCTCGACCCCCCGGGCGCTGCCGCCGTAGTAGACGCGGCCGAGCTCCAAGGGGCCCCAGTGGGGGCTGAGCAGCCCGGCCTCCTCGTCGACCACCTCGAACGAGGGCTCGTCCTGGGCGAAGAAGCGGGGTTTGCCGGCGGCAACCACCACGATGTCGAAGAGCTCACGCCACGATCCGCTCGGCACGTGCGGATCGAAGCACCAGCTCATCATCGCCTGGGTGTAGGCCCACTCGGAGTTGGTGATCAACAGCAGCCGCTTGCCGGCGGCCCGCTGGTCGAGGAGGGTCGGTGCCAGGCGTTCGTCGACCACGACATAGCGCGCCGGGTCGGCCACGATTCGGGCCTTGAGCGCGCCTTGCATGTGTGACTCGTCGAGCGCGCCCGACACCGCGGCATAGAGCTCGTCATAGCCCATGACCCACCCCAGCCGCCCGTCGTCGAGGCGGTCGACGAGCTGGGCGTACAGGGCGGCCTCCGACAACGAGAACAGCGTGTTGAGGAACTTCCAGCGGGACTCCTCGAGATCGACGAAGTGCCCGGCATAGGTGGTGCGCAGCTCGTCGAACGACAGGGCCCTGGTGCCGTGGTGGGCGTGGATGACGTACCCGAAGCGGGTGGCCTTGACCAGGTTGCCCTTGTCGAGATCGAGCACGAGGCCCTGGATGAACTCGTCGGGGTCGAAGCCCATGTCGTGGACCGGCCAGCCCCGCTGGGCAAGGATGTCGACGGCGTGCTCGAAGGCGGCGCCCTCCCACTCGTCGGTGCGGTAGTGGATGAGGGTGTAGTCCATGTCGTAGCCGATGGCGGCCACCGAGCGGAGGTTGAGGGTCCGGTTGGCGAAGACCCCGGCGACGAGATCGTCGGGGGACGGATGGCCGGGGTCACGTGGTTCCACGCCCCGCAACGTATCGGTTCGGGGCGCCGATCCTCAGGACCGTTCGAGCGCGGCCATCGCGGTCCAGATGCGCTTCTCGCTGACCGGCTGGGCCGTACCGAGCGGCTGGGCGAAGGTGGCGACCCGCATCTCCTCGAGGAGCCAGCCCACCTCCTCCAGCTCCGGCGACCAGGGCACCCGCGCCCGAACCGCCTCGTAGTCGGCCTCGAGGCGGCGGCAGACGGCCATGCGCCGGCGGTCGCGCTGGGGGTCGTCGGTGAGGGTGTCGAGCCGGCGCTCGATGGCCCGGAGATAGCGGGCCACGTGGGCGAGCTGGTCGATGCCGACGGCGGTGCACATTCCCGGGTAGACGAGCCGCCGCAGCTGGGACCCGATGTCGTCGACCGCCTCGGCGAACCCGGGACCGGTGGTCCGGTCGAGGGTCGCGGCGATCCGTTGGTGGCGATCGAGCACCGTGGTGGCACCGGTCCAGGCGTCACGAAGCGCATCGCTCATCCCGTCTCGCACGTGCTCGACCAGGAGCTCGAACTCCTCGCCGGTCCACGCCGGGCCACCTGCCGTGTCGATCAGGTGGTCGAAGACCGCGGTGAGCAGATCGTCGAGCCACTCGTCCTCACCGCGATACGGGCTCGCCGCGATGGCCTCGCGGACCGATGCGGTCGGGAGTCGGCCCAGCGCACGCGCGGCGGCCGGCAGCTGCAGTCGCAGCAAGCGGCGGGTGCCGTCCCACATGGCCGGAGCCTGCTCGCGGCGGTCGGGCAACGCCCGCACCGCGACGGTGGAACCCTCATCGACCAGGGCGGGGTAGACCATGACCTGGTGCCGGCCGGTTCGCACCCGCTGCCGCTTGGGGATCGAGCCTCCGGGCCAGGCGGTGAGACCGGCCACCTCGATGTCCAGGCCGAGGGCGGCGATCGCCTCGCGCACGTGGGCGTGCAAGCGGTGCCTCAGGGCATCGAGGTCCTTGTCGGTCGCGAGGGTGTTGCCCCGGTCATCGTGGACGCGGAACGACATCCGGAGATGGCCGGGCACCTGGTCGAGGTCGAACCAGTCCCGTCGGACCACCTCGCCGGTGAGCGCCGCCACCTCGTCGCGCAACGCCGCCGTGAGGCGTCCGGCATCGGGGTCGAGTCGGAGGAGCAGGTCCTGAACCGTGTCGGGGACCGGTACGAGCCGGCGGCGCGTGGCCTTGGGCAGTGATCGAACCAGCGCCTCGACCAGCTCGGCCCGGTGTCCGCGGACGTTCCACTCGAACTCGGTGGCATCGAGGTGGGGGAGCAGCGAGACGGGAACCTCGACGGTGATGCCGTCGGTGGGACTCGAGGGATCGAACTCGTAGCTGAGGGGCAGCGACACCGAGCCCGATGTCCAGTGGTCGGGGAAGTCGTCGCGATCGATCTCGCCCGCCGACGGGTCGATGAGCACGTCGAGGGGCAGGTCGAGCAGGTGCGGGTCACGCGACCGGCGGCGGCGCCACCAGCGGTCGAAGTGGCGGGTCGACACGATGTGGTCGGGGATGTGTTCGTCGTAGTAGGCGGCGATCCGTTCGGGGGCGGCCACCAGGTCGCGGCGGGCGCGGGCCCCGAGCGCCTCGACCTCGTGGACTCGTTCCTCGTTGTCGGCGAGGAACCGGTGGCGGGTGTCCCACTCGCCGTCGACGAGGGCGTGCTCGATGAACAGCCGGCGGGCCAGCTCGGGATCGATCGATCCCACCTCCACGGTGCGGTCGGCCACCAGCGTGAGGCCATAGAGCGTCACCCGTTCGGTGGTCATGGCCGACCCCCGGGCGGGGTCCCACCAGGCGTCGCTGTAGCTGCGCGTCACCAGGTGTTCGCCGGCCTGTTCGATCCAGTCCGGCTGGATGCGGGCGACACCCCGCGCCCAGATGCGGTTGGTCTCGACCAGCTCGGCGGCCATCACCCAGCTCGGTGACGAGCTCGACAGCACCGAGTCCCTCGCGATGGCGAACCGGCTGTTGCGAGCGCCGTGGTACTCACGCCGGTCGCCGGTGCGGGTGCCCACATGGGACAGCAACCCCGCGAGCAGCGCCCGGTGCACCTCATCGGGCTCCGCCGGCTGTGAGCGACGTCGGAGGCCGAGCGTCTTGGTCGCGGTGCGGAGCTGGGCGTAGAGGTCCTGCCACTCGCGAATGCGCAGGACGTGGAGGAACTCGGATCGGCAGAGCTTGTTGAACTGGTTGCCCGATCGGCCGCGACGAGTCTCGTGGAGGTGCTCCCAGAGCCGGAGGTAGGACAAGAGATCAGAGCCGGGGACGTCGAAGCGGGCGTGGAGCGAGGCTGCGGTTGCCTGGTCCGGTCCGGTCGGGCGTTCGCGGGGATCCTGGATGGACAGGGCGGAGGCGATCACGAGGACCTCGTGGAGGCAGTCGTTGGCCGCCCCCTCGAGGATCATCCGTCCCAGACGCGGGTCGACCGGCAACTCGGCGAGCGATCGGCCGACGGGGGTCAGCCACCGGCGTGTGCCGGCCTGGTCGGGATCGACGGCGCCGAGCTCCTCGAGCAGCAGGATCCCGTCGCGGATGGCCCGTGCGTCGGGCGGATCGATGAATCCGAAGTCCTCGACCGCTCCCAGACCCAGCGACGCCATCTTGAGGATGACCGACGCCAGGTTGGTCCGCTGCACCTCGGGTTCGGTGAATCGGGGCCGGGCGAGGTAGTCGTCCTCGGAGTAGAGCCGGATGCAGATGCCGGGGCCGAGGCGCCCGCAGCGACCGGCCCGTTGGTCGGCCGAGGCCTGAGACACCGCCTCGATGGGAAGGCGCTGGACCTTGGTCCGGTAGCTGTAGCGGGAGATGCGAGCCGTGCCGGGGTCCACCACGTAGCGGATGCCGGGCACGGTCAGGGAGGTCTCGGCCACGTTGGTCGCGAGCACCACCCGACGACCGCGGTGGGCCTGGAAGACCCGGTGCTGTTCGGCCGAGGTCAGTCGCGCGTACAACGGGAGGATCTCGGTGTCGGGCAGGTGCAGGTCGCGCAGGGCCCCGGCAGCGTCACGGATCTCGCGCTCGCCGCTGCAGAACACCAACACGTCACCGGGACCCTCGCGCTGCAACGAGCGCACGGCGCCGACGATGGCTTCGGACTGGTCGAGCGCCACGCCGGTGTCGGGGTCCTCGGGTGGTTCGTAGCGGATCTCGACCGGATGGGTCCGGCCCGACACCTCGATCACCGGGGCGTCGTCGAAGTGCTCGGCGAACCGGGCCGTGTCGATGGTGGCCGAGGTGATGATCACCGTGAGGTCGGGCCGTCGGGGCAGCAGCTGGTGCAGGTAGCCGAGGAGGAAGTCGATGTTGAGGCTGCGCTCGTGCGCCTCATCGATGATGATCGTGTCGTAGCGCGACAGGAGGCGGTCGCGTTGGATCTCGGCGAGGAGGATGCCGTCGGTCATCACCTTGAGGAGGGTGTCGTCGCCGACCTGGTCGTGGAATCGGACGGTGTAGCCGACCGCCCCGCCGAGCTCGGTGTCGAGCTCGGTGGCGACTCGTTCGGCGATGGTCCGGGCAGCGATGCGGCGAGGCTGGGTGTGGCCGATGAACCCGTCACGCCCACGTCCGGCGGCGAGGCACAGCTTGGGGAGCTGGGTGCTCTTCCCCGAGCCGGTCTCGCCGGCGACCACCACCACCTGGTGCTCGGCGATGGCCGTCACGAGATCGTCGCGGCGCGCGCTGATCGGTAGGTCGGCAGGGAACCGGAGCGCACCGGTCAGGTGCCGGTGGAGCTCGGCGCGGTGAGCATCGCGGGTGGCGGGTGTCATGGGTGGGGCGAACCAGTGTCCAGGTCGGGGACGGTCCAGCTTCGATCACCATCGGGCCAGGGGCAATCCGGGCCCCGTGCGAGCTCGGGACGTTCGGCCCTGGCATCACCTACCTACTGGTAGGTAGGCTCTCGGGCCATGAGCAGTTCGACGATCACCACCCCAGATGCCGCCCAGACCGCCGAGCCGGCTCCCCACTCCCCACGCCGGCTCACCCTCGGTCAGGTGCGCGCCGCGTTCTCCCCACGCTGCTACGAGCGTTCGACCGCGCGGGCGCTGCTGACCCTGGCGTTCGACCTGGCGCTGTACACCGCGCTGATCGCCGCCGCCATCGTGGTCGCCAACCCGGTGCTCACCATCGGCTTCGGCGTCCTCGCCGGGTTCGCGGTGGCGTTCGCGTTCGTGTGGGGCCACGACGCCGCCCACGGGGCGCTGTTCGACTCCGACCGCGTGTCCGAGGTGCTCGGCACCATCGCCATGCTCCCGTCGCTGAACATGTACCGACTCTGGGTGTTCGGCCACAACAAGGTTCACCACGGGTTCACCAGCCTGAGCACCATCGACTGGATCTGGCGACCGTGGACCATCGACGAGTACCGCGCTGCCAGCCGATGGAGCCGGCTCGTGTACCGGCTCGAACGCCACCCCGTCACCTGTGCGCTGCACTACCTGTTGCGGGTGTGGTGGCAGGGCATGGTGCGCTTCCGCCCCGACCCCCGAGCCCGCAGGACCCGCGGGGTGGGCGCCACCAAGGTCATCACGCTGGCCTACGCCCTGGGGCTGGGCACGGTGGCGTGGCTCCTCGGTGGTCCGGTCGCCGCGGTGGCCGCGGTCGTTGTTCCCTTCGTGGTGTTCACGTGGTTCATCGCGTTCTTCGTCTACCTGCACCACACCCACCCCGACGTGGCCTTCTACGACGAGCGTCGCGAGTGGAGCGCCCTCGACGGACAGCTCCGCAGCTCGATCACGATCCGGTGCAACCCGGTGTGGGAGCACCTCACCCACCACATCCTCGTGCACACGCCCCACCACGTGGACACCCGCATCCCCTTCTACCGGCTCGCGGGCGCCTCGGCCGACCTGGCGGCCGTCCACGGCGACGAGATCACCACCTACCGGTTCCGGTGGCGCACGGTCAGGCACATCTTCCGCACCTGCAAGCTCTACGACTTCACGACCCACCGCTGGTCGGGCTTCGAGGCAGCGACCACCGAGCGGTAGCGGGCGAGGGTCGCGACCGTGGCGCTACGAGGTGGCGGTGTCGGGTACGAGTTCGTCGAGCAGCTCGCGGACCCGGCGGTCGATGTCGTCGCGGATGGGACGCACCGCCTCGACCCCCTTGCCGGCGGGGTCGTCCAATGACCAGTCGAGGTATCGCTTGCCGGGGTAGAAGGGGCACTCGTCACCACAGCCCATGGTGATCACCACGTCGGAGGCCTCGACGGCGGGGTCATCGAGCGCCTTGGGGTGAGCGCCGGACGCGAGCAGGTCGATCCCGACTTCGGCCATGGCATCGACGACGGCGGGGTTGATCTCCTCGGCGGGGGCGGTGCCCGCCGAGCGAACCACGACCCGGTCGCCCGCGTGGTGCTGCAACAGGGCGGCCGCCATCTGGGACCGGCCGGCGTTGTGGACACAGACGAAGAGAACCTCAGGTGCTTCGGTGGTCATGGATCGTGCCTTCCTTCGGGTGGGGGAGGGGAGCGATGCGCCGTGCCGCCCGCACTGGGGGCGAAGCAGCGCTCGATGCGTCCGCGGAGCTCGACGACGACTCGGTCGAAGGTCTCCGGGGTGTTGGCGACGACCGGGTCGGGGACCGACCAGTGGAGGTGGCTCGGCACGGGCCCGAGAGCCTCGTGGGCCCGGTCGCACACGGTGACCACGAGCGAGGGTGGGTCGACGACCTCGTGGAGAGGTCGTGGACGGGCGTCGCCCAGGTCGAGGCCGGCGCGGCGGGCCGCTCTGATCGCGCCGGGGGCCACGCGGTCGCTGGGATCGGTGCCCGCCGAGAGGGCGTGCTCGCCGGTGACCGACCGCCAGAGCGCGGCCGCGAGCTGGCTTCGCGCCGAGTTGTGGGTGCACACGAACAACGCCGGTCGAGCCGGCGTCCGCACCACGTCGGGGAGGTACGGCACCTGCAGGAGCAGGCGCACATAGCGGCGACGCCGGTCGCCGCTGGAGGGTGTTCGTTCGACCAGGCCCACCCGCTCCAGGACGTCGAGGTGGTGGGAGAGCAGGTTCGAAGGCAGCTGCAACGACCGGCCGAGCTCGGCCGGTGAGCGGTCGGAGATGGCCAACGAGTCGACGATGGCGAGGCGGCTCGGGTCGCCCAAGGCCGCGTGCCGTGTCGCCCGCACGTGGAGCGACGAGTCCGATGTCGACGAGTGGGGCACGTCGCCATCGTAATCACTCAACGCGGATTGAGTCGATCGGTGGTGAGTGGCCTCGTCGGTGCCGGGCGTGGTGTGATTGGCCCTTGATGCGAATCGGCACGAGGGTGATCGGTCGGCGGGGATCGCCATGGGTGGGCTCATGAACGCGGTGGTGGCCGAGGGCCTGACGAAGCGGTTCGGAACGACCGAGGCGCTCCGGGGCGTCGATCTGGAGGTGGCCCGGTCGAGCGTGCTCGGTGTCCTCGGGCCCAACGGCGCGGGCAAGACCACCGCGGTGCGAATCCTCACCACCCTGCTCGCGCCCGACGCGGGGCGGGCATGGATCGATGGCATCGATGTGATGGCCGACCCCCGCGAAGCGCGCGCCCGCATCGGACTCACCGGCCAGTACGCCGCGGTCGACGAGCGCCTCACCGGCTTCGAGAACCTCGAGCACGTGGGCCGGTTGTTCCACCGGCCCAAGCGTGAGGCACGGCGCCGCGCCTCGGAACTGCTCGAGCGGTTCGACCTCGTCGAGGCCGGGTCACGGGTCACCGGCGGCTACTCGGGGGGCATGCGCCGACGGCTCGACATCGCGATGAGCCTGGTCGGCGATCCCGCAGTGCTGTTCCTCGATGAACCGACCACCGGGCTCGACCCCCGGAGCAGGATCGCGGTGTGGGAGCTCATCGACGAGCTCACCGCCGCCGGCACCACGACGCTGCTCACCACTCAGTACCTCGACGAAGCCGACCGGCTCGCCGACGAGATCGCGGTGATCGACCTGGGCAGGGTCATCGCTCGTGGCACGCCCGCCGATCTGAAGCGCCGGGTGGGTGGCGAGCAGGTGGTCGTGACCCTGGCCGACCACCGCGACATCGACCGGGCCCGGGAGGTCTTGGCGCCTCACGCCTGCGGTGAGCTGGTGGTCGATCCCGGCGGCCGCTCGGTGCGGGTTCCCGTCGAGACCCTCGACGGCGTGGTCCCGCGGCTCATCCGTCATCTCGACAACCTGGGACTTGTGGTGGACGACGTTGCGACCGCGCGCGCGACGCTCGACGACGTGTTCTTCGCCCTCACCGGGCATCCTGTCGACGATCCCCCCGCCGAGGACCAGGGGCAGCGGTCCAGGACCGCCGAGGTGGGGGCGACATGATCGCCGGGGTCGATGCCGCACCCGACGCCGGGTACGCCCGCGGAGCGCACCATCGCCGACTGTTGATCCTGCGGGACAGCTGGGTCGAGGCCCTGCGCCACCTGCGGGCGATGCCCCGAAGTCCCGAGCTCTTGGTCTACGCCGCGGTGCAGCCGGTCATGTTCGTCGTCATGTTCGTCTACGTGTTCGGCGGGGCGATCATGGTGCCCGACTACGACGACTACAAGCAGTTCCTCATCCCGGGCATCTTCGCCCAGACCGTGCTGTGGGGGTCGGCCTTCACCGGGGTCGGCCTGGCCGAGGACCTCACCAAGGGCATCGTGGACCGACTCCGCTCCCTGCCGATCGCGCAGGGTGCAGTCCTGATCGGGCGCACGCTGTCCGATCTGGTGCGCAACATCTTGACCTTCGTGATGATGATCGGTCTGGCGCTGCTGGTCGGCTTCCGCTTCGACGGGACCGTGAGTGGAGCGGTCATGGCCACCTTGTTGCTGCTCGCCTTCAGCTACGCGTTCAGCTGGATCCAGGCCTGGATCGGCCTGTCGGTGAAGACCGTCGAGGCGGCCAACTCCGGTGGGTTCATCTGGATGTTCCCGCTCACGTTCGTGTCGTCGGCCTTCGTCTCCCCCTCGACGATGCCGGGATGGCTCCAGCCCGTCGCCGAGCACAACCCCTTCACGACCCTCACCGACGCGACTCGAGCCCTCTACAACGGCCGAGAGGCCGGCAACGATCCGTGGATCGCGCTGGGCTGGGCGGTCGCCATCACCGTGGTGTTCGCCGTCGTCGCCACCCGGAAGTTCGCGGCGACCGCCAAGCGCTGACCCGAGGCCGCTCGGTCCGTGGATCAGTGCTCTCCGTCGACCCTCCAGTCGACGGGCTCGCGTCCGGCTTCCTCGAGGGCGGCGTTGGTTCGCGAGAAAGGGCGGCTGCCGAAGAACCCGCTGCTGGCCGACAGCGGAGAAGGGTGGGGGCTCTCGATCACGCCATGTCGGTGAGCGCCGACCTGGGCGACCAGCTCCTTCTTCTTGCGTGCCGCAGCTCCCCACAGGATGAACACGACGCGGTCGGGCTTGGCGGCCACCGCACGGATGACCTGGTCGGTGAACCGCTCCCAACCCTTGCCGTTGTGGGAACCGGCACGGCCGGCACGGACGGTGAGCGTGGCGTTGAGCAACAGCACCCCCTGACGTGCCCAGGCCTCGAGGTTGCCGTGGTCGGGTGGAGCCAGGCCGAGGTCCGACTCGCGCTCGGCGTAGATGTTGCGCAGCGACGGAGGGATGTCGACACCGCCGGGGACCGAGAAGCACAGGCCGTGTGCCTGTCCGGGCCCGTGGTAGGGGTCCTGGCCGAGGATGACCGCCCGGACCGAGGCGAACGGGGTGAGGTGCAGCGCGGCGAACACCTGCTGCGGTGGGGGATAGACCCGGTGCGCGTGCCGCTCGCTGGCGACGAACTCCTGCAGCTCGGACCAGTAGGGGGCATCGAGCTGGTCGCGGAGGACGGGGTTCCAGTCGGTCTTGGGCACGGATGCAGGCGTGTGGTCGAAGCGCCGCGGCCAGCGGGCTCAGTCGATCGGGAGCCGGGCCATGAGGTCGGCCTTGCGCTCCTCGTACTCCTCGAACGAGATGGCCTTGGAGTCGAACTGCTGCTGGAGCTGTTCGACCAGGACCAGCAGCTCGGAGGCGGACAGCGGCTTCTCGCTCGGCCCGAGGTCCCATTCGCCACCGACAGCGGTGTCTGGTCCGGGGTCTGACCGCTCGTCGGAGGTGGCGGGGGTCTCGAGCCCCATCCGTCGGGCGCGCTTGGCGTCTGCCTTGGCCTTCTTGGCCCGGTCGCGCTGCAGCTTCTCGAACGTGGTGCGGTTGGCTCCCATGACAGTGGGTCCCTTGCAATCGACATCGGTGATCGTGCCCGCCCAGCGGGGCAGCCTTGCGCTTCCGCCGAAAGCGCGGCGCTCGCGAGGGCACCGGGCACGGTGGACCCATTCTAGGGCCTCGCCGGGCGGGATCGCACGCTCTGCAACGGTCGCGCGGCGCTACACGGGGCTGGAATCGCGCGGGTCCGGCGGGGCGCGCCTCAGTGACCGGGGTCGAAGACCGAGTCGAGCGAGGAGAGCGGGCCGGGTCGAGCGATGAGGAACCCCTGGGCCACATCGCATCCCAGGACGGTCAGGAAGTTCTGTTGCTCCACGAGCTCGACGCCTTCGGCCGCCACCGGGATCCCCAGCGCATGCCCCATCTGGATCACGGCTCGGACCATGGCGGCATCCGACGGTGACTCGGTCATCCGCTCGACGAAGAACTGATCGATCTTGAGGAGGTCGGGCCCGAGGCGTCGCAGGGTCGTGAGCGAGGTGTACCCGGTGCCGAAGTCGTCGATGGCCACCGACACACCTGCCTCGCGCAGCGGCCGGAGGGCCTCGACGGCCCCCACCGGATCGTCGAGGATCGCGTCCTCGCCGAGCTCGAGGTAGAGACTGGTGGGCGGCAGCCCGTGGTCCGAGAGCGTTTGTAAGATCCGGCTCGCGTACCCCGGGTGGAACAGCTCGCTGGCGGCGACGTTGATGCTCATCCACGGCACCTCGCCCCCGTCGGGACCCTGGCGGGACGTGCGCCAACGCGCCGCGTCGGCGCAGGCGAGCTCGAAGAGCTCCTGTCCCAGGTCGGGCAGGATCCCGGATTCATCGGCGACCTCGAGGAAGGCCTCGGGTAGCAGCAGTCCGCGCTCTGGATGGTCCCAGCGCATCAGTGCCTCGACGCCAACCACCTTGCGATCGGCCAACCTCACCAGGGGCTGGAGCGCGAGTACCACCTGGTGCTCATCGAGTGCCGCCCGCAGCCGGAGCTCCAACTCCTCGTGGCGATGCACCTGCTCGCGGAGGGCGGCGTCGAACCGTACAGCTTGGCCACGTCCCTTGGTCTTGGCGGTGTACATGGCCGTGTCGGCATCGCGGAGCAGCGTGCGGGGATCGCCCCCCTCTTCGGCGACCACCACACCGATGCTCCCCCCGATGCTGATCTCACGATCGCGGACCACGATGGGCTCGTCGAAGGCGGCGTGAACCCGCTCGACGACCAGGTCGACGGTGTCGGCCACGAGCAGATCCTCGACCACGACCGCGAACTCGTCGCCTCCGAAGCGGGCCACGGTGTCACCCGGCCTCACCGCCTCGGTCAGCCGGCCGGCCACCTCGCGGAGCGCCTCGTCACCCACCTGGTGGCCGAAGGTGTCGTTGATGACCTTGAAGCGGTCGAGGTCGACGAAGAGCACGGCGAAGGGACGTTGGGTGCGAACGGCGCGGGCCGATGCATGGCGGAGCCGGTCCTCGAGAAGGTTGCGGTTGGGGAGTCCGGTGAGCGGGTCGTGGGTGGCCAGGTGCATCAGCGTCTGGTCGGCTTGTCGCGCCTCGGTGACGTCACGGGCGATCAACTGGATGGCCGCGAATCCGTCCCAGATCGTCGGGATGCTCGTGACCTCCACCGCCACGGTGCTGCCGTCGAGGCGTCGCACGATTCGATCGATCGGAGAGATCGGACGATCCAACCCCGTCACCCCGGTCGGCGTGCCCGGCTGAGGGTCGTCGGGCTCGGCTTGGACCAGGTCCGCGGGGTCCAAGCCGACCAGCTCGTAGCGGTCGCTGGCACCGAGGAGCCGCACCGCCGCGGGGTTGGCGTGGACCACGGTCTCGTTCTGGTGGATGAGGATCGCTTCGGGCGATGCCTGGACCACCGCCCGATACCGCTCGTCGCGGAGCTGGACCGCTGCTTCGGCCTCCACCCGTTCGGTCACGTCGCGGATGCTGATGATGAACGCCTGCACATCGGGAAGCGAGAGCAGGTTCGACGCCCGAGCCTCGACGTGGCGCCACGAGCCGTTCTGGTGGCGCAGCCGGAAGGTGGGATACGAATCGGGGGTGCCGCCGCCGAGACCTCGCTCGAGCACCATCCGGATCCGGTCGGAGTCGTCGGTGTGGACGAGGTGGAAGCCGGTGGAGCCCACCAGGTCCGACTCGTCCCACCCGAAGACCCGACGCACCGACGGGCTCACATAGGTGATGGTGCCGCTCGCGTCGAGCGCGACGAGCACGTCGGAGGACCGTTCGACGACGGCCTTCCACCAGCCGGTGGGATGCCCGTTCGGTCCCCCGCGGTCACCGATCTCGGCAGAGCTCACGTGACGCCCGCTGGGTGTTGTCGACTGGGTCCATGTTCGGACCGACCTCCGTGGCGGCGAGGTCCGATCCCCACCCATGTCCCCATCGGCGAGTCGCCGTCGTTCGTGAGGCCTGGGGCCTACCCGCCGTCCTCGCCACCGGTGGGTCCTGACCGACCGATGACCGCCTCGTTGGTGCCCAGGTACGACGCCACGACCCGGGGATCGTGCATCACCTCGTCGGGTGTGCCCCTGATGACGACCTCGCCGAGCTCGAGCGCCAGGATCTCGTCGGACACCGAGCGGATCAGCGGCATGTCGTGCTCGATGACCACGAGGCTGGCTCCGGTGACCTCGCGGATGCGCGCCAGCATCGGGCCGAGGGCCTCGCTCTCGCGCTGGGCGATCCCCGACGACGGCTCGTCGAAGAGGATGACCGTGGGTTCGTGGGCCAGGATGCAGGCGATGTCGACGATCCGGCGGCTGCCGGTGGACAGCTCGCGGACGAACTTGGTGGCGAAGGCCTCGAGACCGAGCATCCCGATGAGCTCGTCGGCACGGGCCGCGACCTTGCGTTCGGAGTCGCGGACCACGGGGAGCCCCAGGGCGGTGGCGACGGGGTCCCGAACCTCGACGGTGCGCTCGAGCGCCAGCGAGATCGTCTCCTTGACCGTGAGGCCCGGGAACAGCCGTGCGTCCTGGAACGAGCGCCCCAAGCCCAACCCGGCACGGGCGCTGGGAGACAGGTGGGTGATGTCGCGACCGTCGAACCACAGCCGTCCACGGTCGGGGGTGAGATAGCCCGACAGCAGGTCGAACAAGGAGGTCTTGCCCGCGCCGTTCGGCCCGATGATCCCGAGGATCTCGCCGCGTCGCAGGTCGAAGCTGATGTCGTTGACGGCGAGGACGCCCGAGTAGGAGCGGGTGAGCCCTTCTGCTCTGAGGACGGGCGCATCGGCGTCCACGTCCTGGTTCGAGCGTGTCCTGGCGGCGACCCGGGGCGATTCATCGGCGCCCTCGAGCGAGGCAGCCCCTTCCAGGAAGACCGCCCGCAGGATGTCGGGGCGTTCGAGCAGTTCGCTGGTGGGTCCCTTGAAGCGGATCTCGCCCTTCTCCATGAAGTACGCGGTCTCGGCGACGGTGAGGGCGACGTTGATCGACTGCTCGACGAGGATGATCGTCGTGCCGCGAGCGCGGATCGCCTCGACCACCTCGAGCAGACGCTCGACGATCACCGGGGCCAGGCCGAGCGAGAGCTCGTCGATCATCAGCAGGCGGGGCTTGGCGATGAAGGCCATCGACAGGGTGAGCATCTGCTGCTCGCCGCCGGAGAGGTTCCCGGCGGCATCGTTCCAGCGCCGGCGGAGGATCGGGAAGTGTCCGAGGACCTCCTCGGTGGCAGCCTGGAGGTACTCGGGTTCGTCGACGTAGGGCCATCCCGCCAGCCTGATGTTCTCACCGACCGACAGCGACGGGAAGATCCCCTTGCCGCCGGGCACCTGGACCACCCCGTGGCGCACGATCTCGTTCGGGGGTGCGTTGCTGATGTTGACCCCGTCGAAGATGATCGCCCCGGCCGAGGGCTCGACGAGCCCCGAGATGGTCTTCAACAGCGTGGACTTGCCCGCACCGTTGGTGCCGAGCAGCGCGATGATCTCTCCTTCGTCGATCTCGAAGTCGACGTCGAAGAGCACTTGGACGGTGTCGTAGTGCACGTCGAGCTCTTTGACCAGGAGGAGCTTGGCCCGGCCCTCGTCGCGGGCCTTGCGCACCTCGGCCATCGCCACCGTCGATGTGCGCACCTTGTGGATGTCGGGTGTGATGAAGGGCCCGGCGGAGGTGATCATCGCCACCCCCAGCAGGATCATGGGGCAGAGGACGATGAGCGAGGTCCGCAGGCCCCACTGATCGGCCAGCGCGCCCAGGATGGGCCCCGCCAGCAGCGACGGGATGATGAACAGGTTCCCGATGGTGAAGCCCATCGAACGGACCCGGGGCGGGATGATGAGCGACGTGGCAGCGGCCAGTCCGGGTGCGGTGGACGAGGTGACCAAGGCGAGTGCGGCTCGCATGGCGATGACCATCGGCAGGTTCTCGGTGAACACCAGGAGGAAAAGGGCGACGACCTGCAGCGCGCCGGCGACGCCGAGGAACTTGAGCAGCAGCGCCGGATCCTTGCGCATCAGCTTGGTGGCGATGGGGATGCCGATGAGCAGGCCGACGATCTGGAAGGGCTCGGTGGCTGCCGACACCAGTCCGCGCTGGTACTCGTCGAGCCCGAGCACGTCGGCATAGAAGAGCTGCAGCAAGGGCGAGAGCGTGAAGATGGGGATGGCCAGCACTGGAGTGGCGATCCAGATGCGGCGCAGCGTCCGCACCTGCCACAGCACCCGCCACGCCTCGGCCATCGAGGCGGGGGCCTCCTCGGTGGTGGAGGTGGTCTCGTCGGCTCCGTGCGCCTGGCGCTCGTGGAACCCCCTCACCGGTTCCTTGAGCCGCAGCGCGAGCAGCACGAAGATCATCGTGGGGACGGCGAACACGAAGAACGGGGTGCGCCAGGTGAAGTAGAACGCCAGGGTCCCCGCAGCGATCGGCCCGATGATGCGACCGATCGAGTTCGCCGCGTCGTGGGCGGCGAACACCGCGGGGCGGACGTTGATCGAGTAGTAGTCCGAGAGCAACGGCCGGTGGGTGGCGCCGTTGACCGCTCGTCCGAGGTTGGCCGCACCCCGCACGCCGCCAACCATCCAGATGTTGGTCGCGGCGCCGGTCAGCGCCGAGGCCACGCCCCAGGCGGCGGCGCCGCCCGCGGCGATGCGGGTGCGGTTGCGTCGATCGGCGAGGTGGGCGAGCGGGATCTCGAGGAACAGCACGAAGAAGCCGACCACCGAGACGAGCGTGAGGATGCCGGTGATCCCCAGGCCGAAGTGGTCGCGGATGTTGGGGAGCAAGACGTTGAACGCCTCGCGGTCCAGCTCGTCGACCACGTTGAGCCCGAACAGGACGAACAGCGGGAAGACCGGGGCCCCCTGGGTGATGTTGGAGGGCTTCCAGTCGCGGAGCCGTTCGGACAGGGGGCGCGTGCCGGCACCGGACTCGGTGGCCTTGCGACGACGCGACGCCGGTCCCTCGGGCTCGTCTCCCTGATCTGTCGAGGGCGTGTCGTGGGTGGTCACCGGCGACCTCCTCGCCCGGTCGGCGCTTCGGAGTCGGTGCTCGGGGGAGCGATGAGCGGTGCATCGTCATCGGGGAGCCGGGGTGGCGCCGGTACCGGCGCCTCGCCGTCGACCCCCTCGTCGTCCAACTCCTCGGAATCGGCGCGACGCCGGCCGCGAGCTGTGGCGGCGGAGGCCCGGGAGGCATCCATGAAGTCGGCCATCTGGCGGACGAACTCCATGCCCTTTTCGCGGCTGCTGGTGATGCCGTCGAGGTCGGCTGCGTCGGCGAAGAGGCTGGGGACCATGATCTTGCGCCGTTCGGCCACCCGGCGGAGGATGCCGTCGCGGCCGCGGTAGATGAGCGAAGCCAGGCCGCCGGGCAGGGCGATGAGGACCGCGAGGAGGCCGAGGCCGCTGGCGAAGAAGCTCAGCTCGCTGGGGAGGAAGTTCTGCGTGCCCTTGACGTAGAGGGCGCCGACGATGCCACCGGGAATCGAGCCGAGTCCCCCGATGACCACCATGGTGAAGACGGCGAGGCTCTCGGTCGTGGCATAGGGCTGGATGCCGAAGTCCCGCTGGTGGTGGACGAACACCGCGCCCGCGAACGCGGCGATGAAGCCCGAGATCGCGAACGCGGTGAGCTTGGCTCGAACCAGGTTGACCGCATAGGCCTGCGCACCCCGCTCGTTCTCCCGGACACCGACGATCACCCGCCCGACCCGCGACTGACGGAGCTGTCTGGCCATGGCCATCATCAGCAACAGGCAGGCGAAGGCGAAGTAGTAGTACTGGGTCTCGGTGCCGAGGGGGATCACGCCGAACAGCTCGCCACGGTCGACGCGACCGTCGGGGAGCCACCAACCGAAGTCGCCCCGGTTCAGGAAGTAGCCGGAGGTGGCGGCGGCGAAGGCCAGGGTGATCACGGCGAGGAACAGCCCCTTGACCCGAAGCGCCGGGAGACCGATCACCACCGCCATGACGGCGCCGACGACGGCCGCCACGAGGATCGCCAGGGAGATGTCCCACCCGAACCTGGTCGTGATGGCGCCGGCGATCGCAGCGCCGAAGCCGAAGAACGCGATCTGGCCGAGACTGACCTGGCCGGCCCACCCGGTGAGCACCACCAGAGATACCGCCACCATGGCGTAGATGAAGATCGTCGCCGCGAGGTTGATCTGGCTCACCGACAGCACCGGCGGGAGTGCCAGGGCGACGGCCAGCAGGGCCAGGTACACGGCGCGGAACCCCCAGCGGACCTCGGGAAGGCCGGCGAGCTCCGGTGGCACCGGGCGCACGTCGGCGACGGCCTGCCAGTTGGACTGCTCGTCGGTGCGAGCCAGCTTGGCCCGGCGTTGGATCAGGAGCACGACCAGCAGGACACCGAAGATCACCGGCGCGACCAGCGCGCTGCGGTCGGTGTTCCAGAAGATGCCCCGTTCGAGGATTCCCAGTCCGACCGCCGACCAGAAGATCACCGCCATGCGCTCCATGCGGCCGATGACACAAGCGGCCAGGGCCCGGATGAGGATGGTGGGGCCGAGCACCGTGCCGAGCGAGAGGCCGAGCACGCCCGCCCGCAGGAACAGGGCGAGGAACGCGAGGAAGCTGGCGATGACCCACACGATGGTGCCGATGCGCCTCACGGGGATGCCGAGCAGCATGGCGCGGTCGGCGCTCTCGGCGCTGGCCCGGACCGCGATGCCGATGCGGGTGTAGCGGAAGAACGCCGAGAGCGCCGCGACCGAGGCGACGATCGCCACCAGGGCGATGATGTCGTTGCCGCCGAACACGACGGTGCCGATGTTGAACCGGGCGTCGAACGGCGCCGGGAAGGTGCCGCTGATGCCGCTGTCGGGGAAGATGCCCGGCCAGGCGTTGTTGAGCAGCGACGGCAGGATGAGGCCGAAGCCGGCCAACGCCTGGGCCAGGCCAAGAGTGGCGACCGTGAGGATCAGGCGGGGCGCGTTGGCGAAGCGGCGGATGATGGTGAACTCCACCAGGGCGCCGAGCGCGAGGGCTCCGGCGATTCCGATGGGGAGGGCGAGCAGGAACGGTACCCCTGCCCCGGAGATGAGCAGGACGGTGAACACCGTCGGCACCGCGCCGAGGTCGCCCTGGGCGAAGTTGATGATGCGGTTGGCTCGGTAGACCAGCGCGATGCCGAGGGCGATGAGGGCGGTGAGCCCGCCGATGATCGCGCCTTGTACCATCACGCCGAGGGGCATGGGCAACAGGACCGACTGAATGGCGAGGAACCCGGCCCCACACGCGGCGATCAGACCCGCCGACCGCAGCGACTCGGCGGTGATGAGCGGTGGGCGCCGGCCGACTGTGGCGGTGGTGGCGGCGGTCATTCGGCGTCTTCAGGGCTGCTTTCGAAGACCCACACGCCGCGCTCGGCATCGATGACGTCCTCGGTCGGAGGGTCGGGGCGGTAGATGAGCGCGAACTGACCGTCGAGGTCGCCGACGGTGTAGATGACCTGACCCTCCCCGGTCTCTCCCGGAGCGAGGACGTCGGGACGGGTGACCGAGCTGCCTTCGAGCTGGGTCTCGGTGCTGATGTTGGCCGTGTTGGAGACCGTTTCGTCGGGCTTTTCGATCTGGAACTGTCGACGGTGGAAGTCGATCTCGCGGGAGGTCGTGTTCTCGACCCTCACGCGGGCCCAGATGTAGCCCCAGGTGTCGAACTCGTTGTACTCGGCGACGCGCCCCACCTCGAGCACGGTGGCGGTGATGCCGTAGACCTCGAGCGGGTCGCCCACGCGGCCCTCGACGTCGCCGGCCTCGCGGAGCGGGCGCTCGACGTCGATGCTCGAATCGTCGGCATCCTCGCTGCCGGGAAGCACGCACCCGGCCACCAAGGCGGCGGCGGCGACCGCGAACAACAACTGGCGGCGCGGAGCGGCGCCCCGGCGCGCGGTTCGCGGCGTGGTCGGCTCGACTTGCATGTTCCCCCCTGAGATGTCAAGTGCGACACGTCGCGAAGCAGCCGCGTTCCAACCTGCGGCCATGTCGCGTGGCCCACAGGGTAGTCTGCGCGGGGCAGGCGGTGGACACGGCCTGTCACCACAGTCTGCTCATCCGGGGGGAAACCGAGTGGAAGAATCAACCAAGACCAGTCCTGCCATCGCTCGCTACTGGCCAGTGCTGGTTGCGATCGTGGTGATCGCCGCGGTGGTGGCGATCGGCGCGTTGAGCGGGAGCGACGACGGCGACGATGGCGACGATGATGATGTCGCGGTCGGACCCGACGACACCGAGACCACCGACGGGGGCTCCGACGAGGGCTCGGACGACGTTGCGGTGGGAGACGACCTCGGCGATCCGAATGACGCGCCGGATTGCGACCCCGACACGGGTCGGATCATGCTACCCACCGTCGCCGCGCCCAACTGCGTGCCCTTGTGGCCAGAGGGCGCCGACAACGGGGGAGCCACCTACCAGGGCGTGACCGAGGACGAGATCGTGGTCGCGCTCTACGACGCCGAGACGAGCGAAGCCGGGCTCGACGCCCAGGAGCGCACCGGCATCACCACGCCGGAGGAGGCCGTAGAGGCCGAGAACCGGCTCAAGCTGGTGGGTGCGTTCAACGACCTCTACGAGACCTACGGCCGCGACGTGCGGGTCGAGGTGGTGGCGGCGTCGGGCGATGGCAACGACGAGGCCGCCGCCCGGGCCGATGCCATCGCCATCGCCGAGGAGGTCGGCGCGTTCGCGGTGGTCAACGGTCCCGGTGGCGGCGCCATCAACGCCTATGTGAACGAGCTCGTCGATCGTGGTGTCATGTGCTTCTGCACCGGCTCGCAGCCCATCGAGAACTACCTCGAGTGGGCGCCCTACGTGTGGTCCGGTCTCATGTCGTCGACCCAGGGCTATGTGCACCGGGCCGACTTCATCGCCAACCGCTTGGCCGGATCACCCGCACAGTACGCGGGTACTCCCGAGCTGCAGGAGACCGAGCGTCAGTTCGGGTTGGTGTGGTACGAGACCCCGGACGGCGCCTATCAGGACGGGGTCGAGTTCTTCGAGGAGCAATTGGCCGAGCACGACGTCGAGTTGGCGGCGAGCATCACCTTCATGGCCGACTCGAGCAACCGCGAAGAAGACGCCCAGGCGATCATCACCCGTCTCAAGGAGGCAGGGGTCACCTCGGTCATCATCGCCACCGATCCGTTCATGCCCCAGAACCTCACCAGTCAGGCCACCGCCCAGGACTACTGGCCGGAGTGGATCGTGGTGGGGGCAGCGGCCACCGACAACTCGGATCTGGCCCGCTTGTACGACCAGGACCAGTGGGCCAACGCCTTCGGTCTGTCCTACCTGTTGCCGCCCATCGACCCCGCCTACACCCAGCAGGAGGGGAACCTGGTGAGCTGGCACCTCGGTGAGGAGCTGTCCAACTACCCCGACATCTTCGACTGGGCCCGGTTCTTCAACGGGGTCCACTTGGCCGGTCCCGAGCTCACACCCGAGACGTTCCGCGACGGGATGTTCTCGTTCGAACCGGCATGGGGATACCGGACCCAGTACGGCACCTCCTACGGCGAGGTGCTGTGGCAGTGGCCCGACTACCTCGCCGCGGATGACGTGACGCTGCTCTGGTGGGATGCCGACGAGCCCGATCCTCGCACCGACGCCGGCGACGTCGGCATGTACCGCTACCTCGACGAGGGGAAGCGCTACCTGCCCGGAGAGGTCGGCGAATCCACGACCCCGTTCTTCGAACCCGAGGGCACGGTGGTGGTCTTCGACGAGCGGCCCGAGGAGGACCGTCCGCCGCGCTACCAGCGCCGGTCGGGCCGCGAAGGCTGATCCGACCAGAGCCGCAGACGACGAAGGGGGGCTGGCGACGCGGCCCCCTTCGTCGCGTCCGCGCCCGGCTCAGCGGCGCGGGGTCGAGACCCCCGAGGCGGCATGGGCATCGTCGCCGGAGGCGTGACGCTCCCAGGTGGCGTACATGTCGGCGTAGTGCCCGCCCAGCTCGACCAGCTCGTCGTGGCTACCGAGCTCGGCGATGCCGCCGTCGCGCACCACGGCGATGCGGTCGGCACGCATCGCCGTCGCCAGGCGGTGGGCGATGATGATGGCCGTCCGACCCTCGAGGAGCGTGTCGAGCGCCCGCTCGATCTTCGCCTCCGAGCGCAGGTCGAGGTTGGAGGTGGCTTCGTCGAGGACCAGCACTCTGGGGCGGGCGAGGAACGCCCGAGCGAGGGCCAGCAGCTGACGCTCGCCCGAGGACAGCGACACGCCGCGCTCGTGGCACGGCGTGTCGATGCCGTTCGGGAGCCGCTCGACGAGATCGTCGATCCCCACTGCTCGGCAGGCTTCGAGGACCTCGGCGTCGGAGGCGGCGGGTCGGGCGAACGCGATGTTGTCCCGGATGGATCCGGCGAACAGGAACGGCTCCTGGGGGACGATGCCGAGCTGGCGCCGCAACGAGGCGAGGGTCACGCCCCGGAGGTCGTGTCCGTCGATCGAGACGGTACCGGCGGTGGGGTCGTAGAAGCGGGTGACCAGAGCCGCCAGGGTCGACTTGCCGGCGCCGGTGGGGCCGACGAGGGCGAACACCTCGCCCTGATGGATGGTCAGGTCGACGTCAGCCAGGACGGGCTGGTCGTCCAGGTAGCTGAACGAGACACCCCGTAGGTCGATCTCGCCCCGGATGGCCGGCAGGTCGATGGCGTCGGGGTCCTCGGCCGTGCGGGGCTGGGTGTCGAGCAGGGCGGCCAGCTTGTACATGGCCGCCTGACCCTTCTGATAGGTGTTGTAGAGGTTGACCAGCTGCTGGATCGGGGCGAAGAACGTGCTGAGGTAGAGCACGAAGGCGGTGAGCTCACCGATGGTGAGGCTGTTGTCGAGCACCATGTTGCCACCGACGAGCAGGATCGTCGCCTGGCCGACGATGGCGACCACCTCGGTGCCGCCCCCGTACAGCGCGCCGAGCTTGGCGGTGTGGTTGTTGGCGTCGCGGTAGGCGCCGGCGATGTTGCGGTGCTGGGCGATGTTGTGGCGCTGGCGGTTGTGGGCGGCGACGATGCGCACGCCCGAGAGGCTCTCCTGGAGGTGGGCGAGCACGTCGGCGATGCGATCACGCACGATCTCGTAGCCGCGGTCCGATGCGCCGCGGAACCACAGCGTCATGGCGACCATCACCGGCAGGATGAGGAACAGGGTGACCATGGCCAGCTGCACGTTCATGGTGAACAGCACGATCATGACGAACAGGAGCGTCAGGGCCTGGACCAGCATCTGGATGAGGCCCTCGTGGAACAGCTGGGTGAGGCTCTCGATGTCGCTGGTCATCCGGCTCATCAGCCGGCCGGCCTTCTCCTCGGTGTAGAAGCTGATGTCGAGGCGTTGCAGGTGGGAGAACACCCGGACCCGGAGCGTGTACATGAGTCGTTCGCCCACCCGTCCCGCCCAGGCGACACGTGCGCGGTTCGCGTGGAGGTGGACGAAGATGCTCGCGAGGAACACGACGGCCACGGTGACGATCACGCCGCGGTCGCCTTCCCGGATCCCGTCGTCGATGCCGATCCTGGTGAGGGTGGGGCCGGCGAGCATGGCGGCGGTCTCGATGCAGACGAGTACGAAGGCGCCGGCCAGCGCGAGCCAGTGCGGCTTGAGCAGACCCCGCAACGAGAGCCGCCGGCGGTCGTAGTCCGAGTGGCTGAACGGGACGTGGGGCGGCTCGCGGTCCTCCTCGGTGGCGAGCAGGGCGTCGACCTTCTCCTGGAGCTCGGGTGGGATGCCGGCGAAGGGCAGCCCGGCACCCTGCGCGCCGCTGCGCGCCGCTCCGAAGGCACCGCCTCCCATCATGCCCATCAGCTCGCTCCTCCGAAGCCGCCGGGCATGCCGCCTGGATCGGGCATCGCCGCTCCACCGCGCATCGACTGCGCCGAGGCCATCGCCTGCTCGCGGTCGACCCGAGCCTGGCGCCGGGCCGCTTGTGCCGCGCGGCGGGCCTCAGCGTCCTCCTCGAGGTGGGCCAGGACCGATGCATACCGAGGCTCGCTCGCCATCAGCTCGGCATGGGTGCCCTGGGCCACCACGTTGCCGTCCTCGAGCAGCACCACCCGGCCGGCCAGGTTGATCGTCGACAGCCGGTGGGCGATGACGATGGTGGTGCGGTCGACCATGAGGTTGGCGAGGGCATCGTGGATCTCCTGTTCGATCCGCACGTCGATGGCCGAGGTGGCGTCGTCGAGGATGAGGATCCTCGGATTGACCAGCAACGCCCTGGCGATGGCGATCCGTTGACGCTGTCCACCCGACAGCGTGTAGCCGCGCTCGCCGATGATGGTGTCGTAGCCCGCAGGGAGCCGGTCGATGAACTCGGCGGCGTTGGCGGCCCGGGCTGCGTCGACGATCTCGTCCATGGGGGCGTCGGGTCGCCCGTAGGCGATGTTGTCGCGGATCGACGCCGAGAACAGGAACGGCTCGTCGAGCACCATCCCGACCTGGGCGCGGAGGCTGGCGAGGGTGAGGTCGCGCACGTCGTGGCCATCGACCAGCACCTGCCCGTCGGTGACGTCGTAGAACCGGGTGAGCAGGCGGGCGATGGTGGACTTGCCCGACCCGGTGCGTCCGACGATGGCCACGGTCTCGCCCGGTTCGACCTCGAGCTCGAATCCATCGAGGACCCGGTGCCCGTCGGCGTAGGTGAAGGTCACGTCGCGGTAGGTGATCCGGCCCTCGGGGTCGACGAGGTCGATGGCCTCGGGGGCATCGACGATGTCGGGCGCTTCGTCGAGGATCTCGTAGATGCGGGTGGCCGACGCCGCCGATCGCTGGCTCATCATCATGAGCATCCCGATCATCCGGAACGGCGCCTGCAGCATCACGACATAGGTGCTGAAGGCCACGATCGTGCCGATGGTGACGGTCCCGTCGACGGCGAGCCAACCCCCGTAGAGCAGGACCATGGCGGTGCCCAGGCGGGGGAGGTTCTCCATGATCGGGGCGTACTTGGCCCGTAGGTCGATCTGTTTGGTGGCCGCCCACCGGAGCCGGTCGGCGGCGTCGGCCAGCTGGTCGACCTGTTGTTGCTCGGCGGCGAAGGACTTGACCACCCGGGTGCCGCTGACGTTCTCCTCGACGGTGGTGGCGACATCGGCGGTGCGGGACTGCACGATCCACGAGATCGGGAACATGAACGAGCGCATCCGCAGCCCGACGACGAACACGAAGGGAAGTGGCAGCAGCGCCACGATCGTGAGCGGCACGTGGATCATCAGCATCAGGGAGAAGGCCAGGACGAAGCTGACGACCTGCAGGCCCATCATCGGCGCGAAGGTGAGGAACATCTGCACCGAGCGGATGTCGGAGTTGGCCCGGGAGATGAGCTGGCCCGACTGCACACGGTCGAAGAACGAGAACGACATGCGGGCCAGGTGCTGGTACATGGTGACCCGTAGGTCGTACTCGAGCCCGTAGGCCACCTTGAACAGGAAGAACCTGGAGCCGAGCTGTGCGAGCCCCCGGAGCACGGCCAGCCCCAGCAACGCCCACACGAACGGCATCAGCGCCGAGGTCCGGGCATCGAGCGCATCGTCGATCGCGGCCATGACGATCCGCGGCACGCTCACCTGGGCGACCATGGCCAGCGCCGACAGGCTCATGGCGGTGATGAACAGACCGCGTCGGGCGAGCAGGACGGGGGCGATACGGCGGATCCAGCCCTTGGTCGTGTCGGGATCGATCCTGGCCCTCGGGGGTGGGTACTGGGCCTCGACCGTGCAGGGCTCGAAGGGAGAGTAGGGCTCGCCGTCGCGGTCGACGAGGGTGTCGAAGTCGCGCTCGAGGCCGGTGCTCATCGGGTGGCCTTCTCCGAAGCCCTGGTGGCGATGATCGCACTGCGCCAGTGCTCGAGCGCGGCCGCGGTGCTCCCCGCCGCATCGGCGGGTTCGACGTTGGCGAGGATCTGGTCGAGGCGAGCTTGCAGCGCCTCGTCGGCGCGGTGCACGGCCGCGCGCCCCGCGGTCGAGATCTGGTGGGTGACCCGGCGACGGTCGGACGGATCCGGCTCGCGCACGACGAACCCCTTGGCGACCAGACCGTCGACGAGGCCGGTGAGGCTGGGTCGGGTGACGTCGAGACGCTGGGCGAGCGCGGTCGCGGCGGAGGGCTTCTCGAGGAGGAACACGAGGAGGCGGTACTGCGAGGGGGAGAGCCCGTGGGCGTGCAGCGTGTTGTCGAGCACCTTGGCCAACAGCGCGACGCCGCGCACGCCATCGCGCGAGATTAGTTCGAGATCCACATAGTTAGTGTGGCGAAGTAGTACCGGGTTCGCAACCCAGCGGCGTCAGCCGCTCAGCGAAGCCAGCAGGCGGTGGGTGCGGGCGGCGTCGGCCGGGTCCCGTGCGCTGACCGCAGCGGCGAAGTCGGTGACGCC
This sequence comes from Acidimicrobiales bacterium, assembly GCA_034521975.1. NCBI lineage: Bacteria > Bacillati > Actinomycetota > Acidimicrobiia > Acidimicrobiales > Acidimicrobiales bacterium. Next base: position 105,033 of record JAXHLR010000009.1, on the reverse strand, counting down.
GGCCGCCTCGAGGTCGCGCAGCTGCGCGGTCACGGTGGCCTCGTCGCCGATGAGCGAGATGTCGGCGGGGCTCTCGGCACCGTCGAGGTCGAGCATCGCGCGGTAGGAGGGAAGGGTGCCGTAGATGGCGAGCCCTTCGGCGATCGCGCCCCGCTCGGCATCGGGATCGTCGGTCACACAGACCGGTAGCGACGCCACCACACGGGGCGCGGGATGGCCCGCAGCGGAGGCGGCGGCGTGGATCTTCGGCACGATGTGGTCGGCCAGCGCACGCTGACCCGTGCACCAGGTGATGGTGCCGGCACCGACCGAGCCGGCGAGCTCGAGCATCCGGGGGCCGAGTGCGGCGATGAGCAGGGGAGGGGCGGCAGCGTCGGCCACGCCGACCGAGCCGACCGCGGTGATCCGATCGCCGCGGACCTCGGCCTGCTCGCCGTTGAGCAGCGGGATGAGGGCATCGAGGTACTCACGCAGGTACTGCACCGGGCGGTCGAACGAGATGCCCCACATCGACTCGACGACCACCTGGTGGGACAGGCCGATACCGAGGGTCAGCCGGCCGTCGGTGGCGGCCTGGACCGTCAGCGCCTGCGAAGCCAGCATCTGAGGATGTCGTGGCTGCACGGGTACCACGGCGGTACCCAGCTCGATCGATGGCACCTCGCGCCCCGCGACCGCCAGAGCCGTGAGCGCATCCACGCCGAAGATCTGGGCCAGCCAGAAGCTGGAGAAACCACTCTCGGCGGAGAGGCGCGCCGCGCCCACGACCTCGTCGACCGAACCGGCCGATGCCGAACCGTTGATCCCGATGCGCATGCTGGCCCCCTCCATCTGATCTGGGAGGCACCCTAGCGTCCGATCCGTATCCGGCCTGCACCAGGCCGGGCGCGGCGCGGGGCCGGCCCCCACCAGGAGGCCGACCCCGCACCATCGGACCGACGATTCGGTTGAGACCGATCAGATGAAGGCGCCGGCGAACACGAGCGACACGATCGTCATGACCTTGAGCAAGATGTTCATCGCCGGGCCGGAGGTGTCCTTGAACGGATCACCCACGGTGTCGCCCACGACCGCAGCGTGGTGGGGCTCGGAGCCCTTGCCCCCGTGGTGGCCGGCTTCGATGTACTTCTTGGCGTTGTCCCACGCGCCACCGGCATTGGCCATGAAGATGGCCAGTGCGAACCCGGTGACCAGGGCGCCGGCGAGGAACCCGCCGAGGGCGTTGACGTCGACGAAGCCGATGACCAGCGGCACGACCACAGCGAGCGAGCCCGGGATGACCATCTCGCGCAGCGAGGCCTTGGTGGAGATGGCCACACAGGTGGCCGAGTCGGGGAACACGCCCGGCTCTCCTTCGCGCAGACCGGGGATCTCGCGGAACTGGCGGCGGACCTCCTCGATCATCTGCTGGGCGGCGCGGCCCACCGCGTCGATGGTGAGCGCGGCGAACAGGAACGGAAGCATGGCCCCCAGGAAGAGGCCGATGAAGACCTCGACCGAACCGATGTCGAGATCGAGGATGACCCCCTCCCCGCCATCGGCCACCGCGAACTCGAAGGTCTTGAACAGGGCCAGCGCGGTGAGGGCGGCCGAACCGATGGCGAAGCCCTTGGCGATGGCGGCGGTGGTGTTGCCCAGCGAGTCGAGCGAGTCGGTGACCTCACGGACCGACGGGTCGAGCTCGGCCATCTCGGCGATGCCACCGGCGTTGTCGGCGATCGGGCCGTAGGCGTCGACCGACACGACCACACCGAGGGTGGCGAGCATGCCGATGGCGGCGACGGCGATGCCGTAGATGCCGCCGAAGGCGTCCATCTCACCGACGAAGGCGATCTGGCCGCCCCAGTAGGCGAGGCCGATGCCGGCGACGACGAGCCCGACCGACGCCGCGACCGACACCATGCCGAGCGAGATACCGCCGAGGATGGTGGTGGCGGGGCCGGTGACCGATTGTCCGGCCAGCTTCTTCACCGGCGCGTAGTGGTCGCTGGTCCAGAACTCGGCGACCTTGCCGATGCCGTAGCCGACCGCGAGGCCACCGATGACCGAGAGAGCCAGGCCGATGGGCTGGTCGAACTCGTCGCCACTGAACATCCAGTAGGCGAGGCCGATGGTGGCGACGACGGTGATGCCCATGGCCACGTTGGTGCCCATGTGCAGCGCACGGGACAGCGACTTGGCGTCGATCGAGCTGCCGGCCTTGACGAAGAACGAGCCGATGATCGAGGCGATCATGCCCACGAAGGCGACCGCCAGCGGGAACATGAGCAGCGGGAGAATGCCGACGGTGGTGACGTCCTCGGCGACCAGCGCGAAGGCGAACGCGGTGAGGGCGATCGGAGCGATGATCGAACCCGCGTAGGACTCGAACAGGTCGGCACCCATGCCGGCCACGTCGCCCACGTTGTCACCAACGTTGTCGGCGATGGTGGCGGGGTTTCGGGGATCGTCCTCGGGAATGCCGGCCTCGACCTTGCCGACCAGGTCGGCACCCACGTCAGCGGCCTTGGTGTAGATGCCGCCACCGACACGGGAGAACAGTGCGATGGTCGAGGCTCCGAGGCCGAAGGCGGTGAGGATCTCGAAGGCGTCATCGACCTGCAGCCACAGGATGAACACGATGTAGACGAGGCTGAGGCCGAGCAGGGCCAGGCCAGCCACCGAGAAGCCCATGACGGCGCCGCCCCGGAAGGCGAGCGGAAGCGCCTTGGCGGGCCCATCCTTGGCGGCTTCGGTGGTCCGGGCGTTGGCCATGGTGGCCACGGTCATGCCGGCATAGCCGGCGAGCGCCGAGAAGACGGCGCCGATCGCGTAGGTGACGGCGCCGAGCGGGGCGACGAAGATGGCGATGAGGACGGCAAGGACGACGGCGAAGGCGGCGACCCAGGTGTACTCCTGCCGGAGGAACGCCTTGGCCCCCTTCTGGATCTCGCCCATGATCCTGACCATGTTCTCGTCGCCGGGGCTCGCCTTCTTCACGTTGTTGAAGAAGTAGACGGCAAGAACCAGGCCGGCGACGGCGGCTCCTACTGCCAGGTACGGTACGGCTTCCACTTCAGGTCTCCTCTGAGAGACGGTTGACGGTCAGCTTGCTTTGCGGTTGCCCGGCGGGGTGTCGCCGGACCGCACGAACACCTGGTTGGCGACAGGTCGCCCCAGTGTCCGGTCGTGTCCCTCCACCCGGACCACGAGCGGTCCGTCGAAGGGGTGTTTCTCGCGCACCTCGATGCGGGCACCGGGCACCAGCCCGAGCCCGTCGAGGAACTCGACGATGTCCGGATCGGTGGATCCGGGCACGGCGACCACGGCGACATCGCCGGGTTCGAGATCGGCCAGAGGCGGCAGCGGTGGCACATCGAGCGCGCTCGCCTCCGGGATGGGAAATCCATGCGGGCACGAGTCGGGGTGCCCGAGCGTGGTGTTGATGCGCTCCTCGACCTCGTCGGGCAGCTCGTGCTCGAAGGTGGTGGCGAGGCGGTCGGCGTCCTTCCAGTCATAGCCCAACACGTCGGCGAGGAAGCGCTCGACCAGACGGTGCCGCCGGATGGCGCGCACCGCCGCGGCACGTCCTCGGTCGGTGAGGGCGACCCCGACATAGGGCGTGTGGACGACCAAGCCGCGGTCGGCGAGGCGCTTGACGTGGGTCGTGGCGGTGCCCGGCGAGGTCCCCATGGCCTCGGCGAGGTCGCCGGTGTGGGCCACGGGATGGTCGCTGCCGGCGCCGCCGACGCTCTGGCGGTAGATCGCCTTGAGCATCTCGCGGTCGGCCTTGGTGATCGGTTCGAGCGTGGGGGGTTCGGTCACGGCCTCACGACGTTGCGGTTCGCGACGGGGGAAAGTCAGAGTTTTGACGCGTGGAAACCTAAGTCGTGGAGGCAGCGACGGTCAAGCACCGCGCCGGCGTCGCGTCATCGAGACGGTGCCAGGAAGGCTCCGAGGGCGTCGACCATGCGGACCAGGTCGTCGGCGCCGGCCAGCTCGCGCACCGAGTGCATGGAGAGCTGGGCGACCCCGACGTCGACGGTGGGGATGGCCAGGCCCGCCGCGGTCACCGGTCCGATCGTGGACCCACACGCCAGATCGGTGCGGTGGATGTAGCGCTGGCACGGGACCTCGGCCGCGTCGCAGGCCAGCTGAAACGCCGCCACGCTGCCGGCGTCGGACGCGTAGCGATGGTTGGCGTTGATCTTGAGCACCGGGCCGCCGTTGAGGACGATGTGGTGGTCGGGTTCGTGGCGCTCGACGTAGTTGGGATGGGTGGCGTGGGCCATGTCGGCCGATGCGCACACCGAGCCGGCGAGCGAGCGCAGCAGATCGGCGCGGTCGCCGCCGCGGGCGACGAGCTGGTGCTCGAGCACCTGGGAGAGCAGCGTTCCCGCGGCCCCTGAGGCCGAGGTGCTGCCGACCTCCTCGTGGTCGAAGAGGCTGACCACCGGCACCACGCCGGCGGGTTCGGCATCGGCGGCGGCGATGAGGGCCTCGATCCCGGCGAAGCACGAGAAGAGGTTGTCGAGCCGGGGAGCGAAGATGAGGTCGGAATCGACCCCGGCGACCGTCGAGGGCGTCACGTCGTGCAGCATGAGGTCCCACCCGAGCACCGCGGCAGGATCGACACCCGCTTCGGTCGCGACGAGCTCGCCCAGCTCACCCGGCTCGGGTACGCCGAGGCCCCACACCGGCACGAGATGCTGCTGGCGGTTGAGGTTCAAACCCTTCTCGTTGATCTCGCGGTCGAGATGGATGGCGAGCTGGGGCACGCGCAACAGGGGCCGATCGATGTGGACCAGATGGGTGGAGTAGCCCATCGGGGCACCCGCATCGCGGGCCGTGAGCCGCCCGGCCAGGCCCAGATCACGGTCGAGCCACGAGTTGACCAGCGCCCCGCCGTAGACCTCGACGCCGATCTGGCGCCAGCCGGCGCGCCCCGTGTCGGGTCGGGCCTTGATCCGCAGGTTCGGGCTGTCGGTGTGGGCGCCGACGATCCGGAAGGGCGTCTCGGGAGCGGGACCCTCGGTGGTGGCCCAGGCGATCAGCGCGCCGCCTTCGGCCACGTACCATCGCCCGGCCCCGGCAGGCCACGCCTCGGTGCGAGCGAGGGGCTCGAACCCTGCGGCGCGCAGCGTGGACGCCGCGTGGTGCACGGCGTGGTACGGCGTGGGCGCGGCGTCGATGAAGCCGAGCAGGGAGCCGACGGGTGAGGAGGCCGCCATCGTGGTGTCCGAGCTCACCGCTGCGCCTCCACGGGCTCGGCCGCTCCGACCTGCACGAGACGGTGCAGCAGGGTCATGACCCGAAAGGCGCTCATGCCGAGGATTTGGATGAGCTGGGTGATGTCGCGCCGGCCGTCGAGCAGGCCCAGGAGCTCGAACTCCTCGGGTGACAACGTGATCGGGCCGCTCGAGAGCGGGAGCCGGGCCGTACGACGCAGCACCATGTCGGTGCTCGGGATCGAGGTGGCGATCTCGCGCCACTCCTCGACCCGGTGGCGGACGTCGGCGAGCACATCGTCGAAGGGGAACCCCGGCTCGGACGCGAAGGGATGCGATTCGCCCCGGGTGAAGTGGAAGCGGGCATCGCTGGGGAGGAGCAGCTCGAACAAGGTGCTCACCGTGTGCTCGTAGAGGCGCGACCGCAGGCGCTGGGGGTCGGCACCGCGCTGCTCGAGGAGCCGGACCGCCGCACCCGGCTCGGCGGCGTCCGCGGTCTCGGCCACCACCCGGTCCCAGGTGCCGGTATCGACGAGACCACCGCCGAGGACCGCCTGACGGAGGCCGAGGTCGACACCGTTGGCCGCCAAGCGGACCTCGTCCGGCGCCACGACGACCACGATCGAGGATTCACCTTCGAGGTGCAGGGTGCCCTCCTGGCGGGACGACTGCAGTAGCCGCAGGACATCGGCGAAGGGGACCTCGTCGAGTCGGCCTTCCAAGCCAGACGTGCTGGAACTCATACCGGCACGCTAGCCAAGCGTCGGTTCGCCGATCGACCATCGTCGCTCGATATGGGCCAAACGGCCCCTCTTGGCTCTGCGCTCAAGATCGGGAACTCATGTCCGATGGAGATGCATCACGAAGCGCGTTCGTGCTTCTACCGCTGTCGAGTCCGCGAGGGACATGATGCTGCGAAACACCAAGCTGGGGACCAAGCTGCTGGCAGTCATCCTGCCGCCGTTGATCGTGCTGGTCGTGGTGGCCGGCGTCGGGGCCAACGACCGTCTCGAGGAGGCGTCCGACGCGCGCGCTGCCGACGAGTACATCGAGCTGGCAGCCGCCAGCAGTGCGACGGTGACGACGATGCAGTGGGAGCGCAACCTCTCGCTGTACGCCCTGGCCAGCGGCGAGGACGTGAGCGAGCTGCTCGACGAACGGCGCGCACGTGCCGATGCCGAGTGGGACCGCTTCTCCGATGCTGCGGACGCGGTGCTCGGTTCGGACGACCCGGCGCTCGACTCGCTGATCGAGAGCGCGGCGGCGCACCGCTCCAGGATCGATTCGTTCCGCAGCACCATCGACTCCGAATCGACCGACGTCTGGATCGTCCGCAGCGGCTTCGATTCGGCGATCGATGACCACCTGAGTCTCATGAGCGAGGTGTCGAACACCGTGCCCGTGGTCGAGGTGTCGGCCGATCTCGCCTCGTTCTCCGCGCTGGCCCAGGCCAAGGAGGCGTCGGCCCGGACCGGCGCCGCGCTCGTCGTGGCCCTCGCCAACGGGCAGTTCGACGCCGAGGGCCGGCTGTGGCGGTCGATGCGCGACTCCGAAGCATCGTTCGAGCGCTACGAATCCCTCTTCTACGACATCTCGCCCGCCGAGCTGCAGTCGGAGCTGCGCGGCGCCCTCGGCTCCTCCGAGGCCCAGGAAGCCGAGCGCATGCGCCTCCAGGTCATCGAGGAGGCCGGTACCTCCATCGACTGGATCGGCGACGGCAGCGCGATCGGCGAGCCGGTTCAGCTCGACTTCGATGCCGCCCGTTGGGTCGACCTCAGCGAGAGCCGACTCGAGGCCATCGGAGGGTTGGGCGACGAGATCCTGGGCGAGGTGTCCAGCTACGTGTCGACGGTGCGTAGCGACTCCGAGCAGTCGGCGCTGCTCTTCCTGTTGGTGACCGCTGCCGCTGTCCTCTTGTCCGCGGTCCTGGCGGTGGTCGTGGCCCGTCGTGTCACCCGGCCACTGCGGGAGCTGACCGACGCAGCCGACCGGCTCTCGGGAGAGCAGCTTCCCGCACTGGTCGAACGCCTCCGCAACCCGTCGGAGAGTTCAGGCGGGGTCACCCTCGAACCGATCGGGATGCGTCGCACCGACGAGATCGGCCACCTCGCCGACGCCTTCGACTCCATCCAGCGGGTGACGGTGGAAGTGGCCGAGGAGCAGGCGAGCCTGTTGCGCAAGGGCATCGGCGACATCTTCGTCAACCTCGCTCGTCGCAACCAGACCCTGCTCGACCGCCAGATCGAGTTCATCGACCAGCTCGAGAGTTCCGAGGAGGACCCCGACGTCCTCGAAGACCTGTTCAAGCTCGACCACCTGGCCACCCGCATGCGGCGCAACGCAGAGTCGTTGCTCGTGCTGGCCGGGGTCGACACCGGCCACCGGCGATCGAAGCCGGTGCCGTTGGCCGACGTCGTGCGAGTGGCGATCGGTGAGGTCGAGGACTTTGCCCGGCTCAACCTGCTGTCGCTGGACGACGCCATGGTGACCGGCACCGCCGCCATGGACGTGGCCCACCTCTTGTCCGAGCTCATGGAGAACGCCACCTCGTTCTCGCCACCGGAGACCAACGTCGAGATCCTCGGGCACCAGAGCCCCGACGGCTATGTGATCTCGATCTCGGACCAGGGCATCGGAATGAGCGAGGAGCAGTTCGCGGAGGCCAACCGGCTCCTGGCCGATCCTCCGCTGGTGGGCCTGACCCTCTCGCGGTCGCTCGGCTTCACCGTGGTCGGGCGCCTCGCCGACCGCTTCGACATCAACATCCGCCTCACGTCCTCGCCCACCGGTGGTGTCACCGCACTGGTGACCCTCCCGGACGCGGTGCTCCACGCAGCCCCCGAGGTCCGCGTCGAGCCCGACCAGAAGGAAGAAGTGGCCTCGCCCGAGCCGGAGCCCGCGTCCGCCGACGAGCCGGCAGGGTCGACGCCGGTGCTCGATCTCGAGCCTGACCTGCCACAACCGGAGGAGCCGGCTCCCGACTGGGTGTCGCCGGCGCCGGCCAGCACGTCGCTGGCCTCGGCGGTGCCCGAAGGCGAGGCGTTCGATGCCGGCCTGGCTGCGCTCATGGGTGAGGACTCCACGGCGGCCGACGACGAACACCACGACGACAGGAACACCGATGAGACAGCGCCCAGTGAACCGAGCAGCGCACCGAGCCTGTTCAGCGACGCGGCCATGAGCTCGGGCGACGGTGACACCGATTCGACCCCCAGCGATGGCGGGGTCACCTCCGCTGGCCTCGTCCGGCGGGTGCCGCGTGCTCAAGCACCGGCCGAGGAGTCGGTCGAACGCCCGGGTAGTTCCACCTCGGTTGCCGCCTCACAGCGGTCACCCGAGGAGGTGCGGGCCATGTTGTCCCGCTACCGGTCGGGCCTGCAGCGGGCCAACCAGCCCAGCGACGGAACGGGACCGAGCGACAGCGGCTCGGACTCGACGAACTGAGAGGGATCTGATCGATGACTGAACTGAGCTCTGCGGCAAGCAACATCAACTGGCTCGTCACCAACTTCGTGGACCGGGTTCCCGGCGTCAGCGAGGCGGTGGTCGTGTCCGCTGACGGGTTGCCGATGGCGGTCTCGGCTGGTCTCTCTCGTGAGGCGGCCGATCGCTTCGCCGCCGTCGCGTCGGGCTTCATCGGCCTGGCCTACGGCGCGGCCGGACGCTTCGGCGGTGGTCCCGTGCAGTCGGTCATCGTCGAGATGGAGCGGGCCTTCCTCTTCGTGACCGGCATCAGCGACGGGTCGTGCCTGTCGGTGGTGGCCGGCTCGGACTGCGACGTCGGGCTGGTCGGCTACGAGATGGCGCTCCTGGTCGAAAAGACAGGAGCCGTCCTGACGCCTGAGCTTCGGGCGGAGCTGCAAGGAGCGTTGCCACGATGACCACGTCCGATCCAGAAGAACCAGACCTGGGGGTCCGGATCCGGCCCTACGCCATCACCGGCGGTCGAACCAGGGGCGGGACCGAACTGCCGATCGAAGCGATGGTCAGCTCCACGCCGCAGGGGTTGGCCGACCAGGAGACGCTGACCCTCGAACGCGGTCGGATCGTGGCCTTGTGCTCCACGCCGCAGTCCGTCGCGGAGATCTCGGCCCACCTCGGCCTACACCTCGGTGTGGCCAAGGTGCTGGTCGGGGATCTCGCCGGAGAGGGCCTGATCGCGGTGCACCGCCCCAACCACGTCGGGGACCGTCCCGACCTGAGACTGCTCGAAAGGGTGCTCGATGGCCTCCAAGCACTTTGAGGACGACGCCGAGCCCGCAGGGCCGATCCCGGTCAAGATCGTGGTCGCCGGGGGGTTCGCGGTCGGCAAGACGACCTTCGTCGGTTCGATCTCGGAGATCTCGCCGCTGACCACCGAGGCAGCGATGACCGATGTGAGCGTCGGCGTCGACGACATCTCCTCGGTCACCGGCAAGACCTCCACCACCGTCGCCATGGACTTCGGCCGGATCTCGCTCGGGAACGACCTGGTCCTCTACCTGTTCGGAACGCCGGGCCAGCCCCGATTCCACTTCATGTGGGACGACCTGGTCCGGGGAGCGATCGGTGCGGTGGTGCTGGTCGACAGCAACCGCATCGCCGACTCGTTCCCCGCGGTCGACTACTTCGAGGCCCGCGACGTTCCCTTCGTCGTCGCGCACAACGCGTTCGACGGCATCGCCAACCACTCGATCGAGGACCTGCGCGAGGCGCTGGCCGTCCCGGACGATGTGCCCATGATCGAGTGCGACGCTCGCGAGCGCGAGTCGACCAAGATGGCGCTGCTCGAGGTCGTGCAACACGCCATGGCGAGGGCCACCGCGGCCTGACCTCGGTTCAGGCCCCCGGACGCCCAGGTGTGCTCACCATCAGTCGAAGGTGATGACGCTGCGGGCGATCGAGCCCTGCTTCATGGCCTCGAAGCCGTCGTTGACCTCGTCCAGCACGATGCGGGCCGACACCAACTCGTCGAGCTTCAGTCGGCCGTCCAGGTAGAGGTCGACGTAGCGGGGCATGTCGACCCGGAACCGGTTCGAACCCATGGCCGAGCCCTGGATCTTGCGTTCGCCGAGGAACGAGACGCCGGGCAGCTCGAGGTTCTGGCCGACAGGGATCATGCCAATCACTGTGGCGGTCCCTCCGGAGCGCAACATGTTGAACGACTGCTCGGCCGCCACCTTGAGTCCGATCGCTTCGAACGAGTAGTGGACGCCCCCGTCGGTCAGGGTCTGCACGGCCTTGACCGGATCCTGCTCCCCGGCGTTCACCACGTCGGTGGCTCCGAACTGGGTGGCCAGCTCGAGCTTCTCGTCGAGCATGTCGATGGCGATGATGCGGCTCGCCCCGGCGATGCGTGCGCCCTGGACGGCGTTGAGCCCGATGCCCCCGCACCCGATGACCGCGACCGTGGTGCCCGGCTCGACCTTGGCGGTGTTGAACACCGCACCGAGACCGGTGGTGACCCCACACCCGATCAGCGCCGCCCGGTCGAGGGGCATGTCGTCGCGAACCTTCACCACTCCGTGCTCGTGGACGAGCATCTGTTCGGCGAACGAGGACATCCTGAGGAACTGATGGACCGGTTCGTCCCCCCGCGACAAGCGGGGGGCGTCCTGGGGCCCGCGGTCGGTGGCTGCCGAGTTCGAGCAGATCGACAGGTGGCCGGTCAGACAGTTCTCGCAGTTGCCGCAGTAGACGGACAGGCAGGTGATCACGTGATCACCGGGTTGGACATAGGTGACCTGGTCGCCGACCGCCCGGACGATTCCCGCCGACTCGTGGCCGAGCACCGTGGGCGTCATGTAGGGATACTTGCCCTCGATGAAGTGGAGGTCGCTGTGACAGAGTCCGGCAGCCGCCACCTCGATGAGCACCTCGCGGGGCCCGGGTGACGCGATGTCGATGTCCTCGATCTGGAGCGAGCCCGGAATCGAGTTGAGCACTGCTGCACGCATGTCTTCCCCCTTGCTGACGACCGCAGCATCCTGCCACAACCGCAGACTCCTCAGGGGCGGTCGGTGGGGGGATCGATCCGTGCCCCGAGGCGTTCGCTCGGCTCCACCAACCCACCGAACTGGGTCTGCACCGGGAGCCCAGCCCGGGATGCGGCGTCTGAGACCAGGTGCTCGACGGCCAACCAGTCGCTTGCCCGGGGCCCGTCCAGGTGACGGTTGTAGGCGGCATCGAAGACGATGACGTCGTTGCCCTGCTCCCGTAGGGCAACGACGTTGTGGGGAGCATCGTCGATGTAGAGATCGGCCTCGATCTGGGGCTTGTCGCCCAGAAAGCACAGGTCGCGGTAGGGGATGCCCGCCCGGTCGAGCCACTCGACGGTGTCGGAGACCGCCACCGCATGACCCCAGTTGACCGCCAGCCGGTGGCTGATCACCCGGATCCAGACCCCGGCATCGGAGAGGCGCCACAGCACCTCCGCGACATCGGCCACCACCGGCATGGTCCGAAAGATGCGGTGATCGAGCACCGCCCGGCGGTGCAGGTGCTCGAAGGTCGGCCGGTCGAGGCCCCAGTCCGAGAAGTCCCAGGTCGTCGGCGGTTCCAGCTCCTCGGTGGCTCGTCCCTGGTGGGTGGCCACGATGGGGGCGAGGGCAGCGGTATACTCTCCGCAGACGCCATCGAGGTCGACGCCGAAGATGAACGTCATGCCGTCACGGTAGGTCACCGTGGGCGGTGGGGAGAACACACCACCCAGGGAGCGACCCGAGCGGGCGGGTGCAGCACGTAGCGCTCCACCAACCCAGAACCATCGCTGATGCTCCCGGTCACCACCCAGTCCACCCCCCTCGGGTACCAACCCGGCCTCGACGGTCTCCGAGGCGTGTTCGTCATCGCCGTGCTGTGCTTCCACGGCGGGTTCTCGTGGGCGACCGGCGGCTATCTGGGCGTCTCCGGGTTCTTCACCCTGTCCGGGTTCCTGATCTGTTCGCTGCTCATCGACGAGCGGGTGCAGAACGGTCGCATCGACCTGCTCCGGTTCTGGAAGCGTCGCGCCCGCCGTCTGCTCCCTGCGGCGTGGTTGGCGCTTGCCGGCGCCCTGGTCTACGGCATCGCCGCCGGTTCCCCCGTGGTGCAGCGCGACCTCCCCGGCGATGTCGTTGCCGCCCTGGCCTACGTCGCGAACTGGCGCTTCGTGTTCACCGACAGCAGCTACGAGGCGCTCTTCGCCGAGCCGTCTCCGGTGACCCACCTGTGGTCGCTGGCCATCGAGGAGCAGTACTACGTCGTCTTCCCCCTGTTCGTCGCCGGCCTGCTCATGCTGGCGGGGGGACGGCGGTGGGCCCTGGCTGTGGGTCTCGCCACGCTGGTGGCGGCCTCCACGTTGTGGATGGCCGTCGTGTACCAGAGCGGTGGCGACACCACCCGGGCCTACTACGGCACCGACACCAGGGCGGCGGAGCTGCTCATCGGCGCCGGCGCCGCGCTGGTGTGGCAGCGGTGGCTGAGTGGCCACACCGGCCGACCCCCTCGACGCCTGGCCGAGGCGACCCTCCAGATGGGGGGAGCGGTGGCACTGGGGGCGATCGTCTATGTCTGGACCCAGGTGCCGGTGAGCTCGCCCGGGCTGTACCGGGGTGGGTTCGCGCTGCACGCGCTGGCGGTGGTGCTGGTGCTCTTCGCCGTCTCGCGCCCCGGGCCCATACGCCGGGTGGCCGGGTTCGAGCCGCTCCGCCGGCTCGGACTGATCTCCTATGGCGTCTACCTCTTCCACTGGCCGATCTTTCTGTGGTTGAACGCCTCGCGCACCGGGCTCGACGGCTGGACGCTGTTCGCGCTGCGGTGCGCGGTCACCCTGGCGGTGTCGGTGGTGTCCTATGTGGTGGTCGAGCGTCCCATCCGCACCGGCGTGCGGCTGCGGGGGCGCGTGGCCCTGGTCGCCGCGCCCGCGACGGTGGTGGCGCTCTTCGCGGGGGTCCTCGCAGTTCCCTCCGAGCCGCCCACGATGATGCAGTCCGCATCGTTCGGAAGCGAGATCGACCCGTTCAGCGAGCTCGAGCTCGACGCCGAGCGCCAGTCCCGGCTCGCCGACGAAGCCGAGACCGACGAGGAGCTCGACACGGTGAGGGTGCCTCGCGTCGCGTTGTTCGGCGACTCGACCGCGATCGGTCCCTACTACGGGCTGCTCCACGTCGACACCACGACCGGCGAGGTGCTCGTGGTCCCCGGCAGCACCGTGCTGGGGTGTGGTCTGGTGCGCACCGCGGTGATGCGCTCGTTCGGGTCCGAGTATCCGTTGAGCGACCTGTGTGCGAGCTGGCCCGAGCGGTGGTCGTCGGTGCTCGACGAGCACGAGCCGCACATCGCGGTGGTGCTGTTCGCCCCGTGGGATGCCAGCGACCGGATGCTCGAGGGCACCAACGAGTGGATCGCGCTCGGCGATCCCCGCTACGACGAGCACGCCGCCAACGAGATCCGTCTGGCGCTCGAGGTGCTCACCGACCATGTCGACCTGGTGGTGTGGCTGACCAGCCCTCCGATCGACCAGAGCATGAACCAGCTCGGCAACGCCCCCGACCCCGCGAGCGACCCCGAGCGTCTCATCCGATGGAACGAGCTGGTGGCCGCCGAGATCGCCCGCTACCCCGACACCGAGGCCACCATGGTCGATCTCCGAGGGTGGTTCGAGGCGTTGCCCGGCGGCCCGTTGGACCCCCAGATCCGCCCCGACGGTGTCCACATCACCGATGAGCAGGCGCCGGTGGTGGGGCAGTGGCTCGCCGGGGAGATCCTCGATGCGTGGTACGAGCGCGCCGAGGCGGTCGCCGACCTCGACGACGCCGATGCCACCGCCGAACCCCAGGGTGGACGGGCGTTGAGCGGGTTCAGAACGGGCGAGCGTCGATGAACCCCAGCGCCTCGTCGATGAAGGTGAAGTCCTTCGGCGTGCCGAAGTGGTCCATCTTCTTCAACGTGACCAGCCGGGCATCGGGGAGGGCGGCGACGAGCCGGTCGGCGGGCCCGACGAAGTCCTGATCGCCCAGCACCACCAGCACCGGATTGGTGACCCGAGCGAGCTGGTCTTCGTCGAGCGCGGCGAACGGGTGGCGCATGCACGCGGCGAGCGCCTGCGGGTCGTTGCCCGGTGTCTCGGCCAGATCCTTGAAGTGACGGGCGGTGAGGTTCTCGGGGATCTCGCTCGATTCGATCGCGTCGGCGATCGTGCTGCCACCCTCTGAGCCGAACAGGTTCTCGCCGATGCCCGCGACGACGATGCGGCTGAACCGGTCCGGGTGGCGGGTGGCGAGGGTGAGGGTGAGGCGGGCTCCGAGCGAGAAGGCGATGGCATCGACGGGGGTGGCGGGGAGCTGGTCGAGCAGGTGCTGGTCCATGCGCTCGTACTCGGCCGGATCGTGGGGCTTGGGAGCGTCACCATGGCCGAGCAGATCGACCGCGATGACCTCACGTCCGGCCTCGGTGATCAGATCGATCCATCCGGGTTCGGCCCAGGTGCGGGTGGCCGAGGTGGCGAATCCGTGGACGAGCAGGACGGGTTCGGTGCGCATGGCCCAAGACCTTAGGTGGCGCGTGAGCGGAACCGAGCCTTGGTCCGCTGGTCGGCCGCGGCCCGGGCAAGAATGGAGAGGATCGCCTCGGCGGTGGCGTCCCAGGAGAACTGGGCCGAGCGTTCGAGGGCCGCGGCCGACAGCCGATCACGGAGCTCGGCGTCGGACAGGACCTGGTCGATGGCTCCGGCCAGCTCGGTGTCGTCATCGGCCAGCACGCCGGTGACCCCGTCGGCCACCGCGTCGAGGTGTCCCGTCGTTCGGCTCGCCACCGCGGTGGTGCCACAGGCTGCCGCTTCGGTGAGGGTCATGCCCCACCCCTCGACCAGCGAGGCGCTGGTCACCAGCCAGGCCTGCTGGAACAGCTCGACCAGCTCGTCGTCGGGGACTCGACCCGGCAGCGACACCCAGTCGGCGGCCCCGAGTCGTGCGATCTCGGCCTCGAGCACCGGTCGTTCCGTGCCCTCCCCGGCGATGACCAGACGCAGGTGAGGATGCCGGTCGCGCACCTGGGCCACGCTGCGGACAAGGGCATCGAACCGCTTGACCGGCGCCAGCCGCCCGACCGACACGATGAGCGGTGTCGGCGACTTGGGGTGACCGGGCGCGAACCGGGGATCGATGCCGGGCGGCACGATCTCGATCATCTCGGGGTCGAAGCCGAGGTCGTCGACCAGCTCGTCGTGGGAGGACTGCGAGAGGGTGACGATGCGGGTTCGCCGGTAGAAGTGTGGGGCGACGCGGCGCTCCATGAGCTCGCCGACCCGACCGAGGTGGCGACCGAGGGCCATCTCCCACATCGGACCGTGCACGTGGTGGACCACCGCGATGTGGGGCCCGCGGTCCCACATCGGCGACAGGAACGGGACGCCGTTCCAGATCTCGACCAGGCCGTCGCGGGGTCCCATCCTGTGGGCGGCCGCACCGAGCGCTGCTCGCGGGAAGACGGTGTAGCGCCCGCCCCGCCGGATCGACCGGTAGCCGTCGCGGTAGCCGACCGGGGGGTGCCCGGCCGCGGCCGAGGTGCGGATGGTGACCGCCAGTCCGGCCGCGGCCCACCGGCGCATCACCTCGTGGGCGTGGACTTCGGAGCCTCCGGCTTCGGGATCGGCGAGCTCTCGCCAGGCGAGGAGCTGGATGCGGGCGAGGCCAGCACTGTCGGCGATGGTGCGGAGCGTGTCGAGGGTCTCGGGGCCTGCTGAGGTTGGTCGCTCGTGGGCAGGTGGGGTCACGCGGCGGGCTCGCTGGGGGAAGGCGGATCAGGGCCGGTGCGTATACTACGCACCGGCCCGAACGGGTCTGCGGATCGCCGCCGTCTGACGAGGACCTCTGCTGATGAGCACCACCACTCCGACCTTCGCCGAGGCTCTCCAGCAGGTCGAGGGGATCGAGGGCTGGCTCTCGACCGACCAGGCCGAGCGACTGTGGAACGCGGCGGCGACGCTCGAGGCCGGCGCGCAGCTGGTCGAGATCGGCAGTTTCCGGGGTCGTTCCGCGGTCATCCTGGCCACCGCCGCCGGTCCGGGCACGACCCTGGTCGCCATCGATCCCCACGCCGGCAACGATCGGGGCACCCTGCGGGGTGAAGGGTCCACCCAGCAGGAAGAGGCCGAGATCGACAACAAGGCCTTCAACACCAACCTCGACGCGGCCGGGGTCCGCGACCGGGTGACCCACGTCCGCAAGTTCTCCCACGACGCGCTCGACGATGTCGAGGCGACGATCGACCTCCTCTATGTCGACGGCGCCCACCAGTACCAGCCGGCGGTGGGTGACATACGGGCCTTCGGGGCCAAGGTGAGGCCCGGAGGCACGATGCTCATCCACGACTCCTTCAGCTCGGTGGGCGTCACCATGGCGATCCTCACCGATCTCGTGGCGTCGGCCGAGTGGCGCTATGTCGGCCGCTCGCGTTCGCTGGCGGAGTACCGCAAGGAGCCACTGGGCCCCGGCGGCCGGGTGGTGAACGCGCTCCGGCAACTGGCCCAGCTGCCGTGGTTCATCCGCAACCTGGCCATCAAGGTGCTGCTCGCCGCCGGTCAGCCCCGGCTGGCCGACCGCTGGTTCGGCCACACCGAGAGCAACCCTCCCTACTGAGCGCGGGGGCACGGGCGCGTGCGCCCTGTCGACGACCGGCACCTGGGCGACGTCGGTTGAACTCGCCGACGCTGCCCACAGGTGAATCCACTCTGCCGGCGCAAAACGCCCCAGGAAGGCACTTCTTGCCGGCAGAGAGGTCACCAGTCGTCGTCTTGGTCACCAGTCGTCGTCTTGACGGGGCCAGGATGACCGGTTCGGGAGATGCGTGCTCAGGAACGTTTGGGCAGCACCGGGGCGTCGCGGCCGGTACCTGTGGCGCGGCCGCCCTCCTTCACCGAGGAGCTCGCTTCCTCGTGGTACTCCTCCTCGACGTTGACCGACCAGATGTCGTGGTTGGTCCCCTCGACGATGTTCTCGACCGAGAGCATCGCGGTGTACATGGAGTGGTCCTGGTTGTTGTAGCGGTGCATGCCGTTGCGGCCGACGGGATGCACGTTGGGGGCGTGCTCGTCGATCCAGCGGCGCAGCACCGCCACGTGGTCGTCATAGCCCTCGTCATAGACCGGATAGGCCTTGGGCATCCGCACCACGTATCCCGCCTCGATCTTGTCGGCCTCGACGAGCCCGAGGACCTCCAGCTCGCGGGCGGCGAGGGCGACCAGGTCGTCGTCGTCCTCGGCCCAGAGGCCCTCATCCTCGAAGACGAAGTACTCCAGACCGAGACAGGTGTGGCCCTCCTTGATGAGGTACGGCGACCACGAGCCGAAGTTCTGGATCCGACCGACCTGCACCTCGGGGGAGTGGATGTAGATCCAGTTGTCGGGGAACGAGTACTCGGCGGGAACCACCAGGGCCACGGTGAGGAAGTCGCGGAAGTTGAGCCCGTTGGCCGCGGCCAGGACGTCGTCGGGTGGCGACGGCTCCATGATCCGCACCAGCGTCGCCAGCGGCATGCTGGAGATGACGTGATCGAACGGGTAGGTGGTCTCGCTGCCATCGGGCCCCACCGCCACCAACTCGGTGGCCCGGCCGTCGCGGTGACGGACCTTGCGGACCTTGTTCTCCATGACGACCTTGGTGCCTGCCGCCTCGACCTTGTCGCGACACACCTCCCACATCTGGCCGGGCCCGTACTTGGGGTACTGGAACTCCTCGATGAGCGAGGTGATCTCCTTCTGGTTGCGCCTGGGCATGAGGGCGTTGATGATCGCCTTCTTCAGGTCGAGGTTCTTGATGCGCTGGGCGGCGAAGTCGGCGGCGAGGTGGTCGGCGGGAACACCCCACACCTTCTCGGTGTAGGTCTTGAAGAAGTGCTGGTAGAGGCGCTTGCCGAACTTGGCGGTGACCCAGCCCTCGAAGGTGTGCTGGTTCTTCGGGGGGCGGATGCGGGCCCACACGTAGGACAGCACGCAGCGGACCGCCTCGAGGACCCCGAGGTTGCCCAGGGCGTTCATCGCCCGCAAGGGGTAGTCGTAGTACTTGCCGCGGTAGAAGATGCGGCTCATCCGTGGACGCAGGAGGAAGTCCTCGTCGGGAAGGATCTCGTGCCAGAGGTCCTCGACCTCCTGGACCTTGGTGAAGAACCGGTGCCCGCCGATGTCGAACCGCCAGCCGTCGCGCTCGACGGTGCGGCTGATCCCCCCGACCTGGTCGGTCCCCTCGAGCACGGTCGGGGCGATGTCGTACTTCACCAGCTGGAACGCGGCGGTGAGGCCGGCCGGGCCGGCACCGATCACGACGACGTCGGGTGTGGCGGAGTCTGGGGCGGTGTCGGTCATCGGCAACTCTTCTCGAACGGCGTGCGGGCGGCAGGCTAGTTGGCAGGTGTGGCGGTGTCCCGTTGGGAGGACCAGTCCTCGCGCTGGTCCGGACCACGGCGCCAGAGCCATCTCAGCAGTGGATGGATCGGGAGCGCGAGGATGGCGGCGAGGGCGATCGGGTGGGCCCGCTCGAGTTCGCCGACCCACTCCATCCCCGGCTGGATCGAGTGTCGTAGCTGCCAGGCGATCACGTACAGCGCGGCGAGCCCGAACAACCCGGCCGGAAGCACTGCCACCATCGGTCGGGAGCGATCGAGCCGTGCCCCCAGGCCGGCCACGATCGCGAGGGCCAACGCGATCAGCGGGGGACCGAACGCCGCCGCAACGAGCCCGACCCCTGCCGCGGCCGCCACCGCGGCCGCCGCCGACGGTCGCTGGCCGTCGTAGCGCCACGGTGAGGGGTCGGGCCGAAGCGGCGGAGCGGGATCGGGCCGCGGTCGATCGCCGCGATGCAGCACGACCAGCGCGAGGCACACCAGCACGCCGACAGCGGACCCGGCCAGCGCCAGGTTCACCCTGTTCTGCGGGGCGAATGCGAGCTCGATGGTGACCTCGGTCGAGTCGGGGACCAGCAGCCAACCGTTGGCGTAACCGTCGACCAGCCGCGGCTCGCCGAGGTCGACGTCCCCGGCGCTGGCGGTCCAGCCGGTGGACAGGTTCTGGCCGAGGACGATCCACACCGGTCGACCCGGTTCGAGACCGGCCACCTCGGCGGTGATGGCATGGGGTTGTTCATCGACGATCTCGATGTCTGCCACCTCGGCCGGGTCGTCGGGCGAGGGAGGGGGGTCGGGCGCATCGCTCCAGAGGACGACTTGGTCGAAGTCGAGCCCGGTGTCGACCCCACGAGCGACGATCAGCTCGTTGTCGCCTGCCTGCAGCGCCATCGGGTCGGGATCACACCGGGTGACGGACAGGGGCCGACCGGCCATCGCGGCCTCGGTGCCGGCGGTGACCCGCACTGATACGGGTCGGCCCTCGATGCGCACGAGATCGTCGCGGCACCCGGTGTCGATCCGCTCGGGGGCCGGTCCGAGGCTGAGCCCGGGGACACCCAACTCGGCAATGCCGATGGGGTGGGCGAGCGGGCGTGCCTCGGTCCAGTCGATGGATCGCACCTCGTGTGCAGCGACGACCTCGACCTCGAGACGTTCGCCCTCGGTGGCGGGAAACTCCACCGCAACGGTGGTGGTGGCGCCCGGCTCGGGGAGGTGCTCCAGCTCGGCGATGTCGACCACCGCGACCTCGGTTCCGTCGACGGTGACCCTCAGCCGGCTCGGGACCGAGTGGCGCCCGTCGGTGACCACCACGAGGTCGAAGCCGTCGAAGGTGCGGGGTCGCGCCACCTCGGCGGCGATGGCGTGACCGGTGGGCTGGCCCCACGGCGTCTTCCAGGCGGTGGTCGCGTCGCCGTCGAACGCGGCCGCCGCCCGCTCGCGCCGGCTGCCGTCCATGCGGTCGGTGGCGAAGACCTCCACCTCGGGTGAGGTGTGCCCGATGAGCTGGTCGATCACGGGATCCTCGGCCCGGGCCGAGAGGCGGACCACCGCGTCGAAGCTGAAGGAGCGATCGGCACCGAGCTCGACGAGTCGCCGGATCGAGCGCTCCTCGTCGTCTCGGGTCCGGTCGGTCGGGTCCTGGCGGATGCGGGTGAGGACCACCCCGAGCGGGGCGGTGGCGAGGCGGTCGCCGGCCGCGTCCACGGCGTGGGTGGGGGCCTTGATGATCTCGTCGATCGTCGGTGAGTCGGGACCGAGGGTGAGCTCGGCGATGCCGAGCGGCCCGAACTCACCGAACCGGGGCGGGTCCCCGGCGGTGTCGGCCACGATCTCGACCTCGACCTGGTCGATCTCTCGTGCCGGGAAGGTGATGAGCTGGCCCGGTTCCTCCCAGGAGCTGGGATCGAGCTCGACGTCGATGTGGTCGGTGCCGTCGAAGGTGATGCGAACCTCGGTGATGACGCGGTTCGAGTCCTCGGGGGACATCTGCTGCAGGCGGATCCAGTCGAGCGTGTGGGGATCGTCGAGCTGCACCCTCAGACGCTCCTCACGGGCGTCGGAGAACACGCCGACGCTCCACGCGGTGCGAGGGTCGCCGTCGACCGCGCGAGCGGCCCGCTCCTCGCCGGCGTAGGTGATCGGGTTGCCGTAGGCCGTGGCGTCGGCGGTGACCCCACCCCGTTGGATGGCCACTGTCTGGGCCGAGGCAGGAGCGTCGGCAAAGCGGGGAAGGCGGTTGTCGGCCAGATCTTCTCGCAGGGGCGACTCGTCGAGGCGTTCGGTGTGGCCCCGGTTGTGACGCAGCGCGCCCCACCGCTCGCCACGCTTGCGGTTGGTGTCGGTGATGAGCAGGGTGGCTCCGCCGGCCAGTTCGGCCTCGATCTCCTCGGCATCGAGGCTGCCGGTGTAGCGGATCAGCTCGGTCCCGTCGATGAGCTCTGCAGCTGCAGCGTCCACGATCCCCGCGCCGTCGCCGGCGAGCAGCAGCGGGGCCTCGGCCGGCTTCGCCGACACGATCGGAACCGCGTCGGCCACGTCGAAGACCGCGACCGGTGGCGGGTCGGGCAGCGTGCCCTCATAGAGCAGCCACTGCTCGTCGAGGTGCTGGAGGATGGGTCCTGCCTCGTTGGGGACCGGATCGCCGAACCCGACTGGCGCCTCCAGACCCGGCGCGTGGGTGAGGATCCGCCAGACCGTGCGTGGACGCGCGGTGTTGTGGCGTTCGAACTCCAGATCGCTTCGGACCAACACGTCGCCTGCCCGCATGAGACGGGCCACCGGGGCGATCGAGTCCGGGTCGATGGTGTTCTCCTGCAGCCGCAGGTCGAGCGCGTTCAGCAAGTCGGCCCCCATGGCGCCGCCGTGTGGCACGAGCTCGCGCGCCACGTAGGGACGATCGGTGAGGCCCGGCATGACGGGATCGACCGTCATACCCCATCGGTAGGAGGCGAAGTCGCTGCCGGGCAGTGCCAGGACTCGCGTGCCGTCGTCGCGCGACTCGAGCGTGTCGGCGGCATCGTGCCAGTAGGCGGGGATGTCCTGACGGGACAGGTTGTCGTTCACCAGCGAGCGTTGCCACAGCGGCGCCAAGCCGGCCACGGCGAGGGCGACCACCGCCACGGCTCCCGCCCTGGCCTGCCGTGGCCAGCGCGTGGCCAGCGTTCCGACGACCGTGCCGATGAGCAGCGCTGACCCCAGCGCCACCAGAGGGGCGACACGCGGCAGGCTCCTGAACGCGAGCCCCCGCTCGGTGGCGAGGAACCACTGCAGGGCTCGACCGAAGGGGCTGGGGTCGCCCCACGGGTGGGCGCCGATCGCCACGAGCGCACCGACGACGAGCAGGGCGACGGCGAACGCCTGGTGACGCCACCGCCCGATCGCCGGACCCAGCAGTGCCAGGCCGGGCAGCGCGAAGGTGACCGCCAGCAACCACGGGCGCTGGGTGTAGAGGTAGCTCACCTCGAGCCACAGCTGGAGCTTGTCGCCCCCGTAGAAGAACCAGTAGCCCAGCCCCCGGAGCACCTCGAACGCGGTCGAGGTGCGGGCCACGACCTCCGCGGTCTCGGTGTAGCGCACGATGTCGATCCCGTGCGAAGCCTGCACGGCCAGACCGGCCAGCCACCACAGGCTGGTCACCACCGTGAGCACCGCCATACGCCCCACGGCCCGGACCAGCTGTCCGAGCCGCTCCTGGCCGGTGACGGCGACATACACCACCCAGATCACCGGTGCGAGACCGGCCAAGACCAGCGCCGTGAGATTGATGCTTCCCACCGTCGTCACCAGCAGCGCGAACAGGGCCGGGTGACGCCACCGCTGGCTTCGGATCGACAGGACCGTCAGCGCGAGCATCCACGGGAGCCCCACGTAGGGGAGAAGCACACCCGAGAGGCGTGCGATGTGGGTGAGGACATAGGGCGTCATCGCGTAGACCAGTGCGGCGGGCCAGATGGCCACCGGCGGCCAGTCGAACCGGCGCAACAGGTACACGACCCCGGCCCCGGCGAGGAAGAGCAAGGTGCCCCACCACAGGCGCTGCGCGAGCCAATCGGGGACCCCGAGCTGTTCGAACGCCCAGAACCACGGGCCCATGGGCCACAGGTAGCCGATGGTCTGGTGCGACACGGTCCCCAGTCCGATCTGGGGGTCCCACATCGACCAGGCCCGGCTCAACAGGCGTCCGGGATCGATGTAGAGGTACGACTTGGTGTCGGCGCTCAACCAACCTGGCCGGGTCAGGACCAGCGGCACGTAGCAGAGTGCTGCGAACGCGAGGTAGGGGAGCGCCTGCCTCGGTGCTGGACGGTTGGTGCGGGTCACGAGCGAGCAGGCATCTGGGTCAGGTCGAGGTCAGGCAGGGCAGTACCGTACCTGCTCGGGCAGGTCTGGTGGGGTACGCGAAGGCGAAGCGGTGGTGAGGGGTAGCATCGGGCCCCAATGGTGAACCTGCGGCGCCCCGGGTGGGTCGGGCTGGCGCGTGCCGGCGAGTTCGCCGCCCTGGCGGTGATCGCCTACCTCCCGTTCCTGCTGTCGTCGCCCGGTCGGGTCAGCGCCGACAGCAAGCAGGCGCTCTATGTCGATCCGGGCCGGTTCCTCGAGGGAGCGGCCTTCATGTGGGACCCGTCCCATGGGGCCGGAACCGTCCCCCACCAACACATCGGCTACCTGTGGCCCATGGGCCCGTGGTTCTGGGCCTTCGAACAGCTCGGCGTGCCCGACTGGGTGGCCCAACGCCTCTGGCTCGGCACGCTGACCTTCCTGGCCGCGCTGGGGGCCAGGTGGTTGCTCCGACACCTCGGCGCAGGACCGTGCGTCGCCTTCGCCGGCGCGCTCGTCTATGCGCTCAGCCCCTATCAGCTCGCCTTCACGGCGAGAGCCTCGGTGCTGTTGCTGCCTTGGGTCGGCCTGCCGTGGCTGGTGGAACTGACCCGCCGGGCCCTGAGGTGGGGAGGATGGCGCCATCCGGCGCTGATCGCCCTGACGGTGGCCACCGTGGCTGGTGTCAACGCCACGTCGCTGGCACTGGTTGCGATCGGCCCGATCCTCGTCGTGATGCATCACGCCCTGGGCGGGCTCTCCGAGGCCGGTCGATCGGCCGCGACGGCGGTGCGGATCGGCGCGTTGTCGCTGCTGGCGTCGGCCTGGTGGCTCGCGGGGCTGTGGGTGCAGGGGGCCTATGGCATGCCGGTGCTGGCGGTCACCGAGAACCTTGCCGAGGTCGCCCGGTGGTCGATGCCCAATGACGTGCTCCGCGGGCTCGGCAACTGGTTCTTCGCAGGAGAGGACCGCTTGGGGTACTCCATCGACCAGGCCGAGTCCTATCTCGACACGCCGTGGGTGATCGCGGTGAGCCTCGTGATCCCCGCACTGGCCCTCGCCGCGGCGGTGCTCACCACCGGCGCCCGGCGGGTCTTCGCGGTGGCCTGCATGGCGGTGGCGACGGTGGTCGCCGTCGGTGCCTGGCCCTACCGGGACCCCAGCTGGTTCGGCCGGGGGTTTCGATGGTTCGGCGAGGAGACCACCGTGGGGCTGGCGTTCCGCAACTCCCACCGGATCGTGCCAGTGCTGCTCATCGGTGTTGTCGTGGTGCTCGCCACCTGGATCGAGTCGATGCCCCGCTCCGAGCACCGGCGCCTCGGTGCCGGCCTGCTGGTGGTCGCGGCGCTGGCCACGATGGCGCCGATCGGCGTTCACGGCTACCTCTCCGAGCACCTCGACCGTCCGGAATCCCTCCCCCACGAATGGGTCGAGGCTGCCGAGCATCTCGACGCCCGCGGCGCGCTCCCGACGGGCAACCCGTCGAGGGTGCTCGAGGTGCCCGGTAGCCCCTTTGCCGCGCACCGCTGGGGCAACACCGTCGAGCCGGTGCTCCCGGCGCTGATCGACCGCCCCCACCTGGCTCGCGAGGTGCTCCCCTACGGGTCGGCCGCGACCGCGAACCTGCTCGATGCTCTCGACCGCCGCATGCAGGAGGGCATCGTCGAACCCGAGTCGCTGGCTCCCGTGGCCAGGCTGTTCGGGGCCGGAGACGTGGTGATCCGATCGGACCTGCAGTTCGAGCGGTTCCGGGCCCCCGAGCCGTATCGCCTCTGGTCGGCGCTGACCCAGCCGGCGACGCCAGGGGTCTCCGGGCTCGCGACCTTCGGCGACGTCGCGGTCAATGAGCCCGAACGCCGTCTCGCTCCGGTCGACCCACGGCATCTGAACTTCGCCGCGCTGCGGGGGGCCCGACCACCCCTGGTCGATGGACCGGTTCCCCCGATCACGTCCCTGGAGATCTCCGATGCGTCGGGAGTGCTCCGCGTTCAGGACTCCCGCGGCCCGATCGTGCTCGCCGGCGACGGCGACGGTGTGGTCGACGCCGCGGCGGCAGGACTCGTCGACGGGCGTTCGCTACTGCTCTACTCGGCCGGTCTCGACGACGTCGCGCTGGACCACGCCCTGTCCCGCGATGCCCACCTGGTCCTGACCGACTCGAATCGTCGCCGCATCCAGACCTGGTTCTATGCCATCCGCGACACACGAGGACCGACCGAGCGTGCGGGGGAGACGCTCATCGAACCCACCGGCTACGACGTGCGCCTGGACCCCTTCACCGGGAGTTCCGATGACGCCCGCACGGTGGTCGAGCACCTCGGTGGTCAGGTCAGCGCGAGCATCACCGGCGGGGCGGCCCGTCCCGAGGACCGGGCCTTCGCCGCCTTCGACGACGACCTGGCGACGGCGTGGCGCATCGGAGGGGCTGATCCCCGAGGCCAGCGAGTGTCGGTCGCGCTCGACGAGGCGATCGCCCCGGACCAGATCGTGCTCGTCCAGCCCCAGGATGGTCCCCGAGACCGGGTCGTCGAGCGCGTGCGCATCCACTTCGATGCTGCGCCACCCGTGGATGTCGAGCTCGACGCCACCTCGTCATCGCCGACCGGGCAACCGATCCCGCTCGACCTCGACGAACCGGTCCAGCGGTTCGAGATCGAGATCACCGGCGTGTCCGACCCGGGGTTCGAACCGGAGCTGGCCAACGCGGTGGGCTTCGCCGAGGTGCAGATACCGGGGGTCTCGCTGGCCGAGACCGTGGTCCTCCCCCGCGAGCTGTTCGACCGGGCCGGACAGGACGCCGGTGACCATCGCCTCGACGTGGTGTTGACCCGCCTCCGCTACGACCCCTACGCGCGGGGACGCACCGATGCCGAACGGTGGTTGGATCGAACCTTCGAGCTTCCCGGCGATCGGCGGTTCACCCTCGGGGGCACCGTCCGGGCCAACCCAGGGGCTCCCGACGCGGTGCTCGATGAGCTGCTCGGCAGCCGTCCGGCGGGGGTGGTCGAGGCCACGAGCCGGCTGCAGGGCGACATCGACGCCCGTGCCTCGTCGGCCTTTGACGGCGACGAGGACACGGCGTGGACCGCAGCGTTCGGTCCCCAGGTGGGCCAATCCATCCGGGTCCGCTACGACGAACCGCTCAGCACGAGGTCGGTGTCGGTCGACGTGGCCAACGATGAGCTGCACTCGGTGCCCACCGAGCTGGCGCTGCGCGTCGACGGCGAGATCGTCGCGACCCATCGACTCGAGAGCTCCCCGGATCCGGGGACCCCGGGTTCGCTCCACCGGATCGAGCTGGAGATGAACCCGATCACCGGCCAGGAACTCGAATTGGAGATCATCGACGTCGAGCGCCGTAGCTCACCGCCCGGCGATCCCGCGCCGATGGCCACGCTGCCGGTCGCCATCAGCGAGGTGGAGGTGGGGAGCCCGAACCCTGGGATCGACGATGTCGACCGCCTGGACACAGGATGCCGGGACGATCTGGTCGATCTCGACGGCGAGCCACTTGCGGTGCGGGTGCACGGTCGAGCGGACCAGATGCGCGACGGGCTGGAGGTGGAGCTCTGCGATGGCGCGGTCGAGCTGGGAGCGGGACGGCACCGGATGGTTGCCACGCCCGGCCACGAGTCGGGTCTGGACCTCGACCGCCTGGTGCTGAGCGCCCCGGCCGAGGCTGGGGCCACCGCCGAGGATCATGGCCGGACCGGTCCCGCTCCCGCCGATCTGGTCGAGGTCCGTGCCGGCCGCACGTCCTGGAGCGCCACGGTTCGCAGCGACGGGAACCCGGTGTGGGTGGTGCTGGGCCAGAGCATCAACGACGGATGGACGGCCACCGCCACCGACGACGCCACCGGAGCCGAGCTCTCGGTCGGCGACCGCACCCTCGTGAACGGCTATGCCAACGGTTGGCTCGTCGAACCCGACGCGGCGGGCACCATCGCGGTCGAGCTGAGGTGGGAGCCTCAGCAGATCGTGTGGTGGGCGCTGGCGGTGTCGGTGTTCGCGATCGGGATCTGCCTGGGGTTGGTGATCGGCACCCGACCATCGCCGGGGGCCGTGGCCGCTACCCAGAGCCCGACCACATCAACCGGCGATGGCCGACGGCCCGGGGCCGTTGCGCTCGCGGTGGCGGCGGCGGCAACGGGCACAGCCATGTTCGTGGTCAGCCGGCCATGGGTCGGAGTGGTCGCCGCGCTGGGCACCGTTGCGGTCGGGTGGTGGCCACGGCTGCGCTACGTGGCCGCCGTGGCCGCGCCGGCGTTCCTCCTGGCCAGCTACCCCCTCGATCGCCCGATGGTGGCGTGGGCCGCGCTCGGCGTGGTCGTCGCGGCCGCCGCGGCGTGGGAGCTGCGCACCGGCGGTCGAGGGGTCAGGGATCGACCTCCACGCTGAGCTCGGGATTGTCGAGCACCGCATCCCAACGCACGGGAAAGGGCAGGTCGTCCTGCTCGCGACCGCGGAAGCTCGGACCTGGCGTCAGGACCTCGACCCCGTCGACGGTGCGGAGGTGGAACCGCTGGAACACGAACGGCGTCAGCCGGGTTCGGCGCGGCGCGGCGCCGAAGGTCGCGCCGAAGGAGACCGTGAGATATCCCCGTGGCAGCATGACGGTGTCGGGATCGTCTCGCACCGAAGCAGACGAGTCCGAGGTGGCGAGCAGCCAGGAGGTCTCGATGGGCGTCCCGGCCTCGGAGTCATAGGTCAGCGAGCGCCAGGTCTCCTCATCGCCGAGGTCGAGGTGCGCCCAGACCCGCTCCCCGTCGCGAGGTGGCACGATCCGGGCCGTGACCAGGACGGCCTCGTCCTCGATCACCTCCATGGGTTCGAGCACGATCCTGGACCGGCGAGGTCGCTCCGAGGGGAGCAGCTGCTCCGGCGGCAGCTCCGTCCGCTGGAGGAGGTGCTCGCGCTCGGGATGGGCGTCGAGGAGATCGATCACCGTCGGCGACGAGTTGGTGGCATAGATGATGTCGCCGTCGATGTCGGGGGTGTTGGCCGAGAAGGGGTTGAGGTAGAGGAGGTACGAGGTGGCGGCCACGACCACCACCGCGGGCTCGTCGAGGCCCGCGACCGAGTCGCGCCAGGCCACCTGGGCCCGGCTGAGCTCGCGGTTGAGACCGAGCCGTCCGGTGGTGACCGGAACGGTGATCACCGCCAGCACGATCACCAGGGCCATCGTCGCCCGCGGCCGCTGGCGTGCCAGCTCCACCAGACCGGTGGCGATGAGGATGGCCAGTGGGGCGTACAGGGGGACGAAGTAGATCGGACCGCTGAGCCGGACGGTGAGCGAGGAGACGTAGGTGCCCCAGAACGCGAAGTAGCCGACCGGGAACACCACGATCAGAGCCACCAGGAGCCACGTGGACGATCGGCGTCGGTGGAACCACGCCGTGGCCGCAGCCACTGCGACGCCGAGATAGGCGCCCACCAGGAACCACGGGAGGAAGAACCCGTGCTTGACGGTGCTGACCACCGCACGACGGAGGCCGTAGCCCTCGGACTCGAACGCAGGCATGAGCCGGCGATGACCGAACCCGAAGGTGTCGAGGGGATCCTTGGCGGTGATGGGGAAGGTGAACGGCGAACCGGTGAGCGCCCGGTTGTGCAGGAGCTGGATGGCGACGAAGGGAGCCAGTGCCGCGACGAACCCGGCGGCGGTGCGCAGCTGCCGGTTCCACCGTCCACGCTCGACCACGGCCACGTAGCCGACGGCGACGCTGCCCCAGAGGACCGCGTCGAAGGTCCGGGTGCACACGATCCATCCGAACGGGATCGCGGACGCGGCGGCACGCCACGGCGATCGCGTCCGGACCGCCCCGAGGAACAGCACGAGGAACCACAGGCCGAGGCCGGTGGTGAACAGGTAGTTGAGGTAGAGCCCGCCCTGCACGGCGAAGATCGGCGAGCACAACAGGACCAACCCGGCGACGTTGGCGAGGAGACGATCTCCCGACAGCTGGTGGGTGAGGGCGCTGACCCCGCTGACCGCGAGTGCGGCGGCGGCACTGATGGCGGCACCGGGCCAGCTGATCCAGGTGCCGGCGAGGATGACGACCGGCCAGCCCAGGGGGTACTGGGTGAAGAACTGTCCGTCGCGCCAGGCGCTGAGCCACGGGTGGAACAGCGCAGGGAACCCTCCGTCGGTCCCGCTGAGCTGGCCCTGCCGCAACAGCTCGACCTGCCACAGATAGACGGGTTCGTCGCGGTTCCAGGAGAAGGCCGGGTAGACGAGGTGCTGGATCAGCGCGGCGGCGACCGCGGCGGCGATGGCGAGCCCGAAGGTCGTCCGGCGCGAGCCGAGGGCAGCGACGAGCGCGCCGACGACGCGGGCGGCGTGGGTGGACCCGGGGCGGCGCGGTGGCACAGCGGACAAGCCGAAGAAGCTAGCGCGTCGAGGAGGGGGTCGACCCGTTGCTCACCGCGCCCTCAGGCCGTGTACCGGGTGGGTTCGACGCTGGCCGCGAGCACGTGATCGAGGCGCCGCACCGCCCGGATGTCGGCGGTGCGGAAGCTGGCCAGGCGGGTGCTCCACGAGTCGACGACGCGCCGGTCGGTGGCGAAGAAGGTGGTCATCTGCCCTTCCTGGAGGTAGGCGTCGGCGCCGTCGATGCACTCGACGGACTCGTCGATGAGGGTGATCTGGTAGCGAGGCATGGCGGGCTCCTCTGATGGTCGCTGTCGGCATGGTACGGAGCCGGGCCTGTGGGGAGGAAGGGGAGCAACCCTGTGGATTGTGACGGTCGTCCACAGGTCCGCCAGGGCAGCGACGGGCTGTGCCATGCTCGGGTGATGGAGCCCACCGTGCTCGATGCATGCTCGGACGAAGCGGCGATCACGTGCCCGCGCTGCGGTCAGGACGCGTCCGAGCGCTTCTACGGCCCGTGTGCGGGCTGCCGTCGACAACTCCGAGACCACCTGGGCGGACCTCGACGTGAGGTCGAGGTTCAGGCCTACGAGCCGAAGATGAACGTGACGCCCAACGCGGTGGCGCTCAAGGAGTGAGGTCGGTGGCCTCGAGCACCCGCGCTCGGGCCCACCCGTAATCGGGCTTGCCCGCAGGGCTCCGGACCACCTGGTCGCACCGCACGATGGTCTTGGGCAACTTGTAGCGAGCCAGGTGGGCGGCACAGGCGGCGCGCAGGTCGTCGTCGGTGACCGCTGAACCGGGACGGAGCGCCACCACCGCGGCGACCTCCTGGCCCCAGGTGGGCGACCGACGTCCGACAACGATGGCATCGTCGACCTCGGGGTGGGACTTGAGGGCGGCCTCGACCTCCTCGGCGAACACCTTCTCGCCGCCGGTGTTGATGGTGACCGAGTCGCGCCCGTGCAACTCGATGCTGCCATCGTCGAGCAGCCGGGCACGGTCGCCGGGTACCGAGTAGCGGAGACCGTCGACGACCGGAAAGGTCTGCGCGGTCTTCTCGGGGTCACCGAGGTATCCGCGAGGCACGCGCCCGCCCTGGGCCAGCCATCCCAACTCCGGCTCTCCGGGCGCGAGCACCCGGTTCCGGTCCTCGGACAGCACGACCGAGCCCTTCGACGGGGTGAAGCTCTCTCCGCCGTGGTGGTCGACGTCGGCGGACCGGGTGCCTTGCCGACCGCTCTCGGAGGACCCGAGGACATCGGTGAGGGTGATCGCGGGGAGGACCTCGAGCAGCTCATCGGCGGTCCGCTCGGTGAGGGGAGCGCCGCCACTGGTCACGAACCTCAGGGAAGGAAGCTCGCGTGGTCGCCGACGCAGCTCCTCGATCAGTGGTCGGGCGAAGGAGTCGCCCACGATCTGCAGCGCCGTGACCGCCTCGCGGGCGCACGTGTCGATCAGGTCGGCGGCATCGAGGTGATCGGTGCGGTCCTGGATGACCACCGTTCCGCCGCTGATCCAGGCGCTGATGGCGTTCCAGTGCGCAGCGCCGTGCATGAACGGGGGTGCCGGGAGGGCACGGAGCGTTGATCCTGTGGCCCGCTGGACGATGGGGGCGATCCCGTCGTACTCGTCGCCGGAGCGGGTCCGCACACCGAGCGCCGAGACGAGGAAGTCGGCCTGACGCCAGCACACACCCTTGGGCGCACCGGTCGTTCCCCCGGTGTAGAGCAGGTACAGATCGTCGCCGCTCCACTGCTCGACCATCTCGTGGGGAAGGCCGGGGTCGGCGTGGTCGAGCGCATCGTCCCAGTCGATGCTCTGCGGCAAGGGGTCGTGGCCCGATCCGTCGGGGACCCGGATGAGCAGGTCGAGGTGCTCGAGGTCGTCGAGCACCTCGGCGAGCACGGGACTGAGAGCTTCGTGGTAGACGATCGCTCGAGCCCGCGAGTCGTCGAGCACGTAGCGGAGCTCGTCGGCGACATAGCGGTAGTTGACGTTCACCGCGGCTGCTCCGGCCTTCATCGCCGCCAGCATGGCCTCGAGGTACTCCGGCCCGTTGTGGAGGTAGAGCGCGACGGGGTCGTGCGGTGACTCCCACGGCTCGCAGTCGGCGAGCCGCCGGTTGCGGCCGATTCCGTTGAAGGCGAGAAGGGCGGCGAAACGCCGGGTCCGGTCGGTGACCGCGGCCCAGCTCAGATGGTGGTCGCGGTGCACGATGCAGTCGCGGTCGGGAACGACCCGGGCGATCGCCTCGTGGATCTCAGGGAGGTTGAGCTCCACGTACTCAGGCCTTGGGGACCTCGGTCACCTGCACCTGCTCCATGGTGTCGCCCACCTCGATGGTCAGGGCGACGTCCATGCCGTCGGTGACCTTGCCGAAGTAGTTGTAGTTCTTGTCGAGCCGACCCTTGAGGTTGTCGATGCAGATGAAGAACTGCGATCCGTTGGTGTTGGGACCGGCGTTGGCCATGGCCACCGCACCGAGGTGATAGTCGCCCTTGACCGGTTCGTCGTCGAATCGGTAGCCGGGGTTGCCCCGTCCGTCGCCGTCGGGGCATCCACCCTGGATCACGAAGCCGGGGACGACCCGATGGAAGGTGAGACCGTCGTAGAAGCCCTCGCGAGCGAGGTGGACGAAGTTGTTCACCGTGACCGGTGCCAGGTCGGGGTCGAGCTCGAGTGAGATGTCGCCCTTGGGCGTGGTGATGGCGATGCGGTAGAGGGCGTCGGTGTTGATGGTCATGTCAGGAGGAGTGGCCATGCTCCATCGTCGCATGCCTCATCGGCGGGGTCACACCCGGTCGGTGGGTTCGATGTCGTCTGTGGGGGAGATGGTGGCCAGACCACTGGGGATGAGGGGCGACAAGCCCTTCCAGGCAAGGACGCTCAGCAGGTCGACCAACTGATCGAGCTCGAGCGGTCGGCCCATCGCTTCGTGCTCGGTGATGGCGGTGTTCAACAGCCCGCCGATCGCCGCAGTGATGATGCGGGCTTGGTCGGTCCCACCCCACCTGCGGGTGAGCCCTTCGAGGCGCCGCCGACGTGCTTGTTGGACCGCCGGATGCTTGCTGGCCGCCGACGAGCTGATCATGGCCCACGGCCCCGGGTGGTCCCGGGCGAAGACCAGGCACAGTCGGATCCACTCCCTGGCCTGTTCGGCCGGGCGCAGCGCCGGATCGAACGCCGGTGTGATGGCGTGGTCGAGCTGGTCGAAGGCCCTCATGCATGCGGCGCCGACCAGCCCGCCGCGGTCGCCGAAGTAGTTGTAGACCAGGGCCCGCGACACCCCGGCAGCGTCGGCGATCTCCTCGAAGGTCACCTCGGACGGTTCACGACCGGCGATGACCTCGATGGCTGCCTCGACGATCTGGGCGCGGCGCAGTTCGGGAGCGAGCCTGGTGCGACCACCCCGCCGTTGGGTCATCGGCCTTCCTCCTCCTGGGCCCGTCCGGCCGGTGTGAACCCGACCGGTCGACCCGGTCACGTCAGGTCGTGGCGGCGGGCTCCTCGACGACCGGGATGAGGGGGTAGTGGCATGCCGCCCAGTGATCATCACCGACCCGGCGCATCGTGGGTTCGATCTGGGCGCACCGATCCTCGGCACGAGGGCACCGAGTGCGGAACCGACAGCCGCTGGGCGGCATGATCGGCGAGGGCAGCTCCCCCTTGATCGTGTCGCGGGATTCGGGGCTCACCGTGGGGTCCGGAACCGGGATCGAGGTGAGGAGCGCTTCGGTGTAGGGATGGGCGGGGCGTTCGTAGATGGTGTCGGGTCGTCCGACCTCGCACATCTTTCCGAGATACATCACCGCGACGCGGTCGCTGACGTTCTTGACCACCGCCAGGTCGTGGGCGATGAAGACGAGGGTCAGCTGGTACTCGGCCTTCATGTCCTCGAGCAGGTTGAGGATCTGGGCCTGCACCGACACGTCGAGCGCGGACACCGGTTCGTCACAGATGATCACCTTGGGGTCGAGCACGAGGGCCCGGGCGATGGAGATGCGCTGGCACTGACCGCCGGAGAACTCGTGGGCCCGCTTGGTCCTGGCGACCTCGGGATTGAGGCCTACCGATGCCAGAACGTGGTCGACGACCTTCGCTCGCTCCTTGGCGTCGCCGCGACCCCAGATGGCGAGAGGTTCGGCGATGACATCACCGATGCGCCGGCGGGGGTTGAGCGATGAGATGGGGTCCTGAAAGATCATCTGGATCTCGGGACGCAACCGCCGGATCGCTTCGGCGTCGAGCTCGGTCATGTCCTGGCCGCGGAAGGTCACGGTGCCGCTGGTGGGGCGGGGAAGCTGCATCAGCGCGCGGCCCGTCGTCGACTTGCCACACCCGGACTCGCCCACCAGCCCGAGCGTCTCGCCCTCGAGGATGTCGAAGCTGATGTCGGACACGGCGTGGACCTTGAGCCCCTTCTTCAACGGGAACTCCACGGTGAGGTGCTCGACGCTGATCAGCGGGTCCTGGTCAGTGCGCAGGTGTGCGGTGCCGCTACCGGCCATGTGAAGCCTCCGTCGGGTTCTCTTCCAGGGTCACGAGGGTCTGCGGGAGCCCGACCTCGATGTTGCGCTCGAAGGCGGCCCGATTCTCGGGGGTCCCGACGGGGAACCAGCAGGCGAACTGGTGCCCGGGCGAGTCGGCTTCGACGAGCGGGGGTTCCTCCTCGTGGCACTTCGGTTGGGCGTAGGGGCACCGTGGACTGAACGTGCACCCCTTCGGCGGGTTGATGAGGTCGGGCGGACGTCCGCCGATCACCTTGAGCCGTGTGTGACTGCGACTCTCGAGGCGGGGGATCGAGTTCAGCAACGCCTCGGTGTAGGGCATCCGCATGTGGGCGAACAGCACCGGGGTCGGCGCCTTCTCGACCACCTTCCCGCCGTACATCACGATGATCTCATCGGTCCGACCGGCAACCACACCGAGATCGTGGGTCACCAGGACCATGCCCATGTCACGCTCGCGCTGCTGCCTGGCCAGCAACTCGAGGATCTGGGCCTGCACCGTGACGTCGAGGGCGGTCGTCGGTTCGTCCGCCATCAACAGCTTGGGGCCACACGCCAGTGCGATGGCGATCGTGACGCGCTGTCGCATCCCACCCGAGAGCTGGTGCGGATACTCGTCGATGCGCTTCTCGGGCTCGGGAATGTTGACCGAGTGCAGGAGGGCGATGGCGGTGTCGCGGGCCTCCTGCTTGTTGAGGTCGAGGTGGAAGCGGAGCGACTCGGTGATCTGGCGACCGACCTTGACCACCGGGTTGAGCGAGGTCATCGGGTCCTGGAAGACCATGGCGACCTCGATGCCCCAGATGTCGCGCATCGCCTTGGGGCTCAGCCTGGTGATGTCGCGGCCTTCGAAGACCACGCTGCCGTCGCGGACCACGTTGCTGCGCGGAAGCAGGTTCATGACCGACCGCGACAGCACCGTCTTCCCCGAGCCGGATTCGCCGACGATGCCGAGGGTCTTGCCCCGCTCGAGATCGAAGCTGACCCCGTCGACGGCACGCACCCGACCGAGCGGGGTGATGAAGTGCGTCTTGAGGTCGCGCACCTCGAGCAGGTGCGCGCTGTCGCTCTGCAACCGGGGCTCGAGTGTGGAGACCGAGCGACGACGGTTCATGGGCAGCACTCCTGGATGGTGTGGTGGCAGATGGATCCGCCGACGGTGGCCCGAGTTGCGGCACCGCTTCGCGAGATGGCCGGAGCGGTCACCTGACACGGCGTGAGCTTCACCCGAATCCTCCCCCTTGGTGCCCGATGATCTCGAGCGTCACTGAGCCTTCGTCCGGCCCGCGTGCGATGGTCGCGGACGCCCGCGTGATCTGAGTCGCCACGGGTCGCTCGAACGGTATTCATTGCGTTGTCGCCGTGTCAATTGTCATGGTCGCCTCCGAGGGGCAGTCCCAGACGGTCGTAGGAGAGACGGTGGCTGAGCACCGAGCTCACATACGACTGGGAGCGGTTGTAGGACAGCAGCGCGCGGTTGAGCGAGGCTGGACGGTCGAGCCGGCTGTGCGAGCGGCACAGGTAGGCAGCGGCTGCGGCGGCGGCGTCATAGAGGTTGTGGGGATCCATCCGACCGTCGCCGTCGCCGTCGCGGCGAACCATGCGCCAGGTCGAGGGGATGAACTGCATCGGACCGACCGCCCGGTCGAACACCGGGTCGCCGTCGAGGGCGCCACCGTCGGTGTCTGGGATGCGAAGGATGCCGTCGGCTCCGTCGAGCGCGATGCCGGTGATGCGCCGGGTGGTGGTGCCGTCGGCTCGCACCGTGGAGCGGCCGTAGTGGCCGTGGCGACTCTCGACGCGGCCGATGCCGGCGAGCACGGACCACGGCACCGCACAGCTCGGTAGCTCCGCGTTGACCACACCGGCGGCGGTGCGGTAGGCGTCGAGGGCGACGACGGTGAAGTCGGCGCCCTCGACCCGCGAGGTCATGAACACCTCGCTGAAGCGTTCCTGGGCTCCGGGCAGCGCCGGCTCGGCGACCGCCAGCTCCTCGATGGCGTCATCGCGTCGCTGGGTGTTGACCTCGATCTCCTCGCGCACTCGGATCAGATCATCCTGGGTGTGGTCGATCTGGCGACCGAGGAAGGTGACCTCGGCTTCGGCGAGCGCCAAGCGCTCGCGAAGCGTGGTGTCCACCGCCTCCATCATCACCCGTTGCCGTCCGGTCTCGGCCACGGCGGTCGGGTCGAGTCCGATCCCGAGCCCGGGCGCGGGGTCACCGGCCCCGACATAGGCGGCCACGGCCAGCGCCCCGAGCTCGTCTCGCAGCTGGGCGGCCCGCTGACCGGCCGAGCGGCGGCGCCCGGTCATGGCAGAGATCTGGGTGCGGTGGCCCTGCCGCTCACCCTCGAGGCGGTCGAGGTCGGTCGAGGCCTGGTTCCGGACGGCGCGGTTGGTGCGGATCGTCGCCTCCAGCGAGCGGATCTCGGCTTCGGCGTCCTCGACGGCGACCCCGACGGCCGGGACCTCGCGAACCGACTCCGGTAGAAGGGCTCGTGCCTCCTCGAGCGCCGATTCGGAGCCCAGCGGGTCGGGGGGACCGATCTCGGACTCGGGGTCGGCCAGCACCCTGTCGATCAGGCCCTCGTCGGGTACCGCTTGGGCAGCGCCAGGGGCAGCGGAGGCGAGCAGCGCGACCACCGCGGCGGCGGCGGTGGTCACGCGTGCCCGATGGCGACTGCCGCGGAGGCAGCGGAGGAGGAAGGGATGGGTGTCCATGATCTGAGGCGACTCCATGATGGCCGCTCCCGAGGGCTGGATGAGACATGCTCGCCGTCGGGGTGTCCGACGGGCCGATCGCTGTGGCTTGGGTAGGGTGCTGCTCGAAGCGACACGTGGGAGATGAGATGAGCAAGACCGCCAGCACCGCAGACGACGGGGCGTCCCGGGTCACCGTGTCGATCGACGGTGCGGTGGCCGATGTGCGCCTGAACCGCCCGTCGAAGCTCAACGCGGTCGACCCGGCGATGTTCCGGGCGTTGGTCGACACCGGTGCAGCCCTCCGAGCCGACCGCTCGGTTCGGGCCATCGTGCTGTCGGGGGAGGGGCGCGGGTTCTGTGCCGGCCTCGACCTGTCGAGCTTCGCGGCGATGGCCGGCGGAGATCGCACCCGCTCCGACTCGGGGGACACCGACGACCGGGCCCCCGATGCTGTCGGCCCGAGCACCATCCTCGATCGGGGGGATCGCATCACGTCGTTGGGTCAGCAGGCCGCCTACACCTGGACCGAGCAGCCGGCGCCGGTGATCGCCGCGATCACCGGTCCGGCGTTGGGTGCGGGCTTGCAGATCGCGCTGGCCGCAGACATCCGCTTCATCGCTCCCGACGCGACGATGAGCGTGCTCGAGATCCGATGGGGTCTGGTACCCGACATGACCGGCACCCAGATGCTGCCGCGGTTGGTCGGCCTCGACGTGGCCAAGGAGCTCGCCTTCACCGGGCGGATGGTCGATGGCCGCGAGTGTGTCGAGCTCGGCCTTGCCACCCACCTGAGCGAGGACCCGAAGGGGGCAGCGATGGAGCTGGCCAGTGAGATCGCCGCCAAGAGCCCCCACGCGATCCGTGGCGCCAAGCGGCTGGTCAACATGGCAGGGCAAGCCCCGTTGGCCGAGGGTTTCGCGGCCGAGGCCGAGACCATGGCCGCGCTCATCGGCTCGGCGAACAACGCCGAGGCCGTCAGGGCCTACTTCGAGCAGCGGGCACCCGACTTCCAGGACTGATGGCCCGCACCGGACTCCTCGACGAGCTGGCGGGCGTGGTCGGCACGTCCCACGTGCTGACCGGTGACCTGACTGCCGCCCACGTGGCCGACTGGACCGGACGATGGACGGGTGGGTGCGCCGCAGTGGTGCGTCCGGCCTCGACCGCAGAGCTGGCAGCGGTGGTCGAGGTCTGCTCCGGTCACGGTGCCCCGATGGTCGCCCAGGGCGGGAACACCGGGCTCGTCGGTGGCGCGGTTCCCGAGGGTGACGCGGTGGTGCTGTCGACCAGCCGCTTGCGCACGCTCGGTCCGGTCGACGCGGTCAGCGGCCAGGTCACCGCAGGAGCAGGTGTCACCGTGGCCGAGGTGCTGACCGCGGCCCGGCGCGCGGGTTGGCGCTACGCCGTCGACTTCGCCGCCCGCGACACCGCGACCATCGGAGGTTCGATCGCCACCAACGCCGGCGGTCACCACGTGCTGCGCTTCGGGATGACGCGTCGCCAGCTGGTCGGCATCGAGGCGGTCCTGGCCGATGGCCGCGTGCTGTCGCACCTGGGTGGATTGGTCAAGGACAACACCGGATACGACCTGGCTGGGCTGTTCTGTGGAAGCGAGGGCACCCTCGGCATCGTCACCGCCGCCCGGC
Organism: Acidimicrobiales bacterium; assembly: GCA_034521975.1. Taxonomy (NCBI): domain Bacteria; kingdom Bacillati; phylum Actinomycetota; class Acidimicrobiia; order Acidimicrobiales; species Acidimicrobiales bacterium. Next base: position 66,920 of record JAXHLR010000009.1, on the reverse strand, counting down.
TCGCGCTGGTCCCCGAGCCCGGTCCCTTGGCCGTGGCGCTGGTCGGCTTCGCCGACCTGCACACCGCCATCGGCGCCATCGGGCCGCTCCGTCGGGCGCTGCCCGAGGTGGAGGCCATCGAGCTCATGCTCGACGACGGGCTCGCGGCGGTGGGCGCGCACCTGGGGGTGCGACCTCCGGTAGCGGATCCGGTCGTGCTCCTCATCGAGACGGGAGGGGGCCCCGATCCGGTCGAGACCCTCGTCGAGGCCGTCGCGTCGGCGGGGCCGGTGGGCTCCACCGCGGTCGGGTCCGATCCCCGCAGCAGCGCCGAGATCTGGCGCTGGCGGGAGGCCCACACCGAGGTCATCAACGCGGTGGGCCCTCATCCTCCCCACAAGCTCGATGTCACCCTGCCGCTCGACGTCGTGGCAGAGTTCGTTCCACGGGTCCGAGCCGCCGTTCGGTCCGCGCATCCCGACGCGACCACGTGGATCTTCGGGCATGCGGGCGACGGCAACCTGCACGTCAACGTCACCGGTCCTGTGCCCGAGGACGGATCCGTCGACGAGATCGTCCTGCGGCTGGTGGCCGACGTCGGGGGGAGCATCAGCGCAGAGCATGGCATCGGTCGGGTCAAGCGGCCGTGGCTCCACCTCAACCGCAGCGCCGAGGAGATCGACACTTTTCGGGCCATCAAGGCCGCGCTCGATCCCGACGGACTGTTCAACCCGGGGGTGCTCCTACCCTGACGCCCCCGCCCACTGGCCGCGCCGCTCGAGGACCTCGCGCAGGACGGCGGGGCGGTCGGTCATGATGCCGTCGACGCCGAGATCGAGGAGGCGCCCCATCTCGTCGGGGTCGTCGATGGTCCACACGTGCACCTGGAGGCCGAGACGATGGGCGGCGGCCACCAGTCGTCGGTCGGTGACGGTCACCCCCTTGGCTTTCACCGGCACCTGGGCGCACGGGGCGGGCAGTTGCAGCGGCGCACCGAACGATGCCGCTTTCAACCGGGCGATCCCGCGCGGACCCAGTGACGTGCACAGCTCGGGTCCCAGCGCGTTCCGCACTCGTTCGAGGCGTTGATCCGAGAACGCTCCGATGCACACGCGGCGCACCGAGTCGGTCCGGCGGATGGCCTCGACCAACGGGTCGACCGCGCTGTCGTGCTTCGGGTCGATGTTGATGCGGAGCGCGGGCCAGGTGCCGAGGATGTCCTCGAACAGTGGAATCGGCTCACGGCCGTCCACCCGTGCCCGGCTGACCTCTGACCACGGCAGGTCGCGGATGAGCCCGCTTCGGTCGGTGACCCGGTCGAGGGCCTCGTCGTGGAACGCGACGAGCACGCCATCGGAGGTGACGTGCACGTCGGTCTCGACATAGGGGTAGTCGAGGGCCACTGCGTGCTCGAACGCCGGCATCGTGTTCTCCGGCCAGTCGCCCGCGCCGCCCCGGTGCGCGAACGCGAGGGGACCACCGTGGTCGAGGAACTCGAAGTCGGCGGCTCTGGTCACTTGGGGCCGGCCGATCAGACGAGCTTGGAGTCGCGGCCCTGCCAGTACTCGTCACGGAGCAGGCGCTTGTAGAGCTTGCCGGTGGGGTGGCGGGGCAGCTCATCGCGGAAGTCGACCGAGCGCGGGCACTTGACGTCGGCGAGCTGCTCGCGGCAGGTGGCGATGATGTCGCGTGCGAGCTCTTCGGAGGGTTCGTAGCCCTCGGCGAGCTGGACCACGGCCTTGACCTCTTCGCCGAAGTCTTCGTTGGGGACACCGATGACCGCGACGTCGAGCACTGCAGGGTGCATGGTGAGGACGTTCTCGGCTTCCTGGGGATAGACGTTCACCCCGCCGGTGATGATCATGTATGCCTTGCGGTCGGTGAGGTACAGGAACCCGTCCTCGTCGACCCGCCCGACGTCGCCGAGGGTGGTCCAGCCCCGGCCCTTCGGGTCGCGCGAGTCCTCGGTCTTGTCGGGGTCGTTGTGGTACTCGAAGGAGCCCTCGGAGCCGAAGTAGACCGTGCCCGCCTCGCCGGTGGGAACCTCGTTGCCGTCCTCGTCGAGGATGTGCACCTCGCCCACGAGCGGCCGTCCCACCGTGCCCTTGTGCTCGAGCCAGTCCTGGGAGTTGGTGTACACGAACCCGTTGCCCTCGGTGCCGGCGTAGTACTCGTGCAGCACCGGGCCCCACCACTCGATCATCTGCTCCTTGACCGGAATCGGGCAGGGGGCGGCGGCGTGGATGGCCACCTGCAGGCTCGACACGTCGTAGCGGTTGCGGACCTCCTCGGGCAGCTTCAGCATCCGCACGAACATGGTGGGCACCCACTGGCTCGTGGTGACCCGGTACTGCTCGATGAGCGTCAGGGCCTCCTCGGGATCGAAGTGCTCCATCACGATCACGGTGCCTCCGAACCGGTGGATCCCCATGCAGAAGCGCAGCGGCGCGGCGTGGTACAGGGGGGCGGGGTTGAGGTACACGGCGTCCTCGTCGAAGCCGAACAGCAGCTGTCCCGCTCCCGACAAGGCGGTGGGCGTTCCCAGCTCGGTGTCGGACATGGGGATCTTCACGCCCTTCGGCCTGCCCGTCGTCCCCGACGAGTACAACATGTCGAGCCCCTCGTGGCGGGGTTCGGGGAGCGGCTCGGCGGGTTGTGCGGCCACCGCGTCCTCGAAGCGCTCGTAGCCGTCGAGGTCGGTGTCGATGATGAACCGGTGGGTGACGTCGGGAGTCTTGTCGGTGAGCTGGGAGGCAGCGTCGCGCTTGTAGGCGCTGGTGATGAACACCTTCGCCCCGCAGTCGTTGAGGATGTATTGCATCTCGTCGACGGTCAGGCGCGAGCTGATGGCGGTCCAGTACACCCCGGCGTAGGCCGCGCCCCAGGCGATCTTGAAGAAGTCGGGGTGGTTCTCCAGACAGAACGCCACGTGCTCGCCTTCGGCGACACCGCAGGCACGGATCAGCTGGGAGATCTGGTTGGCAGCGTCGTCGAGCTCGCGGTAGGTCACGGGTTGGCCGGTGGAGACCATGATGTAGGCCGGGTGATCGGGCCGGGTCTCGGCGAAGGCGCCTGGGTAGTTGGTCGACATGGTCCGCGACCGTACCGCGTACGGTCGCGGCGCGGCGTCGAGTCGCCCTCCGGACCTGCCGCGAGTAGCGTCGACGGCACTCCGTTGGACGAGATGTCAAGAGAGGCTTGGGGAACAGGATGGCCGTCACCGACGCAGCAAGCACACAGGTCGACGAGCAGCGGGTGCGCGACGCGCTCGAACAGCTCGTCTCGGGACACGACACCTCCGATGCCGTCGGCTTCCTCGGGGCGCAGTACGACCTCGGTCTGGCATGGGTGCACTTCCCCGAGGGCTACGGCGGCCTCGGGCTCTCGCCCAAGCTGCAGAACCTCGTCAACGCCAGGCTCGCCGAGGTCCACGCGCCGAGTCCCTACGCCCGCAACCCCATCGGCTACGGCATGGGGGCGCCCACCATCGTCACCCACGGCTCCGAGGAGCAGAAGCAGCGGTACCTGCGCCCCCTCTTCACCGGCGAGGAGATCTGGTGTCAGCTCTTCAGCGAACCGGGGGCGGGCTCCGACGTCGCCGGTCTGTCCAGCCGGGCGGTGCGCGACGGTGACGAGTGGGTGGTGAACGGCCAGAAGGTGTGGACCACCCTCGCGCACCTCTCGCGGTGGGGGATGCTGGTCGTACGCACCGACCCCGATCAGCCCAAGCACAAGGGTCTCACCTACTTCGTCGTCGACATGGAGGCCCCCGGTGTCGAGGTGCGGCCCTTGCGCCAGATGACCGGCGACGCGGAGTTCAACGAGGTCTACTTCACCGACGTCCGCATCCCCGACTCCGAGCGCCTCGGCGACACCGGTGAGGGATGGGGCGTGTCGCTCACCACCCTCATGAACGAACGGGTCTCGATCGGCGGGGGCGTCGCACCCCGCGGGTCGGGCCACATCGCGACCGCGGTCAAGGCCTATCACGACCACCGCGATGCCCGTGGCGAACGGCACCGGTCTGCGCTGAAGGACCAGCTCATGAGTCTCTGGGTCCGGGCCGAGGTTCACCGCCTGACCAACATGCGAGCCTCGGACAACCGCAAGATGGGCACTCCCGGACCCGAGGGCTCGGTCGGCAAGCTGGCGTCGGCCGAGCTGAACAAGGAGATCACCTCGTTCACCATCGATCTCCTCGGTCCCGAGGGCCTGCTCTACGACGACTACACCATGCGCCGCCCCGACACCGCGGCCGAGGGACGCACACCCCAACGGGCGTTCCTTCGCATGCGGGCCAACTCGATCGAGGGAGGCACCACCGAGGTCATGCGCAACATCCTCGGCGAGCGCGTCCTGGGTCTGCCCGGCGACATCCGGGTCGACAAGGACCGGCCCTGGATCGAGGTGCCCCGCAACTGAGGCCCTGCGGGACCCCGCGGGCTAGCGGGAGGTTAGCGGTGGGTCCGACGCAGGTCGGGCAGGTGGGGGATCTCGTTGACGCTCACGAGCGAGCGAACACCGCGGGAGGAGGCCATCACCCGGCTGATGCTGGTGTAGGTCGGCTCGAAGAACAGTGGACGATCGATGCCCAGGATGGTCGACAGGTAGGCGTTGATGACCCCGCCGTGGCACACCACCGCCACCTGTCGCCCGGGATTGGCCTCGACGATGCGTTCGACGGCGGCCGCGGCCTGGTCGCGGAAGGCGAACTGCTCCGGTGCCCCCAGGCGCTCCATCAGCTCCTGCCAGCGGGGGTCGTCGGAGCCGCGGAGCTCCTCCAACGGGATGTAGTGCTCTTCGTCGGCGTCGAACTCGCGAAGGTCGTCGTCGACGCGGGCCTCGGTGCCGAACGCGGCCTCGATGGGTGCTGCGGTCTGGCGGGCACGGCGGAGCGGACTCGTCCACACCTCGTCGATGGGCTCGGAGTGCAGCCACCCGGCGAGGGTCTCGGCTTGGCGGTGACCTTCGTCGCTGAGGTCGGGGTCGGCCGGCCCGTCGCCTCCGTCGATCCGGATGGGCAGGGCGTGGCGGATCAAGAGCAGCTCCATGGGGGTGCGAGCTTACGAGCCGGGGAGAGCCGGATGGAACCGAGGGCCCCAGAAGCTGGATAGCGTGAACGCCATGCATCGTCGGACCAAGATCATCGCCACCATCGGGCCCGCCTCCGATGAGCCAGCAACCCTCGAGGCCATGATCGAGGCGGGGATGGACGTGGCAAGGATCGGTCTCGCCCACGGCACCCTCGACGAGCAGATGGAGCGCTACCACCGGGTGCGGGCCGCGGCCAAGGCCGTGGGCCGGCCGGTCGGCATCCTGGTCGACCTCCCAGGACCCAAGGTCAGGGCGGCATCCTTCGGCGACGATGAGGGTCTCATGTTGCTCGAGGGCCTTCCCGTACGGCTCGCTCCGGGCAACACCGGCAGCACGCTCGAGTTGATCGAGATCGACTATCCAGAGCTGCTCGAGGACATCCACCCTGGCGACCGGCTCATGTTCGGCGACGGAACGGTGATCGTCGAGATCCACGAGCACGGTGGTGACCACCTCCAGGGCACGGTCGCCCACGGCGGCTGGGTGCAGGGACGACCCGGGGTCCACATCCCCAGCGACCGGCTCCGCGTGGCCTCGCCCACCGACCAGGACCTGAAGTTCCTCGACGCGTTCATCGATGTCGGGGTCGACATCGTGGCCCTATCGTTCGTCCGCTCGGCCCACGACGTGCGACGGATCGGCACCGAGCCCCATCCTCACGGGCCGCTGGTCGTGGCCAAGATCGAGACCCGTGCCGCGGTCGAGAACCTCGACGGGATCATCGAGGCATCCGGGGCGATCATGGTGGCTCGGGGCGATCTCGGCGAGGAGTTCTCCATCGAGGAGATCCCACACCTGCAAAAGGACATCATCGCCCGGTGCATCGCCATGGGCCGACCGGCGATCACCGCCACCCAGATGCTGGAATCGATGGTCCACGCGCCATCGCCCACCCGGGCGGAGGCGACCGACGTGGCCAATGCCGTCTTCGACGGGACCAGCGCGATCATGCTGTCGGCCGAGACGGCGATCGGCCACGATCCGGTCCGGGTGGTCACGACCATGAACCGGATCGCCCAGACAGCCGACCAGCGTTTCGACTACGGAAGCTGGGCCAAGGCGCTCAGCCTCCGTCAGCTGAGCGAGGCGTCGGGTCTCGACACTCGGGTCACCGACGCCATGACCATGGCCGCCTGGCAGGCTGCAGCCGACATGTCGGCAGCAGCGATCATCTGCATCACGCGGTCGGGCTTCACCGCCAGGGCCATCGCCCGGTTCCGGCCGAAATCCCGCATCCTTGCCTACTCGCCCGACCCGCGGACGGTGCAGCAGCTGACGATGAGCTGGGGCGCGGTTCCGCTCTTCTCCGAGGCCCACGGCACCTTCACCGAGATGGTCGACTGGGCAGTCAGCGACGCGATGGGCGCGGGACTGGTGCGCAGCGGCGACGTCATCGTCGTCCTGGCTGGCTCGCGTGAGAACTCGGCGGCCACCGACACCATCCGACTGGTCCGAGTGCCATGAGCGCAAGCCTGCCCGAACCCGACGGTCACCGTCGGTAGCCTGCAACCATGTCCGAATCGCAACCGGTGCAGTTCAGCGGATCAGCTCCACCCGAGACGGTGCTCGATCCTGAGTCCGCCGACGCGCTCGATGCGTTGAGAGCGGCGATGAACGCCGATGCGGCCCAGCGGCGTGATGCGGTCGCGTCGGTGGTGGCCCGCTGGCCCACGTTCCTCGATGCATGGGCCCGACTGGGCGACGCCGGTCGGGACACGGTCGAGCGCTACGCCGCGTATCGGGTCGGCTACCACCGGGGGCTCGACCGGTTGAGAGCGAACGGGTGGCGTGGCTCGGGCCACGTGCGCTGGCGTCACCAGAACAACCGTGGGTTCCTCGCGGCACTGGCCGGCCTGGCCGCCACGGCCGCCGAGCTCGGCGAAGACGACGAAGCGGAGCGATGCGAGCTGTTCCTCCGGCAACTCGACCCGCAGTGGCCACCCGACGACCAGGAACGAACCTGACCGGACCGGCGGAGTTCCGGGCCGTGGTGCTCGCCGGCGGGAGGAGTCGCCGGATGGGCCACGACAAGGCGTTCATCGAGCTCGACGGCCTGCCACTGGTGAGTCGGTGCTCCCGCGCCCTGGTCGAGGCGGGAGCGCGGGAGGTGAGCGTGGTCGGCGGTGATCGCCCCCGGCTCGAGGCGCTCGGTCTGGTGGTCGTCGACGACCGCTACCCGGACGAGGGCCCGGTGGGTGGGGTGGTGACCGGATTGGACACCGGCCAGGGGTCCGATCTGGTCGTGGTGCTGGCTTGTGATCTGGCCGCACCGTCACCGACGGCGGTCGACATGACGGTGGGGGCGCTGGTCGCGCGTCCCGAGGCGGGGGTGGCGCGTCCGCTGCACCAGGGGGTTCCCCAGTGGCTGCACGGCTGCTGGCGGGTCTCGACCGCCCTCGAGCCGCTTCGTGCTCGCTTCGAACGGGGGACCCGGTCCTTCCGGGGGGCCACGTCGGGCTTGGAGGTGGTCGATGTCGACGGTGTGATGTCGCGCCATCTCGTCGACCTCGACACCGCTCATGACCTCGAGCAGGCCCGGGACCAGCAGCTGCCCTGAGCGCATGGGTGGAGCGGCCGACGCCGTCGGCCGTGCGATCAGGTACTAGCGTTGTGGCCGTTGCCCGCCGATGGAGCAACCAAGCCTAGGGAGCGCAATCGTGGAGACCAGCGAGATCGACGTCGAGGAGCTCGACACCCGCCTTGCCCAGGGTGCGGTGCTCGTCGATGTCCGGCGCCCCGACGAGCACGAGCAGGCCCACATCCCCGACGCGACCCTGATCCCCCTCGATCAGGTCCCCGATCGGGTCCACGAGCTTCCCGCCGACCGTGAGATCCTGGTGATCTGTCGCAGCGGCGGGCGCAGCGCCGCGGCCTGTGAGTTCTTGATGACCAACGGCATCGAGGCCACCAACGTCGCGGGTGGGATGCTGGCGTGGATCGACTCGGGGCGCCCGTTCGGCGGCACGGCCGCCGGACCCAGCGGGGCGTGAAGGTTCCGACTCCCATCACCGATCAGCGCGAGTTCGCCGCGCTGGTCGAGGTGCTCGAGTCGCAGCCGGTGATCGGGCTCGACACCGAGTTCCACCGCGAGCGCACGTACTTCCCCCGCATCGCCATGCTCCAGCTCAGCTGGGAGGATCAGGTCGCCCTCGTCGACCCGTTCGAGGTCGACCTCACCCCGCTCGGTCGGGTACTCGACAGCGACGCCACCACCGTCATCCACGCCGCGTCACAGGACCTCGAGGTGCTGCTTCGATCCTGTGGCACGGTGCCGCGGGAGCTGTTCGACACCCAAGTCGCGGCTGGCTTTCTCGGCATGTCGGCTCCCTCGCTGAGCGCCCTGGTCGAGCGCGAGATGGGCGAGCGCCTCCCCAAGGGCGACCGGCTCACCGACTGGCTCCAACGGCCCCTCACCGACGCGCAGCTGACCTATGCCGCCACCGACGTCGTGCACCTGATCGAGATCTGGAGACGTCAGCGTGAGGCGCTCGCCGACCGTGGCCGGTTGGCGTGGGCCCAGGACGAGTTCGCCGCGCTGCGCGACCGCGCGAGGGTGAGCCGCCCGCCCCAGGAGGCATGGACCCGGATCAAAGAAGCGCGCCAGCTCCGCGGATCCGCGCGCTCGATCGCTCGCGAGGTCGGGGCCTGGCGCGAGGAACGGGCGATCGAGGTCGACCAACCGCCGCGGTTCGTGCTGGCCGACCTCGCCGTGGTCGCCATCGCTCAGGGTGCTCCCACCACCGCGGCCCAGCTCCGAGCGATCCGTGGGGTCGACGACCGCCACACCAAGGGTGAGCTGGCCCAGCAGGTCCTCGACGCGGTGAAGCGGGGCCGCGAGCAACCTCCCGAGCGTCCACCCAGGAACACCGGGGGTGATCTGGCGCGCCATCTCCGTCCCGCGGTGAGCCTGGTGTCGTCGTGGGTCAGCCAGCTCGCACGCGACGAGGAGCTCGACACGGCGTTGCTCGCGACCAGAGCCGACCTCGAGTCGTTGCTGCGGGGCGACCCCGACAGTCGGCTGGCCGTCGGTTGGCGTGCCGAACTGGTGGGAGAACCCATCCGCCGGTTGGTCGCGGGGCAGGCGGCACTGGCCTTCGACGGCGAAGGCGGCCTGGTGCTCGAGTCGCGGTCCGGTCAGGCGCTCGACCTGGGCTGACGGTGGCTCCTACCAGGCGGTGGCGCCGGCGAAGGTGACGACCCCCAACACCGCGAGACCGACGAGCGCGAATCGAAGGTCGTGACGCCTGAACCACCGAAGGGTCAGCCATCCCACGCGCAACACGGGGACCGCGACGATCAGGGCGACGAAGCCGTAGGCCAACCGCTCACCCGCCCTTCCGGGAGTGAGCATGCCGGCGAGCGCGAGCAGCGCACCGAGCACCAGTCCGAGACGAAGCATGGCGATGAGCCGGCGTTGGCGCCCCACCAAGGGGTGCGAGGGCGGGGTGGGGTCACCGGTCACGGTCCGACGAGCACCACGACGGCGACGACCATCAGCACCACCGAGAGCACACGGCGCAACCCGGTCGGCGACATCCGGTCCTGGAGGTGGGCTCCGGCCAGCCCTCCGGCCAGTCCTCCGAGGCCGGCGGCGACGCTGGGGCCGGGCTCGATGCGGCCCTGTCCGGCGAACACCAGCAGCGCGGTGGCAGTGGTGATGCTCACCGCGAAGGTCGAGGTGGCAGCGGCGACCTTGATCGGGATCCACATGATCTCGCGCATGACCGGCGTCTTGACGAAGCCACCGCCCACTCCTGCCAATCCGGAGATGGCGCCGGCACCGACCATGGCGATCAGCCCCGCCGGGAGGCGCCGGGCACGGTAGGGGACCGGTCCCCCGGGGCTCTGATAGGTCCCGCCCAGGGTCCCGGGCCACTCCGCTGGTGGTTCGGCCACGAACTCGGGTTGGGGAACGTTGCGGGCCGGTGCCCTGCTCAGGCCGGCCACCGATGCCGCGAAGACCACCGACGCCAGCAGGATGCGCAGCGCGGTGTCGGGGGCGTGGACCGACCACCAGGCGGCCACCACGGCAGCGGTCGAGGCGGGGATCTCCACGGTGAGTCCGAGCCGGTGGTGGACCAGACCGTGGGCCAGCTGGTTGGGCGCTGCCGCCAGCGCACCCGCGCCGACCGTGACCAGCCCGATGGGTGCCGCGACGAGCGGGTCGGTGCCGGTCGCCACCAGCACCGGAACCAAAAGGATGGCCCCGCCGAGCCCTCCGAGGGTGCCCAGGGTGGCTGCTGCCGCCGCCAGCACCATCACCAGGATCGGATCGGGGCTCACCCGCGGGGTGCCGAGCCGGATCGAAGGGCCGTCTCGGAGGTGCTGATGCTCACCCGACCACTCTAGGAGACCCTGCGGCGGGAGTCGGTCGGTGTCATGACCATGACACGAGGTGGATGAGACCGAACGTGGCTGTCTGAGCGGAATTCTCGGTGGGGGTGCGCGACACGCAGCCTCGAACCCGGTATGGTGCAGACAGCATCGACGTTCGCAACACAGGAGCTGGCCCGTGAAGAAGGGTCGCCACCGGCGGTTCGAGGAAGCGCGAGCACTGAAGCGCTCCACGGACATCAACATCGAGGACATCTTCGAAAGCCTGCAGACCGACCGCGCGGAATCCGACGAGGTTCCGCCCGAGTGGTCCGACCTGGCCGATGATCTGGCCGATGATGATGACGACGACGACGAGGCCGAGTACTACTGAGCCCGTCGGCTGAGCCCGGTCAGGCCGGTGCTTGGTCCAGTGCCAGCTGCACCGCCCGATCGATGTCGCTGTCGTCGATGACCACCACCACCTCACGGCCACCGGATCGCGCCACGAGCGCCTCGGTCGCGACATCGCGCCGCGACGGTGTCCCGGGGTCGGGCACATCGACCAGCAGGTCGTGCACGAGCACGCCGTGCACACGGTCACGCTCACCCCGCACCCGTGGGTGGTAGTACTCGATCGGCCCCGCCCGAAGGCCACCGCGGTTGGCCCGAAAGCGGGGGATGAACACGCCGGCGGCATCGAAGCGCCGCACCAGTTCGACCAGCAGACGGTGCTGGGCGGTGGTTCGCCGATCGCAGAAGGGGGCGAGCTCGTCGGCGTTGAGCGGCTCGAACACCTCGTCGAGCACCTTGAGCGCAGGGAGGTAGGTGGAGCGGCGCGTGCCGGCGCGGACACGGCGGATCTCGCGCCCGGTCGGTCGTGTCCTCGGCACCTTGGCCAGTTGCGCCGACTGGAGCCAGCGGACGGCTTTGTGACCGTTGCTCCTCGCGTGCCGTAGGGTCGCGTCGTCGTAGGCCTCGGCAGGGAGCAGGTCGGCGGCCCGCCCGGCGTTGCGGATGGCGACCAGCGCCGCCACGAGCACACGGTTCTCCTCGAGGTTGTAGTCACGCCGGGGGACCGAGCACACGAACACGTCGGGAGCTCCCGCGCTCGCTCCGCGCGCCGCGGTCGTCTCGCTCCACAGCACCGGTCCCCGCAGCTCTCCCTGACAGCGTTCGGGCCGCGAGGTGACCGTGGTGGCCAGCGCCCGGGAGATGACCGGCATGCGGGTGAGGAGCCGTTCGGACTCGGGGCAGGTCGCCAGCCGGCTGCCGATGAGCTGATCGACGGTCTCCTCGGGCAGGCCGAGGGCGGCGTCGACCACTTCGGCCAGGTCGAAGGGCCGCCGGAGCAACGACCACAAGTCGTGGGTGGGTGAGGTACCGGTCGCCTTGGGGGCCATCGCCGATCAGATCGTCAGCTCGATGCCGAGCACCTCTCCGATGGTGCGTTGGGCCTCGAGGCGCTCGGCCTCCTCGAAGAGCGGCTCGACCGCCCGGTACAGGGCGGTGGCGCGGTCGTCGTCCATGCCCTCGAACTGTGGAAGGAAGTAGGCGTAGAACACCTCGTAGAGCAACCGTGAGTCCGAGCACCCGTCCTGGGCCCTGCGGGCGGCGTACTTGGCGGCGTCGAGGTACACCGCGGGCCCCAGGTCGCTGAAGTGCCGAAGGATCAGCAGTTCGTTGACGATCTCACCCGGCCCGTGGAGCAGCTTGCGGTAGCTCTCCTCGTCGGGTGTCCCCACCTCGATGAACGCGAACCGGCGCATCAGGGCATAGGACATCTCGAACAGCAGGTTCTTGTCGAACACGTTCATCGTGGCGATGATGCGCCACGACGCGGGCAGGCGGATGACGTCGGTGTCGGGCGGTGCTTCGAGCCCCGACGGAACGATGGACAACGGGTCGGGCTGGCCGGCCCGCTTGAACGGCAGCACCACGGGGGAGCCCGACAACACGGTGAAGAGCTGGCCGAACGCCCGGTCGAAGTTCGACCGGTTCATCTCGTCGATCACCAGCCATCGCCCGGTCATGATCGCCTCGACGAACAGGCCGGGCCGAAAGATCAGACCCTCAGCGGTGGGTTGGAGGCCCCCGATGGTCTCAAAGGTCGTCCATTCGCTGGTCGCGGTGGTCGGCAGATAGCCGGTGCACAGCATCGAACGCTGGGCCACCTCCGCCGCCACGTAGGCCAGCGTGGTCTTCCCCGTGCCGGGCGGGCCGGTCAAGATCAGGTGCTTGCCCGAATCGATGGCGGCGACGACCTGATCGAGGACGTGGGGAGGGAACAGGATCCCCTTCTCGTCGATCGCCCGTTGCAGCTCTATGCGCGTGAAACCGTCCACGAGTCCTTGGTCGGTCACCTAGGTGCGGTTCTTGAGGATTGGTGCCGGAACAGGGACCACCGACGAAGCCGACTCGATGTGGTCGACGAGCTGTTGGTAGCGCTCCTCGCCGATCATGGCGACGATCTCGTCGCGAAGCTCCCGATAGACGGGCTGCTCGGCGATGAAGGCATCGGGGCCGCCGGCCTCGGTGCACCACCAGTGGAACTCCTCGCCCCCGACGCCCCAGTCCTCCTGGTCCCAGGCGCGGAGGGTGTGGGTGGTGCGGTCGTTGTCGTCCACGTGGTAGGTGAGGCGCAGGGGAAGCTGCCAGCACACCTCGGGCTTCCAGTCGAGGGGCCGCTCGTCGACGGCGAGCGCGGCCGAGTGCAGAGCACAACCCGCACCGGTGGCGAAGCCCGGCCGGTTCAAGAAGATGCAGGCGCCGTCGACCAGGCGGGACACGGTCGTCTCGCCGTACTGCTTGAACGGGCCGCCTCGGCGCAGCGCCTCGCGACGGAACTGCCAGGTGTCATCGGTCAGCCGGCTCGTCGCTTCGGCCACCCGCTGGAGGTCGTCGTCATCGGCGAAGTGGGCGCCGAACGAACAGCACCCGTGCTCGCGCTCGGGTGCTGGTTCGCTGCCGATGCCGGGACAGCCCTGTCCGAAGATGCAGGTCCACGAGCTGGTGAGGAACGTCAGGTCGAACATCCACTCGTCGCCGTCATCGTCCACGAACGAGACCCACTGGCGGGTTCGGGAGCCGTTCGGTCGGTCACCTGCAGTCATGGGCAGGCACCGTAGTTGCCACATCGCGTCATCCGGTGCCATGGGGGCGCGTTCTGGTGCAACACTTGCGCGGTGATCGCACCCGACTCGCCCCACCTCCCCGATGCTGCGTAGCCTCCATCAACGGATGATCCAGACCTTCCACCCTCTCCGGCGTCTCGATCCGGCCCGCCGCTCCGAACGACGAGGTGGTGAGCTCGCATGGGCCTGAACGGCGAGTCCCAGAACCTCCCGCCGGCGGGGCTCCGGTGCCATGTCGTGGTGACCGGCCCTCCCGGATCGGGCAAGACGATGCTGGCCCGTCCTCTGGCCCGGGCCCTCGGCATTCCCTTGTTGAGCAAGGACGACATCAAAGAGGCGCTGTTCGACGAGTTGGGCACCGGCGACCGGCTGTGGGCCCGGCGGTTGGGCCGGGCCAGCATCACCGTCCTGTACCGGCTCGCGGCCGACTGCCCCTCGGCAGTGATCGAGGCGGTGTTCCAGCGTGACGCCGCGATGGAGGACCTCCATTCGCTGGGCACGCCGCTGATCGAGATCCACTGTCGCTGTGCCCCCGAGACCGCGATCGAACGGTTCGAGCAACGGGCCGACACCGACCGCCACCCGGGCCACCTCGACTACCGTCAACCGCGAAACAAGCTCGAGCAGCTGGTGCACGAGGGCAGCGCACCGCTCGGCCTCGGGGGGTCGTTGCTCGAGATCGACACCTCGGATCTGCTGGATCTCGACGCGATCGTCGAGTGGGTCCGCACCCGACCGGAGTGGGACTCCCCGCAGCGCTGAGGCGGCGGAGGCACCGGTCGACGCGTTGGTGATCCGGTGTCGGGGTCGCGGGTGGGATCAGCTCGGCGGGGGCTCGATCACCGTTGGTGCTCGGGCAGCGCGCTCGCGGCCGCGGGATCGACCAGCCACACCAGCTCAGGGGCATCGAGGCGGGCGGCGGGGAGATCCTCGCCGCGGGCAACCGCTGCCAGCGCAAGGCTGGTGTCCTCACCGCTGACGGTGACCACGGCCAGGCGCGAACGGGCGATCGCGGAGAAGGTGAGGGTCATGCGTTCGTAGGGGTTGGCTCCGCTGGGATCGTGGTTCATCACGACCAAACGGCCGGGATCGGCCTCGAGCGCGGGCGACTCGGCGAACAGCGATGCGGTGTGACCGTCGGGTCCGAGTCCCAGGTGCACGACGTCGAACGCTCCGAGCTCTCCCACCTGGAGGTGGTATGGATCGGGGCCACGCTCACACTCCATGGGGTGGACCATGTTGGCTCCCCCGATCCGTTCGAGGAGCGCTTCGCGAGCCAGCCGGTAGTTGGAGTCGGGATGGTCGAGCGGCACGGCCCGCTCGTCGCCCCAGTAGAAGTCGACCTTCCACCAGTCGATGACGTTCGTGGCACGCTCGGCCAGGGCCTCATAGCATCGGCGCGCGGTCTCGCCGCCGGACAAGGCGATGGTGAAGCCGTCGCCGGGGCGAGTGCGATAGGCCTCGATGACGCGCTCGGCGAAGGCGACCGCAACATCTTCGACCACGATCAACTCGCCGTTCATCGTCCGCACCATAGGACACGACGGAGATCTCGGATGACCGACACCCGATCAGCTGCGGCTGACCGCAGCTGCCGATGCATCGAGGGTGGCGACCAGGTCGTCGAAGCTGGCGGCGAAGGCGTCGACGCCCTGGTCCTCGAGCACCCGGGCGACATCACCGAGGTCGACGCCCACCGCGGACAGGCGGGCGAGGGCCTCCGAGCCGTCGTCCTGGTCGATCGTTTGGTCGAGCGTTCCGTGGTCGTCGAACGCGGCCAGCGTCGACTCGGGCATGGTGTTGACGGTGTCGGGCCCGATGAGCTGGTCGACATAGAGGGTGTCGGGATACGCGGGGTTCTTCGTGGAGGTCGACGCCCACAGCGGCCGCTGACGGCGAGCCCCACGCCGGCCGAGCGCGTCCCACCGCGGCCCCTGGAACCGGTCCTGGAACCGCGAGTAGGCGGCTCGTGCCTGGGCGATCGCCGCGGTGCCCCTCAGCTCGAGCGCCTCGACGGTGCCGATCTCGTCGAGGCGACGATCGACCTCGGTGTCCACGCGGCTGATGAAGAACGAGGCCACGCTCGACACCGTCGAGAGATCGCCTTCGCGCTGTTCGAGACCGGCCAGGTACGCGTCGATCACCTGTCCGTAGCGTTCGAGGCCGAAGATCAAGGTCACGTTCACGCTGGCGCCCTCGGCGATCATCGTGGTGATGGCCGGCAACCCCTCGGATGTGGCGGGGATCTTGATGTAGAGGTTCGTCGCCGGGATCCGCTGGCGCAGCGCCCGCGCGGCCTCGATGGTGCCGTCGGTGTCGCGGGCCAGGCTCGGGGCCACCTCGACCGAGACGAAGCCGTCCTCGCCGCCGCTGGCGGTGTGGACCGGCTCGAGGAGATCCAACGCCGAGGTGATGTCGTCGATCACCAGCTCCCAATAGGCGTCGAGGGTGGTGTGTCCGGCTGCGACCAGCCGGTGGAGGTCGGCCTCGTAGGCGTCGGTGGCGGTCATGGCCTTCTGGAAGATGGTGGGGTTCGAGGTGATGCCTCGAACCCCGCGCTGGACCCAGCCGGCCAGCTCGCCGCTGGCCAGCCAGTCGCGGCGCAGGTTGTCCAACCACGGGCTCTGGCCGTGTCGGTCGTGCAGGTCGGCGAGTCGGCCCATGCGGCTTGCTCCTCTGGTGTCGGATTCGGGGTCAGACCGGTGTGATGGCCGGGTCGCTGCGTTGAACGAGCGCGCGAGCCCGGGCGGTGACGTGGTCGGGGTTGATTCCGAGGCGTTCGAGAACGACCTTGCCCGGGGCGCTGGCACCGAAGCGGTCGATGCCCACCGCGTCGTCGACCCACTCGTGCCAGCCGAAGGTGGCGCCGGCCTCGACCGAGAGGCGGGGCACCCCGTTGAGCAGCACCGATGAGCGATAGGCGCCGTCGCTGCCTCGGAACAGCTCCCACGACGGCATCGACACCACGCGTGCGGCCACCCCCTCGGCGGCCAGGGTGGTGGCCGCCTCGACGCACACCGACACCTCGCTACCGGTGCCGATCAGCACGATGTCGGGTTCGGCATCGGGTTCGTGGACCACGTAGGCACCGTGGGCGACCTGGTCGCGGTCGGTGCCCGACAGGGTGGGTACGCCCTGTCGGGACAGCACGAGCCCGACCGGTCCGTCGGCGTCGAGCACCATCTGCCAGGCACCGGCGGTCTCCTCGGCATCGGCGGGGCGCAGCACGGTCAGGCCGGGCACGGCTCGCAACGACGCGAGCTGCTCGACGGGTTGATGGGTCGGACCGTCCTCGCCGACCCCGACCGAGTCGTGGGTCCAGACGAACACCGAGCGGGCGCCGCTGAGCGCGGCGAGGCGCACTGCTGGGCGCATGTAGTCGCTGAAGACGAAGAACGTGCCCCCGACCGGCAGCACACCCTTGTGGAGCGCCATCCCGTTCAACGCTGCGGCGAGCGCGTGCTCGCGGACGCCGTAGTAGATCTGTCGTCCGCCAGGATCGGACCGGCTCTGCACGCCGTCGCGGCCAAAGGTGGTGCCGGTGTTGGAGGTGAGGTCCGCGCCGCCCACCATCAGACCCGGGACGGCATCGGCCAAGGCATCGATGCAGCGTCCGCTCGCCACCCGTGTCGCCATGGACGCGCCCACCTCGAACTCGGGGAATGCGGCGGTCCCCGCCAGTGGGGTCGAGTCCTGGCACGCGGCCCAGCGAGCCCCGGCGTCGGGGTCGAGCGCCTCGAGCCGACTCGACCAGGACTGGTGCGCCTCGGCACCACGAGCCCCGGCGCTGCGGTACAGCTCCAGCACGTCGGCGGGAACGTGGAAGGTGGTGTCGGTAGGCAGCCCGAGCCGCTCCTTGGTGGCAGCGATCTCGTCGTCTTTGAGGACGTAGCCGTGGGCTTCGTGATGGTCGGTGTAGGTGGGGGAGGGGTAGCCGACCCGGGTTCGGAGCACGACCAGGGTCGGGGCGCCCTCGTGGGCGGTCGCCGAGTCGAGTCCGGCTTCGATGGCGTCGAGGTCGTCGCCGGGTTCGCCGAGGTCGACGACGTTCCACCCGTAGCCCCGGAAGCGCAGGACCACGTCGTCGGAGAGCGCCAGATCGGTGCTGCCGTCGATCGTGATCCGATTGTCGTCGTAGATCCAGCACAGCCGCTCGAGGCCGAGGTGCCCCGCCAACGAGGCTGCCTCGTGGCTGAGCCCCTCCATGAGGTCACCGTCGCTGCAGATGGCGAAGGTGCGGTGGTCGCACACCTCGGGACCGAACCGGGCCCGAAGGAAGCGTTCGGCGATGGCCATTCCCACGCTGTTGCCGATGCCCTGGCCCAGCGGACCCGTCGTGACCTCGACCCCGGGCGTGTCGTGGCCGGCCTCGGGATGACCGGGGGTGATGCTCTCCCACTGTCGGAACGCCTTGAGATCGTCGACGGTGAGGCCCTGGCCGGTGAGGTGCAGCATCGAGTAGAGCAGGATCGAGGCGTGACCAGCCGACAGGATGACCCGGTCGCGGTCGGGCCATGCCGGGTCGGAGGCGTCGTAGCGGAGCACCCTGGTCCAGAGGACGTGGGCCAGGGGAGCCAAGGCCATGGCGGTTCCCTGGTGGCCGGAGCTGGCAGCGTGCGGTGCGTCCATGGCCAGCCCGCGGACGACGTTGATCGCCCGCTGCTCGAGATCTGGGTCGGTCACTGGTCCTCCTGTTGTGCGACCTGGCCAACCCTACTTCGGCCGCAGCACCCCGCTCGGCCCGGACCGGCCGTGCCCCGGTGATGGGGATCAGGTGGGGCGGGGGCCGAACACCAGGACCGAGGTGGCGAAGCCGTGAAGGAAGTTCTGCCCGCCGACGGGACCGAGCTCGTTGGCCGAGAAGAAGCCCGCCGTGGCACGGGTTCCGAGCGCTGCTGCCACCACGTCGGCGTCGTGATCGGGATAGCCGAACAGATCGTGACCCCGTCCGCTGCAGGTGAACACCAGGGCGCCGTCTCCTTCCATCGAACTCAACGACGCTCGGAGGTCGAGGTCGGCGGTGGCGGCGTCGCGGAGGTGGAACTGCACCGTGTGGCCGACGGGGACCATCTCGGCCACACCGACCGCTCCCGCGGACGTGTCGGCGCCGATCACGTTGCGAATCACGAAGTCGCCGGTGCCGAAGGTGGCCTGGCCCTCGTTCATGACCAGTCCGAGGTGCAGGCCGGCGGAGGCACGGGCCCGATCGTCGGGATCGAGCTCCTCGACGACCTCGCGGAGGCGCTCCAGCGCTGGTCGTCCCCCGAGCTCGAAGATGACGTTGCGCTCCGACCGGGTCACCACGAGGGGTGCACCGATGGGACGGCAGCCCTGTGACACCACGGCGGCGACGTCGGCATCCTTGGGGAGCAGGAGACCGACCGCGCCGTCGGTGTGGATCTGGTCTCCGAGGAGCAGACGTGAGCCGCCCGGCCCTTGGGCACCCGCGGCCATCCCGCCGACGACGGTGAGCTGGGGGCAGGTGGATCGGAGCTCTTCGAGGAAGCCTTCGGCCGGGAAGCTGAAGGGGTCGCCGAAGAGGACGAGCATGCGATCGCCGTCTGCCGCTCGGCGGGGCAAGCCCTGGATGGTCCAGCCCTCGTCGGTGCGCCGGGTCTCGATCCGCACCGGAGCGATGCCGCGAGACCGTGCGGCCCACACGGCGATGCCAGGGCGATCCTCGACCTCTCGGTGGCCGCCGATGATGGCCGTGGAGGCTGCCCCCACCAGGAGGGTGGGTGACAAGATGGCCCGCACGGCCGCGGCGATGTCCTCGAGCGCCCCCGCATGTCCGGAGGTGACGAACACCGCGGCCACGTCGGGGGCTCCGCCGAGTTGCTCGAGGACCTCACCGGTGGCGTCGCCGACGGCGTGCGTCGGGAGGGGGTGCTCTGAGAGTGCGGCGGCTACCTCCACGTCACGACGCCGGGGGCAGCAGCGTGTAGGGCACGACGGTGGTGGGTCCCTGGTCGATGCGGCAGTGGGCCTCGACCGTGCCGTAGTCGTCGAAGTCGACCTCGCCTCGAACCAGGCGGTAGTTGAACTTGCCCGGCTCGACCTGGAGTGGTTGGACGTTGCGGGCGATTTCGTCGTCGCCGCGGCGATACACCACCTCGAGGGCACCGGTGCCGGCCTCGTCGGCGGGGCAGTGGACGAGCACGCACAGATGCGGTGCCCACGTGAGCGGTGCCGGTTCGGGAGCAGCGGCGGAGAACTGGATGCCGGTGAGGTCGATCCGCGTCGACGGGCCCGGAACCTGGCGGAGCTCGATGTCGTCGATGAACAGGGCCGCGAGGATCTGCATGGCCGCGACGGTATCGGTCCGGCACGGGGTCGGTCACCGCCGGAGCTGAGGGCGGGTGACCCGGGGACTCGATACCCTCCATGAGGTGACCGACGGTGGAGCCGCCAACGATGTGCTGAACGAGGGGGTGCTCACCACTCGCGCGCAGATCCTGATCGAGGCCCGGCGTTGCTTCGCCGAGCACGGCTTCGACGGCACCTCCCTCAACGACATCGCAGCCGGCGTCGGGATCCGTCGACCGAGCCTGTTGCACCACTTCCCCTCCAAGGACGCCATCTACCGCGAGGTGTTCGAGCTCGCCCTCGCCGAGTGGAACGCACGGATCGACCTCGCCACCAGCAGCGACACCCACCGCGAGGGCTGGATCCTCGTCGACCACGTGCTGACCGCGGGGTTCCGCTTCTTCATGGAGAACCCCGACTTCGTCCGCTTGGTCCGCCGTGAGTCGATCGAGGGCGGGACCCGGCTCGGGATCGACCTGGGTGAGGCGCTGCGGCCGCTGTTCCTGCGGGCTTGCACCTTCTTCGAGCGCGAGATGCAGGCAGGTCGGTTCCGCCGACAGGACCCCGCCCAGCTGCTGTTGACCGGGTACGGGGCGCTGCTCAGCTACTTCAGCGATCTCCCCTTCATGGAAGGGCTGCTCGGCACCGACCCGCTCACCGACGAGCTGCTCGAGGCCCGGCTCGAGCACGTTCGGGCGTTCTTCCAGGCCGCGCTCGAACCGACCACCGACTCCGTGGCACCTGCACGCGCTGAGTAGGCTCGGCCACCGTGCCTGCCGAAACCCAGACCACTGTGACACTGTCCGAGATCGAATCCAAGCGCCTGCTGGCCTCCTACGGGGTGCCCATCGCCGAGGAGCGCCTGGCCGCCGACCCCGACGCCGCGGTCGAGGCGGCCGAGGCCATCGGCTATCCCGTCGTGGTCAAGCTCAACGGCGACCGCATCGCCCACAAGACCGAGCGTGGGCTTGTCCGCCTCGACCTGGGTGACGACGCCGCGGTGCGACGAGCCGGTGCCGAGCTGCTCGGGCTGGCAACGCCCGACGACGGCGAGGTCGAGCTGCTCGTGGCGCCCCTTGTTCGCGGGAGCCGTGAGCTCATCGCCGGTCTGTCCGACGATCCGCAGTTCGGCATGACCGTCATGCTCGGCGTCGGCGGCATCCTCGCCGAGGCCATCGCCGATGTCGTGCTGCGCTTGGTGCCGATCGATCGCATCGACGCCGACGAGATGATCGACGAGCTCGCCACCCAGGCCCTGCTCGGCGAGTTCCGCGGCGAACCCCCGGTCGACCGCGACGCCCTCGCTGCGGTGCTGCTGGGGTTGTCGGCGGCCGCCGACGCCGACCAACGGATCGTGTCGGCCGACCTCAACCCCCTGATCGTGTCGGCCGGGCGGCCCGTTGCGGTCGACGCACTCGTGGAGGTGCGTTCCTGATGCCCACCAACGACCAGTTCCGGGCACTGTTCGAACCGCGTGGCGTGGTGATCGCCGGCGCCTCGACCCACCCGGGCAAGTTCGGGTTCGTGAGCCTCCACAACCTGCTGGCCGCCGGCTACCAGGGCAAGGTCTTCGCCACCAACCTCGCCGGCGAGGAGGTGCTGGGCATCCAGACGGTCCCGACGGTGCTCGACGTGCCCGAGGGCGAGGCCGACCTGGTGTTCGTGTGCACCCCGGCCAGCGCCAACCTCCAGTTGCTGCGCGACTGCGCGTCGCGGGGCATCACCGCCGCGTTCGTGACCTCGGCCGGCTACGGCGAAGCCGGCGACGAGGGAGCGGCGGCCGAGCGCGAGCTCGTGGAGCTGGCCGAGGAGCTCGGCATGGTGATCGCGGGGCCCAACGGACAAGGCGTGGTGTCCACTCCGGTCCAGCTGTGCGCCCAGATCGTTGCCCCCAACCCGCCCTCGGGACACATCGGGGTGGCGAGTCAGTCCGGCAACTTCGTGTCGTCGTTCATGAACCTCGGAGTCCAGACCGGCATCGGGTTCAGCCGGGGCGTCAGCGCCGGCAACGCCGCCATGACCACCGTCGCCGATTACCTCGACTACTACGGCCAGGACGACGCGACCGCGGTCGCACTGGCCTACATCGAGGGGCTCACCGACGGCCGGACGTTCCTCGAGCGCCTGCGCGGCGTCACCGAGCAGAAGCCGGTCGTGCTCGTCAAGGGCGGGGCCACCGCCAAGGGGCAGCGGGCCGCGGCCAGCCACACCGGCTCGTTGGCCACCGACGACCGCGTCTTCGACGGTGCGTGCCGCCAGGCCGGGATCACCCGGGCCCAGACCATCGATGAAGCCTTCGACGCCGCGGCCAGCTTCGCCACCCAACCATTGCCCCGCGGGAACCGCGTGGTCGTGCTCACCACGGCCGGCGGGTGGGGTGTTGTCACCGCCGATGCCATCGCCCGCACCAGCCTCGAGCTGATCGCGCTGCCCGACGACCTGCTCGCCGAGATCGACACCAAGCTCCCGCCCAGGTGGAGCCGAAACAACCCCGTCGATCTGGCAGGCGGCGAGACCCGCGACACCATCCCCGAGGTGATGGAGATGGTCGCCGGCCATCCCGAGGTCGATGCCATCATCTACCTGGGACTCGGCATCCAGTCGAACCAGGCGAAGCTCATGCGCAACGGCCCCTTCTATCCGGGGCACGGCCTGGAGCGCATCGTCGACTACCACGAGCGCCAGGACGCCCGCTTCGCCGAGGCCGCCGCCGACGTCTCGGCACGAACCGGCAAGCCCATCCTGACCGCGACCGAGCTCGCGGTCGCCGATCCTGACAACGCTGGACCGGCAGCGGTCCGCGCCTCGGGTCGCATGTGCTACCCGTCGTCGAACCGGGCGGTGCAGGCGCTCGACCACATGTGGCGCTACTCGCGTTACCGCTCACGTAGATCAGGCTGACGTGCGGGTCGCGGTCGTGCTGGTGCTGGTCGCCGCGCTCGCTGCCGGCGGCGGGTGGGGAGCGTGGCAGAGCGAGCGCGCGCCCGAACCCGAGGCCCGGGTCGAGGCCCTCGCCACCACCCCGGTGCTCTCGATACGACGCACTCCCGAGGTGCTGCTGCGACCGCGCCGCGACGCCGCCGTGACCACCGCACTGGCCGGGTTCCCCGAACGCATCCCCGGCGACTCCTGCCTCACGGTCAGTGAGGAGGGACGCGTCCTGTTCGAGCACCAACCGGCCGCCCCGCTGATCCCGGCCTCGACCCAGAAGCTCATGGTGGGTGCCACCCTGTTCGACCTGGTCGACCCCGATGCCACCTTCGAGACCGGGCTCTGGTCGACCGAGACGCCCGTCGATGGCGCCGTCGGCAGCCTGTGGCTGGTTGGCGGCGGCGATCCGCTGCTGGCCACCGAGCCCTACATGGCTCGCAACGGCGACGAGCCCCGGGTGTACACACGTTTCGAGGATCTGGCCGACGCGGTCGTCGACGCCGGCATCGAACGGGTCGAGGGGGCGATCGTCGGCGACGGCACCCGCTATGACCAGCTACGCGACGTACCTTCATGGCTCGACCGCTATCGCCAGCAGGTGTCAGCGGGTCCGCTGTCGGGTCTGACGGTCAACCAGGGACTGGTCACCTTCACCCCTGAGCGGGTGGCGGTGAACCCCGGCGTTCCCGCGGAGGACCCACCGGCCCACGCGGCCGCGGTCCTCACCGATCTGCTCGAAGCCCGCGGTGTCGCGGTCGACGGTCAGGCGAGCTCCGGTGAGGTGCCACCGGAGGCGGTCCAGATCACCGCGATCTCCTCGCCACCGGTGCGCACGGTCGTGGCCCACATGATGCAGTGGAGCGAGAACACCACCGCCGAGCTGTTGTTGAAGGAGATCGGCGTGCGCGGCAGTGGCGAGGGCAGCACCGCCGTGGGCGGGTCGGTCGTCGTGGCGACCTTGGCCGAGATGGGTGTGCGTACCGACGGTGTGGTCATCTCCGACGGGTCGGGTCTCGATCTCGGAAACCGGGCGACGTGCCAGGCCCTGCTCGATGTGCTCGACGTGGCGGGCAGTGACTCCGCGCTCGCGTCGACACTCGCCGTGGTGGGTGAGTCGGGGACGTTGCGGAACCGGCTGGTCGACACGCCCGCAGCCGGCCGTGTCGAGGCCAAGACCGGCTCGCTGCGTCACGTCACCGCGCTGGCCGGGTTCGCCCGTGCCGCCGACGAGCGGGTGTTCACCTTCTCGATCATCTCGAACCTCGACGAGGGTGAGTTCATGCCCCCCGAGGGAAGTCAGGTGCAGGACGACCTGATGCTCACACTGACCGGGATCGAAGAGATCGACGTACCCGCCGAGTTGGAGCCTGCCGGCACGCGACCACGCTGAGTCGCAGCGTCCTTCAGTCGACGAAGACCGGCGTGGGGTGACGGCGCTCGATCGCGGGCCGCAGCACGAAGTACGCGACCATCGCCGCCGCGGTGAACGACCCCATCACGGCGAGCAGGTTCTGCAGGCCGATGGCGTCGGCGATGATGCCCAGCGGTAGCGCCATCAGTCCGAACCCGGAGAAGCTGAGCATCATCAGCGACTGCATGCGCCCGTGGTACTGGGACTCGCTGCCCATCAGCACCAGCGAGTTGTTGACCGCTTGGAACCCGGCATTGGCGGCACCGACGAACAACAGCACGGCGAGGGCGGTCCAGATGTTGGGCGTGAAGCGCAACATGACCAGCCCGATGCCGAGGACCAGCCCGGCGGAGGCCTGAAGCTTCCAGATGTTCGGGCTGCCACTGCGACCGGCGATGAGCAGACTGGCCGACACCGCGCCGACCGCGGTCACCGCCGACATGAGGCCGTAGCCTTCCGAGCCCATGTTGAACACGTCCTCGGCGAGGGTCGGCAGGAAGGCGATGTAGGGGAAGGCGGTCATGATCACGATCATCGAGACCACGAGCAGCAGCATCAGGTGGGGGTTGCGGCGCACGTACCGCAGGCCGTCGGCGAACTCGCTCACCGCGCTGGCCGGCACCCGGTCCCCTCTCGGTTCGCCCCGTGGCAGGCGCATGGTGAGCATCGAGGCGACGATGGTGAAGCCCGAGGTCATGAAGTAGACGCCGGCGGCGCCGAACCACTGCCAGGCGATCAGCACTCCGGCCAGCGAGGGCCCGAACACCCGCGTCCCCTGCATGCTCATCTGCTGCAGGACGATGGCGTTGACGAGGAGGCGGCGGCCCACGACATGGCTGGTGAAGGCCATCCGGGCCGGGCCCATGAACGCGAACGCCACGCCTTGGGCCACCGACGAGAGGATCAGCAGCGGCACGCTCAACACGTCGAAGACGATCGCGAGGGCGATCATCAGACCCGAGGCGATGAGGATCCACTGCGACATCAAGATGAGGTTGCGCTTGTTGAACCGGTCGGCGGCGACGCCACCCCAGGGGGTGAGCAACAACATGGGGAGGCCGAAGCCGAACATGACCGCCCCGAGGATGGAGTTCGACCCGGTGAGCTCGTAGGCGAGCCAGCTCCGGGCGATCATCTGCATCTGCACCGAGAGCATGGCCAGGACCGACCCTGCCCACAGGAATCGGTACACGGGGATCGTGAGCGCGGCGAAGGTGGTGCCTCGCCAGGTCGACCGGGCGTCCCCGGTCTCCTGGCCCTGGGCCGAGGCGGCAGCGTCGAGCGCGATCCCCGTCGGCTCGGGCGCTCCGGCGCCTGGTTGAGCCCGCCCCCGTTCCTCGATCTGGCTCACGGCGTCCTTCCTCGATCGATCCCGGCGCGTGCGAGCGACAACGTTTCGAGAGGCTAACTAGATGGACATCGCCTCACCAACCCGTGCGACCGGTGTCACCTGGTCCGGGGGATGGGCCCGAGCGACCCGTAGGCTCGGGTGGGTGGATGCATCCGCCCCGTATGAGCTGGCCATGTTCCCCCTCGGCCAGGTTTTGGTCCCCACAGCAGTAGTGCCACTGCACGTCTTCGAGCCACGCTACCGGGCGCTGGCCGACCATCTCGTCGACCAATCCGACGACCATCCCCATGCTCGAGAGTTCGGCGTGGTGCTGATCACCCGGGGCAGCGAGGTGGGTGGGGGCGACACCAGGGGCGACCTGGGCACCGTCGCCCGGGTCAGGCAGGCCCAACGACTCGACGACGGTCGGTGGGGGCTGCTGGCGGTCGGACACCGACGCTGCCGGGTCATCGAGTGGCTCGCGGACGATCCCTGGCCGCGGGCGGTGGTCACCGACCTCGCCGAGGCGGCCGATGGCGATCCCACCACGGCGCTGCCGTCGGTGGTCGCCGAGCTGAGGAGGACGCTCGCGGCGGCGACCGAGTTGGGCGATCCGGGCCCCGACGCCACCGTCGAGCTGTCCGACGACCCCGTCGTCGCGAGCTACCAGGTGAGCGCGCTCGCCCCGATCGGGCCCCTCGACCGTCAACGCCTGCTCGCGGCCTCCGGCCCGGGCGAGCGGCTCGACCTCGCCGGCCGGCTCCTCGGCGAGCAACGGGAGCTGCTCGAGCTCAGGTTGGGGGCCGAGCCGGAGGCCGGCCCATGAGGCCCGGTTGCCACCACCGTTCGGTGCCGCTAGGAAGAAGGAACCCCGTGACCGAGGAGTGCCGTGCCCGCATCTGAACCCAAGGCCACCACCGACACCGTCGGCGAGCTCAAGACCATGCTGGTCGACTACGCCAAACAGGAGACCGTGACCCCGCTCAAGGGCATCGGTCGCTACCTGGCATGGGGCATGGCCGGATCGCTGCTGGTCACCCTCGGCGTGATCATGCTCGCCCTCGCAGGGCTGCGGGCGCTGCAGACCGAGACCGGCACGAACTTCACCGGCAACCTCTCCTGGCTGCCGTATCTGATCGTGCTGGGCGGGCTCCTCGTGGTCGTGCTCATCGCGGTCAAGGCCATCCAGGGAAGGAAGTCCGCATGAGCGCCGCCATCAACCGAGACGACATCGAGGCCAAGTTCCGCGAGCTGCAGAGCGAGGTCGACGACACCGTCGAGTCGTCGATGGGTGCGATCTTCGTCGCCGGGGTTGCAGGCGCCGTCGGCCTGCTGATCGTCGCCTTCCTGCTCGGTCGCCGCAAGGGCAAGAAGCAGTCGACGGTCGTCGAGATCCGCAGGGTCTGATGCTCCACGGCGTCCAACGACGGGCCTTGGCCAGGGCGTTCCACGGACAGGGGAGTCGAACCTGGCTCATCGTGGGAACCGCGGCCTGGTTGCTCCGGACGGCGAACCGGCTGCGGTCCAAGCAGCCACAGACCGTCTACCTCGAGGCCCTCGCCCCCGGCGAGCGGCTGGTGATCGATCACCTGCCTCCTCCGCCGACCAGCCGCCGGGCCCGTCGCCAGGCCCGGAGCTGAGCCCCGGCCCGCCTCCCCGAGACCGTCACTGCCTCCCATGTCGGCGCGGGCCGGTGGAGTTGCCATGATGGAGGCGTGAAGGTGCTGTTGCGGAACCCAACCCGTGCGATCGAGGTGAGCGGCACGATGTCGGTCAACACGTTGCTCGCCCGCCTCGAGCTGAACCGCGAGTCGTTCCTGGTGATCAGGGGCGACGAGCTCATCGCGGGCGACGCTCAGCTGCACGACTCCGACGAGGTCGAGATCCGCCCGGTGATCTCCGGCGGATCCGGGCCGGTCGATCGACGCGGCGACGAGGACGGATCGCCGTGAAGTGCCGGGTCTGTCGCGAGCCGGCGGTCATCGACATCCGCCGCCACAACGCGAACTTCTGCACCGAGCACTTCCTGCGCCTGTGCCGCGACCAGGTCGCCAAGGCGATCAAGCAGCACTCGATGCTCGAGCCCGGTGATCGGGTCCTGGTGGCGGTATCGGGTGGCAAGGACTCGCTCGCGCTGTGGGACCTCCTGCTCGAGCTCGGCTACCAGGCCGACGGGCTCTACCTCGGACTGGGCATCGACGACTACAGCGAGGAGTCGGCACACCACGCCCGCCGCTTCGCCGCCGGTCGGGACGCGAACCTGGTCGAGATCGACCTCCGGTCCGAGTACGGATATGACATCCCCAGCGGGTCCAGGGCCGCCCGGCGTGCACCGTGCTCGGCCTGCGGCCTGTCGAAGCGCCACCTGTTCGACCGGGCAGCGCTCGAGGGTGGGTACGACGCAGTGGCCACCGGACACAACCTCGACGACGAGGCGGCGGTGCTGTTCGGCAACGTCTTGCACTGGCACACCGAGTACCTTGCCCGGCAGCTCCCGGTCCTTCCCGCGCGCGAGGGCTTCCCCCGCAAGGTCAAGCCCCTGGTCCGACTGGGCGAGCGTGAGATGGCGGCCTACTGCCTGGTACGGGGCATCGACTACCAGGTCGACGAGTGCCCCATGGCTGCCGGCAACCGCCACCTCGCCTACAAGGAAGCGCTCAACGCCATCGAGGCCCGGTCGCCCGGCGCCAAGCACGAGTTCTACTTCGGGTACCTCGCCCGCGCCTCGGAGCGGTTTCGTGACGGCATGGCCGAGGAGCAGGCCGCGCTCGGAAGCTGCGAGCGTTGCGGTGCTCCCACGCCGGGCGAGGTGTGCGCGTTCTGCCGCCTCCTCGACCAGGCGGGCGGGAGCCAGCCGGTCGAGCTGACCCCACGGCGTGCCCGCCCCGACGACCGCGATCCGACCCGGGCAGGTGGTTCGTGAGCCGACCCCTGGCCGCGGGCGAGCGGGTCCTGCTCCTCGACAACAAGCAGCGGCGCTACCTGGTCACCCTCCAGGCGGGTGGCGAGTTCCACACCCACAGCGGGTTCGTCGCCCACGATCAGCTCATCGGCTCCGAGGAGGGCACCACGGTGAGTTCCACTCGGGGTGCGCGCTATCGGGTGGTGCGCCCCACGCTGGCGGACTTCGTGCTGAAGATGCCCCGCGGCGCCCAGGTGATCTACCCCAAGGACCTCGGCCCGATCCTGATGCTCGCCGACATCTTTCCTGGCGCGCGGGTGCTGGAATCCGGTGTCGGATCGGGCGCGCTGTCGATGACCCTGCTGCGGGCAGGGGCGGTGGTCACCGGCTATGAGTTGCGGGCCGACTTCGTTGCCCGCGCCCGCAAGAACGTCGAGTCGTTCCTCGGCACCGAGGCCACCGATCGGTACCTGGTCGAAGAGCGCGACTGCTACGACGGCATCGACGGAGTGGGCTACGACCGGGTCGTGCTCGATCTTCCCGAGCCGTGGCGGGTCGTTCCCCACGCCGAAGCCGCGCTTCGCCCTGGTGGGATCCTCGTGGCCTACACCCCCAGCATCACCCAGGCCAGCTCCCTGCGCGCCCGGTTGGCCGAGGGCCCGTTCGGCTTCGCCGACACCGTCGAGATCCTCCAGCGCGGCTGGCACATCGACGGCCAGGCCGTGCGGCCCGACCATCGCATGGTGGGCCACACGGGGTTCCTCACCCACGCACGCCTCATGGGCGCCTGACCAGGAGCGATCGTGCCCAACGTGCTCGATTTGGTGATCGTGGCGGGCTTGGTCATCGCCTTCGCCGGTGGCTGGCAGCTCGGCTTCGTCACCAGGGCCACCTCGTGGCTCGGGTTGGCCGCTGGTCTGCTCCTCGGGGCCAGGCTCCTGCCGTGGTTGGTCGACCGGCTCGAGGGCGCACCGACGAGCCGGGTGTTCATCACCCTGGGCCTGGTCATGCTGGCGCTCGGATCGGCAGGCTTGGTCATCGGTCTGCTGATCGGCAACCGGCTGCGGTTCGTGGTCTCCGGAGCCCGGGTCCACCCCGCGGACCGGATCGCCGGCGGGGCCGTGAGCTGTTTCGGGGTCGTGCTCGTGGTGTGGCTGCTCGTGCCGGTGATGGCCGATGTCCGTCAATGGCCCGCCCAGCAGGCCCGCGGGTCGAGGGTCGCCCAGCTGGTCGACGCTGTCATGCCCGAAGCGCCCGACAGCATCCAGGCCCTCGGCCAGATCGTGGGCGACACCCAGTTCCCTCGCGTGCTCGATGCGCTCCAGCCCACGCCCCACGTCGTGGCCCCACCGAGCGAGTCCGGCCTCGGCCCCGATGTCGCAGCGGGGGTGGCGCGCTCGGTCGTGCGGGTCGAGGGACTCGCCTGCCGACGGATCCAGGTGGGCACCGGGTTCGTGGTGGACGACGGCCTCGTCCTCACCAACGCCCACGTGGTGGCCGGCGAGCCCAGCACCCTCGTCCGTCGCGACGACGGGGTCGAGCTCGAGGCCCAGGTGGTGCTGTTCGACCCCGGGCGCGACCTGGCGGTGCTCTCGGTCTCCGGTCTCGACCGGCCACCGATCGCGCTCCGTTCGGGCGAGGTCGGTGTCAGAGGAGGGGCGTTCGGGTTCCCCGCTGGAGGCGAGCTGCGGATCGCGCCCTTCGAGATCGCCCGCCACCTCACCGCAACCGGCCGCGACATCTACAACGACGACCGAGTCCGGCGCGAGGTGTATGCCATTGCTTCGATGCTCGAAGGTGGCGATTCGGGCGCACCGATCGTCGCCGCCGATGGTGCCGCGGTCGGCATGGCCTTTGCCATCGCCCCCGACCGTGACACCGTCGCCTACGCCCTGACCGCCGACGAGATCCTCGCCGCGCTCCAAGGCGACCTCTCCGAGCCAGTCGACACCGACCGGTGCCTGTCGTGACGCCTCCGCAGTCGGTGTCGCCGGGGACGCGAGCCCGGATCGAGGCCCTCGTGCTCGGCATCGTCGCCTCCGGACCGATCCTCGGCAGCGCCGCTCGGGCGGCGCCGACCTGGCGGCCGGTGGGGGACACCGCGGCGATCGTCCTGCGGGCCACCGACGTGTTCAGCCGCCACAGCCCCCTGGTCGGCATGCCCACCACGCTGAGCGACAGTGTCGGACAGGCTGTGCACCATCCCGGTCCGCTCGAGTTCTGGGTCATCGCCGCGGGCCAGATGGTGTGGGACCACCGCATCGCCCCCATGCTGGCGGTGGCCGCGGTGAACGCGCTGGCTGTTGTGGCGGTGGTGGTGATGGCCGGATGGCTTGCGGGTCGCAACGGTCGTCTCGTCGCCGCCCTCGTGATGGTGCTCTGCACCTGGTCGCTGCGGGGAGAGATCCTCATCGATCCCTACAACCCCTACGCGGCGTGGTTGCCATTGGGGGCCTTCGGCGTCGCTGTGGTCGTCGCGGCGAGCGGCCGCCTGTGGGCGCTGCCGATCGCGGTCCTCGCCGGCAGCTACGCGGCCCAGGCTCACGTCAGCCTCGTCGTACCGGTGGCGGCCACGACGATGGTGGTGCTCGGCTTCGCAGGCATCACGGCCCTGCGCACCGGGACGGGATCGTCAGAGGTGGTCGCCCGGGCTCGTTCCGGCGTTCGGGCCCAATGGCGGCCCCTGGTGGCGGCTGGCATCGCCATGGCTCTGGTGTGGAGCCCGGTCGCGCTCGACATGGTCACCGGCCGCAAGAACCTGTGGACCCTGGTCGGAGCGGCGGGCTCGGATGATCCGGTCGTCGGGTTGAGCCGGGCGTGGGATCTCGTCTCCCACGCCCTGGTGTTCCCGCCGTGGCTCACCGCCGAGCGGTCGACCTTCGAGCTCGTCGGTCCCGCCGGCGGTGCCCGCCAGTTGGCCGCGCTCGCGCTGCTAGCGATCGCCATCATCTTCGCGGGCACCCAGTTGCGACACCGGCCGACCCTCTCGCTGCTGGTCGCGGTCGGCCTCGCCGGCCTGGGTGGTGGCATGGTGGCAGCCAGCCGCATCCCGGACCAGGTGCTGTCGATCTACGCGCTCCACAACTTCTTGTGGCTGTGGCCGTTCACCGCGATGTTGTGGGTCGGGATGGTCGCATGTGGACTTGCCAGCCTCGTCGACCGGACTGCCCCACACCGAGACGACCAGACCCCGCCTGCGCCCGTGGCAGCCCGCGGAGCCGTGATCGGGTTCCAGCTGGCCCTGGCCCTGGGCATCGTCGCCGTGGCCGTGATCGGCTCGGATGGATCCGCCGCGAGGACGGGGCTGCTGGCACCGCGACATGGGCCGGCGACCGGTGCGGTGGCCGATCAGGTGGCCGCCGACCTCCCACCGGGTTCCACGGTGGTCGTCGACGTGCGGGCCGATCTCGAGCAATCGGCGGTTTCCATGGGGCTGGTCCACGAACTGGAACGCCGCGGCTTGGAAGCACTGGTGCCACCGATGTGGGAGGGCTCCTTCGGGTCGCACCGAGCCCACGACACCGAGGCGGTCGACACGCTCCTGGTGCCCCTGCTCGGGTCGGAGCCGGTCGCCGCCCCATTTCCGGACTGGGATCTGATCGCGGCCCACGACCCCGATCAGGCCGCGCTCGACGAGCTCGCCGCTGCCAACGACGCCATCATGGCGCGGATCGACGCGGCAGATGGGTTGGTGGTCGTCGACCGACCGCGCATCTCCCCCGAGTCGGCCAGACCGATGGTGCGGCGCGGAGAGCTGTTGGGCTTGGTCAGACTCGACCTGGTGATCTCACCGGAGATCCCGCCGGCAACCTTCGCCCGCTACGCGCGCGCCCAGGAAGGACCGGTGCTCTATGTGCGGGTGTTCGAGGCCAGCGGTGCCTGAGCGGCGGGTTGCTAGTCGACCTCGATGAAGATGCACTCGCCGGGACATTCCTCGGCCGACTCGATGACGGCGTCTTCCTGGCCGCCGGGGACGCTGGCCAGGCCCTCGGCTCCACCGGGGTCCGACATGACCTTGTCGCCCTCCTTGACATAGGCCAGGCCGTCGTCGAGCAGGGTGAACACATCGGGGGCGATCTCTTCGCACAAGCCGTCGCCGGTGCACAGATCCTGGTCGATCCAGACCTTCATACCCATGAGCGCGAACCTCTCGTATCCAGGTGGTGGGGGGGTGGCCGCAGTTCGGCCGCTGGCACCAGTCTAGGCACACGGGCGAATAAACACGGAAGTTCGCGAGGAAACCGGCGACGGTGCCATCGTTCACTGGTCGAAGGTCGCGGCGTGTGCCCCCTGGACCACCAAGCGCTGGAGCACGACGAAGACCACCAGGGGAACCGCGGCGGTGACGACCGTGCCGGCACTCAGCAGGTGCAGCTCTTGGCCCCGACTCTCGACCAGGGCGGCGAGCCCCAGGGTGATGGGTGAGGTGCCGGGCTCGATGCGTCCCAGCAGGGCACTGGCGACAAGGAAGTCGTTCCACACCCAGAGGAACTGCAGCGCGGCGACCGCCGCGAGGGCCGGCACCGAGAGCGGGACCACCACCCTGGCGAACACGTCGAGGTGGCTGGCGCCGTCGGTGCGGGCGGCGTCGACGAGGTGGGAGGGGATCGCCGCCATCGCGCCGCGCAGCACCAGCACCGCGATCGGAAGCGCAAAGGCGGTGTGAGCCATCCACAGCCCCAGCCACGAGCCGGCGAGACCGAGGTCGGGGACGATGGGAATCCCGAACACCCGGACCCCGTCCGAGTAGGCCGACACCAGCGGGACCAGCGTCATCTGCAGCGGTACGAGCGCGAGCGCGACCACGGCGAGGAACAGCCAGTCGCGTCCCGCGAAGCGGGCCCAGGCGAACGCGTAGGCGGCGACCGCAGCCAGCCCGAGAGGCGCCAGCGTGGCGGGAACGGCGACCGCCACCGAGGCCAGAAAGCCCTGGAACAGATCGCCGCCGGCCGACCCCGCGCCCAAGACCTGCCGGTAGTTGTCGACGGTGAGCTGGGGATCGCCCACCACGCTCCACCAACCGCTGGTGGTGGCCGTGTCTGCGGGTTGGAAGGAGGTGATCAACACCCCAGCGGCAGGCAGGGACCACACGACGACCACCACCGCGACCACAAGACGTCCCGGCAACGACCCGATGGCCCGCGCCGCCTGTGCGGTCCCCGCGATGGGGCGGGCGCGACCTGCTGCTCGCGACCTGCTCACCGCAGCGCCTCTGCCCGGCGGACCCGGCGGACCAGGACCGTGGCCGCGGGGACGATCAGCACCAGCATCGCCACCGCCAGGGCGGCCCCCCGGCCGGGCTGGTCTTCGACGAGAGCGGTCTGGAACATCGCGGTGCCGGCGACCGTGCTCCCGTGATCGCCACCGGTGGTGATCCAGACGAGGTCGAACACCCGGATCGACATGATGGCGGTGACGGCGGCTGCGACCACGACCGCTCCCTTGATCGAGGGGAGGGTCACACGTGCAAAGACCTGGGTCTGATCGGCACCGTCGACCCGGGCCGCGTCGCGAACCTCCTCGGGGACGCGAGCGATGGCGGCCGACAGGACGAGCACGCACACACCCGCGGTCGCCCAGACGAGGCCGCCCGCGATCAGCACGGTGTTCACGGGCGGTTGCACCAGCCAGGCGACGGGATCCAATCCCAGGGTGGTCACCATCTGGTTCAACAGTCCCACCTGGTCGGTCCCGGCCGGACGGAACGCCAGCAGGATGCGCCAGGTGACCGCCACCGCGGCGAAGGAGACCATCGCTGGGGCCAGCACGACGGTGACGAGCAGGCGGCCGGACCGAAGGCGCTCGGCGAGCATCGCGAGGCCGAGGGCGACCGACACCGAGATGGTGGGGACCAGCACCGCCCACGCCACCGTGTTGCGCAGCGCCGTCCTGGCCCCGCTGCTGCTGAGCAGCCACCCGAGGTGGTCGGCCCCCGCGAACCGTCCATCGTGGACCAAGCTCAGCCAGACCGTCTGGAAGGCGGGTACGACGACCCACACGCCGAGCACGGCGAGGACCGGCGCGACCATGAGCCATGGCAACCAGCGGTCGCGCTGGTCATGATCGAGCCGCGAGCTGATCGCTCGGGCGACAGCGGTCGCCGCAGCCCCGATGACGAGGATGGCGGCGACGGCCACGAGGGTGGTCACTGGCGCGGGCACGGCCCGACGCTAGCGCCCGCCATGGGCGTCGATGGGCTAGTCGACCTCGATGAAGATGCACTCGCCGGGGCATTCCTCGGCCGACTCGATGACGGCGTCTTCCTGGCCGCCGGGGACGTTGGCCAGGCCCTCGGCTCCGCCGGGGTCCGACATGACCTTGTCGCCCTCCTTGACATAGGCCAAGCCGTCGTCGAGCAGGGTGAACACATCGGGGGCGATCTCTTCGCACAAGCCGTCGCCGGTGCACAGATCCTGGTCGATCCAGACCTTCATAGCCATGAGTGCGAACCTCTCCTGATGGGGGGGGTGAGGGTGGGCGATGCCCGCTCCACCTGGTTGTCATCGTAGCGGCGCCGGCCGAATAAACACGGGAGATGGCATGGAAATTCGCCGTCCGCCGAGCGCCCACGCCGGGGACACCACCTTTGGCCATGGGCCGTGTATGGTCCGAGAGGTGGAAGGTGACGCTGACGCCATGAGGTCCGAGGGGTCCGAACCGCAGCCCGGATCGGGCGAACCCTCCGAACACGAGTTGGCCGAGCTGCGCAGCCAGCTGGCGACCTACGCGGAGGAGGTCGAGACGCTCCGGCGCCGCCTCCAGGACGCGCCCAAGCGCGTCCGCACGCTCGAGGAGCGCCTCCTCGAGACCAAGGGGCAGCTCGCCCAGGCCATCTCCCAGAACGAGAAGCTCACCTACACCCTCCGCGAGGCGCGGGAGCACATCGCCGCGCTCCGCGAGGAGGTCGAGAAGCTCACCCAACCGCCCTCCGCCTACGCCACCTACCTCGGCGGCAACGACGACGGCACCGTCGACGTGTTCTCCGGCGGCCGCAAGATGCGAGTCGAGCTGCATCCCGAGCTGCGCGACGCGGGGCTCGTCAGGGGCCAGGAGGTCGTGCTCAACGAGTCGCTCAACGTGGTGCTGGCCCGCCAAGCCGAGCTCACCGGCGAGGTCGTCACCCTCAAAGAGCTCATGCCCGACGGCATGCGAGCCCTGATCGTCGGACGGGCCGACGAGGAACGGGTCGCCGAGTTCGTCGACGACGTCGACACCTCGCATCTGCGGTCCGGCGATGTGCTGCTCCTCGACACCCGTTCCGGCCTGTTGCTCGAGCGCCTCCCTCGACCCGAGGTCGAGGAGCTGGTGCTCGAGGAGGTGCCCGACATCTCCTACTCCGACGTCGGTGGGCTCGACGACCAGATCGAGGCGATCGTCGACGCGGTCGAGCTCCCGTTCCTGCACCAGCGCCTGTTCTCCGAGTACCGGCTGCCGGCACCCAAGGGCATCCTGCTGTACGGCCCACCGGGTTGCGGCAAGACCCTCATCGCCAAGGCGGTGGCCAACAGCCTCGCCACCAAGGTGGCCGAGGTGAGCGGCGACCGCGAGGCCCGCAGCTACTTCCTCAACATCAAGGGCCCCGAGCTGTTGAACAAGTACGTGGGAGAGACCGAGCGTCAGATCCGCCTGGTCTTTCAGCGGGCCCGCGAGAAGTCC
The DNA here is from genome assembly GCA_034521975.1 of Acidimicrobiales bacterium. NCBI lineage: Bacteria > Bacillati > Actinomycetota > Acidimicrobiia > Acidimicrobiales > Acidimicrobiales bacterium. The sequence continues at coordinate 30,864 of JAXHLR010000009.1, read as the reverse complement.
GAGGAGGGCTGGCCGGTCATCGTCTTCTTCGACGAGATGGAGTCGTTGTTCCGCACCCGCGGCACCGGCATCAGCTCCGACATGGAGTCCACCATCGTGCCCCAGCTCCTCGCCGAGATCGACGGGGTCGAGACGCTCAAGAACGTCATCGTCATCGGGGCGTCGAACCGCGAGGATCTCATCGACCCTGCGATCCTGCGCCCGGGCCGTCTCGACGTGAAGATCAAGATCGAGCGGCCCAACGAAGCGGCCGCAGCCTCGATCTTCGGCCGGTACCTCACCGCTGACCTCCCGCTCGACCCGGCCGAGGTCCGGTCCCTCGGCGGCGGCGATGCCGACAAGGCCGTCCGAGCCATGATCGAGCACACCGTCGAAGCCATGTACCGCGACGACGAGGCGAACCAGTTCCTCGAGGTCACCTACCAGAATGGTGACAAAGAGGTCATGTACTTCAAGGACTTCTCGTCGGGCGCCATGATCGAAAACATCGTCCGGCGGGCCAAGAAGCTCGCCATCAAGCGGGTCATCGCCGGGGGAGAGGCAGGCATCCGCACCGACGACCTGCTGGCGTCGATCCGCCAGGAGTACAAGGAGCACGAAGACCTGCCCAACACCACCAACCCCGACGATTGGGCCAAGATCTCGGGCAAGAAGGGCGAGCGCATCGTCTATGTGCGCACCCTCATCTCCTCCGAGAGAGAAGAGCAAGCTGGGGGTCGCGCGATCGAACGGGTGGCCACCGGCCAGTACCTGTAGCTGCGGCCCGCGGTTCAGCCCGCGGTGAGCGTGGTCGGATCAGGTCGGTGCACGTCGATGGCGGTCAGGCGGCGCACCTCGTCCACTTTCACGTTGGCGCACTCGCCGTGGCTGACCACATCCTCGGGGCTCTGTGCCTGGTAGACGCAGCTCGCGCCGAGCGAGCAGCATTCGAATAGGGTCTCGGCGTGGTCCGACTACCCGAGATTCTCCTCATCGCCGGGTTCCCGCGCAGCGGCACGACCTGGACCGCCCAAGCGGTGTCGGCCGCGCTCGATGCCCCGCTGGTGTTCGAGCCGTACAACTGGAGCATGAACCCCGCCGGCAGTCCATATCAGATGCGATACCTCCCCGCCGGGTCCGACGACTGGCGCCACGGCAAGGTGCTGCGTGACGCCCTCCGGGCTCTCGATGTCGATGACGCAAAGCGGGTGGTGGTGAAGGACGTCCACGCGCTGTTGGCACTCGGCTTCCTCGGCGATCGCTTTCCCGTCCGCTCGACGGTGACGCTCGTGCGCCACCCCTGTCCGGTGGCGGCGAGCTGGAGCGGGCTCGGCTGGGGAGCGGGCGACGCGATCGGACGGCTGCTGAGCCAGCCCGCACTCGTCGAGGGTCATCTGGCTGCCCACCTCGAACGCCTCGAGGCGTCCCGAGCCGATCCGTGGCGGGCGCTCGGTGCCTATTGGGGCGCCACATACCTGGTGCTCACCGAGCTCGACGCTCAGGACCGGATCGTCCGTCACGAGGATCTCTGCGCCGATCCGGTCTCCGAGTTGGCTCGTGTCGCCGCCGGGCTCGACGGCTCGTTCGACCAGGAGCGGCTCGTCGCCTACCTCGCCGAGCACGACCGTGACGGGGGCGAGTCGCCGACGCCGTTCTACACCTACCGGCCGACCGCCACGGTGAGCGAGCGGTGGCGGACCACCTTGGATCCGGTCGTCGCCCGGACGGTCTGGGAGGCGTGCGAACCCTTCGGCGTGGCCGATCGGTGGTACGAGGCGCCCTGAGCGGTCAGTCCGACACGAGAGGATCAGCCACCCCGGCGACGGCGAACGCCTCTGCCCGATGCCGGCAGGCGCCGCACGTGCGGCACGGCCGAGGGCCAGTCTGGTAGCAGCTCCAGGTCAGGTGCAGGGGCGTGCCGTAGGCGACGCCGGCCCGGATGACCTCGGGCTTGCTGAGGGGCATCAGTGGAGTGCGGATCGACACCGGGCGACCGTCCACCCCGGTCTGGAGCGCGAGGTCGACTGTGGCCTGGAGCGACTCGACGAACTCGGCCCGCGAGTCAGGGTAGGTGCGGTCGGTGGCTCCGGCCCCGAAGTACACCTGATCGAACCCGAGCGCCTCGGCCTGCGCGACCGCGAGCGAGAGGAACACCAGGTTGCGGCCCGGCACATAGCTGGTGGCGCCGGTGGCGCCGGAGTCGCCGGTGAGGGTCGATCCGCTCCAGGGCAGGTCGAGGGTGAGGACCCTCAGCTCGACATCATGGTGTTCCGCTATCGTCCGGGCAGCTTCCACTTCCACGCGGTTTCGCTGCCCGTAGTCGAAGGCGGTTGTAACCACCCGGTCGTGGCGGCGTCTAGCCACCGACAGGCAGACCGCGGAGTCGATCCCTCCCGACAAGAGCACGACAGCGGACACCGGTCGGACAGTATCAGGGCGGCCTTCGGGCCCGACGTCGACGAAAGTGGGACACACATGTCGGATTCCATCAGCCGAGAGGACATCGAGGAGCTGAGCGAGCGCCTGGAAGCGTTTGCCGCCGGTCTCAACGACCGTCAGCGAGACATCCTGGCCACTGCGCTCGGGGCGAGCGTGGACGAGCCCGACGACGAGGTGAGCGGCTACTCGTTCTCCAGCCCGACCTCGCTCACCCTGAGCCGCACCGTGTACCAGCAGCCGGTGCTGGAAGGGATCTCCATCAAGGTGTTCCCCGACATCCGCCACGGGGGTTCGGGCTTCGTGGGCTGGAAGCCGGTCGACCACGACTGACACCCCGATGGTCGCTCCAACACAGGTCGGGACCGCGAGCTCCACCTTGGAGCTACTGGAGTCCCTCGACCGGTGTGTCGACCGGCGGGCGGTGTGGTGCGAGCGGGGTGATCCCGCCCGCACCACGCCACTGCCCGATTGGTCCGAGATCTGGACCATGCTCGCGGCCCACCCCCTCGACTTCGGTCGACCTCAGCGGACCGACGAGCCCCGCGGCCGGTTCGCCCTCGCCCGCAAGGGACGTCCCGTCTCGGTGGCCTCGCTCACCGTACCGACCATCCCTCGTACCAAGACCTCCGATCCGCGCCTCGACATCGATCGGGTGCAACAGGAGATCGAGACCGGCGCAACCCTGCTCGTCAACGATCTCGATTCGCTCGACCCGACCGTCGCCGCACTGGTGGGCACCGTCTCCGAACTGGCGGAAGCGCCGGTGTCGGCCCGGCTGTTCGCGACCCACGGCATCGAAGCCGGTTTCCCTCCCCACGCCGACCTCCACGATACCGTCGTCGTGCAGGTGACCGGCTCGAAGCACTGGGTGGTGCGCGCCCCCGAACGACCCGATCCTGTGGACGATGACGTGGCCTACAGCCCCGAACCCACCGGAGCCCCTGACTGGGACGACGACCTCCACGCAGGGGACGTCATGGTCGTCCCGAGAGGGTGGTGGCACCGGGTGACCGGCACCGGCGAGCCGTCGATCCACATCACCTTCGATGTCCACCGCCGAACCGGGATGCACCTGGCTCGCAGGCTGGCAGCGGAGCTGAGCCGACACCTCGCGGTCCAGCGGCCGGTCGGCGCGACACGACCTGCCTCGGCGAGGGCGGTCGGTGAGGCGGTCGCCGGTGCCGCCCGGGCGGCGTGGACAGCGAACCCGGTGGTCCCCGTCGGCGATCGACCCGACCCCCGACCGGTCGGCGCGACACATCTGCTCCCGGACCTGATGATGGTCGAGGCGGCGCCCACGCCACCGGCGAGTGTGTCGGAGCTCTTCGCGCCGCTGTCGGTCGACGAGCTCGCCGCTGCACGATACGAAGGCCGGTCGCTCCACACGCCTGGTGACCCCCATCGCGCCGCGAGCCTGCTCTCGCCTTGCGATCTGGCCACCGTCGTCACATCCCGACGTCCTGGATGGTTCCGAACCGGACGCGACACCGAGATCTTCCGCCACGGAGTCCACCTCAACGTCGACGGGGTCGCGCTCGATCCGCGCGAGGTGTTCGTTCCCGTCGAGCGGCCCGACGGGAACGTTCACCTCACCCTTGATCCCGAGCAGCTCCGAGGCGTCCTCGCCGGGGGAGCCACGCTGCTCGTCAACGACCTCCAGGACTCGGTCCCCGCGGTCGGCCGCCTGGCCCGTTCCCTCGAGGACGCCACCGGCGACCCGGTGCGGGTCATGGCCTACGCCTCGTGGCGGCCGGTCCAGGCGTTCCCGACCCACGCCGATGCCGACCACGTGGTGGTCGTGCAGGTGGCGGGGGAGAAGCATTGGGAGGTCTTCGGCCACGATCGGGGCGACAGCAGGGTCCGGTGGTCCGGCACCGTACGCTCGGGCGAGGTGCTGTTCGTGCCCCGAGGCTGCTACCACCGGGTACGGGGAACCGACCAGCCATCACTGCACCTGCGTTTCGGACTGTTCGCCCGGACCGGGCTCGACGTCGCCGAGACCGTCGCCGCGTCCATGGCCCGCGACCCGAGGGCGCGTGCACCGCTCCGGCTCGCCTCGGGCAGCCCGACGCGAGCCGAACGGTCGGCCGAGCTGGTGGGCGCAGCCGCCGAAGCATGGGACCGCCCAGAGGAGGTGAACCGATGACCGTGACCCACCTGGCCGATCTCTTGTCTCCGGTTCCCGTCGAGGACTTCCTGGTCGACGGGTACGGATGCCGTCCATTTCTCGTGCGAGGAGACCCCGACCGCTATGAGGGACTCTTCCCCTGGTCACGGCTCAACACGCTCATCCGTGAACGTCACCTCGACTGGTTCCGGTCGACCGAGGACGGCGTGGTCAGCGCCGACGCCATCACCTTGTCCCGGCAGGGTCGAATCCGGCACTCGCCATCGGTCGATCGCACCGTCGACGGCGAGTACAGCATCGACCGCAGCCGCTCCCGCCAGCTCGACCCGGTGCGGCTCAACCACGAGTTGCGGTCCGGGTCCACCCTCCTGGTCCGCCACCTCGACAAGGTCCACGAACCACTCGCTCGCCTCGCCGAGGGGCTCGAGCGGGACCTCGACGAGCCGATCATGGTCCGGGCCTTCGCCACCTGGAAGGCGGTGCAGGGCTTCGGGCCCCACTGCGACCGCTACGACACCCTGGTGATGCAGCTCGAGGGCACCAAGCAATGGCGCCTGTTCGGTCCCGACCCGCTCCGGCCGCTGATGGGCGACGGCGACCACTCCGGGATGGGCGAGGCCGAGACCCAGGACGAGCTCGTGCTCGAACCTGGCGATCTGCTCTACGTTCCCCAGGGCTGGTGGCACGAGGCGGTCACCGTCGACACCCCCTGCCTGCACCTCACCGCGGATGTCTACCAGCGCTCCGGTGTCGATCTGGTCAACTGGGTCACCCGCAACCTGGCCCGCCATCCCGAGTTCCGCGCCGACCTGCCCCCCGAGTCCGATCCGGTCGCCCGCGCCGCTCACCTCGACCGGCTCCGCCACCTCGCCCTCGCCGACTGGGACGACGCCGTGGTCGACCGGTTCCTCGCCGACACGCGGGTCAACGTGCGGCCCCAACGAGCGACGATGAGCCTCCCGTGGAGCGCGACCCGCGACGTCCTCCCCCTAGGGCAGGGGCTGATGGTGCGCATGATCAACCCGCGCCGCCTCCAGTTCGACCAGGCGGTGGATCCATCGTGTGACACGCCGTCCCTCGTCGTGCGCACCCAAGGCCAAACCATTCGTATCGACGCCGCGCGGGCCAAGCTGCTCGAGCCGTTGCTCGACGGCGACACCGTGTCGGTCGACCAGGTGGCCGAGCGCGACCCGTCGGCTCGCGACCTGCTCGTCGACTGGCTGCTCGCCGGGCACCTGACGGTCACCGACCAGGACGACGAGGTGCTTCGACGATGAGCTACCTGGTCAAGGAGATCTTCCACACGCTGCAGGGTGAAGGGGTCAACAGCGGCACGCCGGCGGTGTTCTGCCGGTTCAGCGGCTGCAACCTGTGGTCGGGGCGGGAGGAGCACCGGGCGAACGCGATCTGCCGCTTCTGTGACACCGACTTCGTCGGGACCGACGGTCCCGGTGGCGGCCGATTCACCGACGCCGACGCGCTCGCCGACGCGGTCGCCAAAGAGTGGGGGGCCTCGGGCCCCAGGGAGCGGTTCGTCGTCTGCACCGGAGGAGAGCCGACCCTTCAGCTCGACGACGCCGCCGTGTCGGCGTTCCACGACCGGGGTTTCCGGGTCGCCATCGAGACCAACGGCACCCGGCCGGTGCCCGCCGGTGTCGACTGGGTGTGCGTCAGCCCCAAGGCGAGCACCGAGCTGGTCGTCGACCGCATCGACGAGCTCAAGTTGGTGTTCCCCCAGCCCGGACTCATGCCCAAATCGGTCGAGCACCTCCCGGCGGCCCACCGACTGCTGTCACCCATGGACGGCCCCGACCGGGACCTCAACACGAAGCGGGCGGTCGAGTACTGCCTCGCCCATCCGCATTGGAGGCTCACCATCCAGACCCACAAATACCTCGGGATCCAGTGATGGAGATCTACAAGGAGTTCACCTTCGAGGCGGCCCACCGGCTTCCCAACGTGCCCGAAGGCCACAAGTGCGCCCGCCTGCACGGGCACTCCTATCGGGCTCGGATCCACGTCGAGGGGTCCGTCGAGGAGCACCGAGGCTGGGTCACCGACTTCGCCGACCTCGGCGAGGCCTTTGCCCCACTGCGCGATCAGCTCGACCACCGCTATCTCAACGAGATCGACGGCCTGGAGAACCCGACCAGCGAGATGCTGGCCATCTGGATCTGGAACCGCCTCGTCTCGGTGCTTCCTGGCCTGTTCCAGGTCTCGATCAGCGAGACCTGCACCTCCGGCTGCGCCTATCGAGGCCCCGAAATCTGAGGGCTGGCTGAGCGAGGTGTGCTCAGGTGGGCACCCCGAGATGGCGGCGGTAGAACTCCTCGGCCGCGTCACGCTCGAACAGCGGGATGTCGACGTGACCACCGGGGTTCAGGTGCATCGTCTTGTCCTCCGAGCCGATGGCATCCCACAGCGCCAGTCCCGACTCGCGGGTCATCAGCTCGTCGTCGGACTGGAAGAGAAACAGGATCGGCACCGTCAGGCTTCGCGCTGCCTGTTCGAACGCGTCGGCCCCGGGGCGGTTGCCGAGACCGGCGAGCCCGAGCACCGCAGCAGAGATCCGCGGCTCGGAGGCGACGAAGGGCAAGCCGATGGCGGTACCCATGGACACGCCCCAGTACCCGAAGGGGCCATCGCCGACCTCGGGCTGCTTCACCATCTCGTCGAGCGCCGCCTTCCACTCGGCGACGCCCGTGGTCGTTCGCTCCTGCCAGGCCCTGGCCGCATCGGGGTCCGAGGCCATGGGCGCCGGTTCGTCCGAGCGCCGACCGGCGGCGATGCGCCGCTGCAGGTTCCGCTGGGCCGTTCGCGCCGCCTCGGGGTCGGTGATCCGGTCGCCGTGGTCGGGCGCATCGATCGCCACCGCGGCGTAGCCGAGATGGCGCACGAGCCGGCGGCCCAGCGACAACACGTTCGGTACCCGCTTGTGCTGTGTGCCCCCGTGCCCGATGAGCACCGTCGGCCGGGGTCCGCTCGCCCCCTCGGGCAACCACCAGAGGCCGGGCACGCACTCGCCCTCGACGGCCAGGTCGAAGCGCCGCTCGACCACGCCCTGCTCGCAGATCTCGTCGATGATCTCCATGGTTCTCCCCCCAGTTGCACGCCCCGGCGTCGCCACCGCATGGGCGTTGTCTTCCCGCCCGGTCAGCGTAGCGTCACGGCCTCGGGGGCTGGTGACGAGCCATCCGGCCCGCCGCCCCACCGCGATCGGCGACGCCCGCGATCGACGCGTGCAGCAGTAGGGTCGATGTGTGGCCACCCGCAAGATCGTCGGCATCGAGACCGAGTACGGCATCGTCCTGCGGGGCAGCGACGACTCGAACCCCATCGCGGCCTCGTCCATGCTCATCAACGCCTATCTGGCAGCCACCCAGCGGGACCGGCCGGCTCGGGCGGGTCGCGTCGGCTGGGACTTCGAGAACGAGACCCCCGAAAAGGACGCCCGCGGCTTCGTGCAGGCCGAGGGAGCCATGGCCCCCGAGGTCGAGACCCATCTGGTCAACGCCGTGCTCACCAACGGCGCCCGCTACTACGTCGACCATGCCCACCCCGAGCTGTCGACCCCCGAGTGCGGCGACGCCCGCTCGGTCGTGCGCTTCGACCGGGCAGCCGAGCTGATCCTGCGTCGGTCGATGCAGGCGGCGTCGGAGATCCTTCCGCCCGGCCAGGAGATCGTGGTCTACAAGAACAACTCCGACGGCAAGGGCAACTCCTACGGATGCCACGAGAACTACCTCATGGACCGCACCGTGCCCTTCGGTCGCATCGTCTCCAGCATCACGCCCCACTTCCTCACCCGCCAGATCTTCGCCGGCGCCGGCAAGGTCGGCTCCGAGGCGCAGGGCGTCTCGATCGACGACGTGCCCTTCCAGATCAGTCAGCGCGCCGACTTCTTCGAAGAGGAGGTCGGGCTCGAGACCACCCTCAAGCGACCCATCGTCAACACCCGCGACGAACCCCACGCCGATGCGCAGAAGTATCGCCGGCTGCACGTGATCATCGGCGACGCCAACATGTCCCAGCTCGCCACGTTCCTGAAGGTGGGCACGACCGCGATCGTGCTGGCCATGATCGAAGACGACGCCCTCACCGCCGACCTGCGGTTCGCTACGCCGGTCTCCACGCTGCGCCAGATCTCCTACGACCGGTCGCTCCGGGCCGCGCACCTCCTCGCTGACGGCACCCGTATCACGGCGCTGGAGGTCCAGTGGTCGTTCCTCGAGGCTGCGCAGACCTACGCGGCGCAGCGAGGTCTCGAGTGCGTGGGCGAGGAGGTCGGCAAGGAGGTCCTGACCCGATGGGAGGAGGTCCTCACCGACCTCGAGGCCGATCCGATGCGCCTCGCCGACCGGCTGGACTGGCCGGCCAAGCTGCGTCTCATGGAGCGCTATCGCGAGCGTGACGGCACCGAGTGGGGCGATCCCCGCCTGGCGGCGCTCGACCTCCAGTACCACGACCTCAGGGCCGAGCGGTCCCTCGCCGACCGCGTGGGGCTCGAACGCCTCGTCTCCGACGACGACGCGATCAGCGCCATCGACGAACCGCCCGACGACACGCGGGCCTACTTCCGGGGCATGTGCCTCAAGCGGTGGCCGGAGGCGATCGTCGCCGCCAACTGGGACTCCATCGTCTTCGACGTGGGCGAGGATCCCTTGCGTCGGGTGCCGATGATGGAACCGTCACGTGGAACGCGGGCTCACGTGGGTAGCGTGTTGGAGAGTTGCTCGACTCCGGCTGAACTGCTGGAGCAACTGGGAATGTGAAGGTGCGACATGGCAGAACGCGAACACATCCGTAAACCGGCTCCGGCCCGCGAGGAGCAAGAGGTCGAGGACGCGCCGGCCACGTCGGAGTCCGGGGAGAAGATCAAGGCCGAGCTCGACGACCTGCTCGACGAGATCGACGAGGTGCTCGAGTCCAACGCCGAGGACTTCGTGAAGTCCTACATCCAGAAGGGCGGCCAGTAGCCGGTAGCCTGCCGGGCGTGAACCTTCCGCGCTTCGATCCCGGACACGACCCTGGCCCGAGCTTCACCGGGCTGCTCCAACAGACCGGCCACGTCCCGCCGCCGCTCACCAGCTCGCTCGACCCGTCGATGTCGATCACCCACGGCACCACGGTGGTCGCCATCCGCTACGGCGACGGCGCGGTCATGGCCGGCGACCGGCGGGCCACCGCCGGCAACCTGATCTCGCACCGCACCATCGAGAAGGTGTTCCCCGCCGATCGTCACTCGGGCGTCGCCATCGCGGGCGCAGCCGGACCCGCGGTCGAGATGGTCAAGCTCTTCCAGCTGCAGCTCGAGCACTACGAGAAGGTCGAGGGCAACGCCCTCAGCCTCGAGGGCAAGGCCAACCAGCTCGCCCAGATGGTCCGCAACCACCTACCGGCTGCGATGCAGGGTCTGGCGGTGATCCCGCTGTTCGCCGGCTACGACGTGAGGCGCGCCACCGGCCGACTGTTCCAGTACGACGTCACCGGCGGTCGCTACGAGGAGCAGAACCACGCCACCACCGGATCGGGATCGCTGCACGCCAGCACGGTGATCAAGCTCGGTTGGCGCGACGGATTGTCGCGGGAGGACGCCATCGACCTCGCCATCTCGGCGCTGTTCCAGGCCGCCGACGAGGACTCGGCGACCGGTGGCCCCGATCTGGTGCGGGGCATCTTCCCCACCGTGGCCACCATCACCGACGACGGGTTCGGTCGAGTGGGCAACGACGAGGTGTCCGACCGCTTCCGGTCGCTCATCGCCGACCTCACCTTGCCCGGAGCCGAGGGCGGAACCGAAGGAGGCTCCTCATGAACCCGACTCCACAGACGCTCCAGCGGCAGGTGGTCGCACCATGAGCATGCCGTTCTACGTCGCGCCCGAACAGGTGATGAAGGACCGGGCCGACTACGCGCGCAAGGGCATCGCCAGGGGACGGAGCCTGGTCGCGCTGGTGTGCGAGCCCGGGATCTTGATCTGTGCCGAGAATCCCCAGCGCCTGCGCAAGATCAGCGAGATCCACGACCGCATCGCCTTCGCCGGGGTCGGCAAGTACAACGAGTTCGACCAGCTGCGCATCGCGGGGGTCCGCCACGCCGATCTCAAGGGCTACGCCTACAGCCGCGAGGACGTCGACGCCCGCAGCCTCGCCAACCAGTACGCCCAGATCCTCGGCCAGGTCTTCACCCACGAGATGAAGCCCATGGAGGTCGAGATCCTCGTGGCCGAGGTGGGCACCGACCCCGATGCCGACCTCATGTACCGCATCCTCTACGACGGCACCGTGGTCGACGAGTCCAGTGTGACCGTTCTCGGCGGTGAGGCCGAGACGATCCTGACCCGCCTCGAGGGTGCTTGGCACGCCGGGTTCGACCTCGGCGAGGCGCTCGACGTCGCTCGCCGGGCCCTGTCGGGCCCCGACCGCGTGCTCGGTGCGGACGAGCTCGAGGTGGCCCTCCTCGACCGCCGGGCCGAGCACCGGGCCTTCCGGCGAGTCGAAGGCGACGAGCTCGCGTCGCTGGTCCCCGAGGCGTCCTCTCCCGAGCAGCCCGATCAGCCGTCCCACGAGGGTGACCACGCCGACGGCGAATCCCCGGGATAGCTTGACGCTCATGGAGCGACGCATCTTCGGTCTCGAGAACGAGTACGGCGTGACCTGCACGCTCCGGGGTCAGCGTCGCCTCAGCCCCGACGAGGTGGCCCGCTACCTGTTCCGCCGCGTCGTGTCGTGGGGCCGCAGCTCCAACGTCTTCCTGCCCAACGGGGCACGGCTCTATCTCGATGTGGGGTCACACCCCGAATACGCCACACCCGAGTGCGACTCGGTCCACGAGCTGGTCGTCCACGACAAGGCCGGTGAGCGGGTCCTCGAGCAGCTGCTCGGCCAGGCCGAGCAGCGTCTGCGTGAAGAGGGCATCCGGGGCGACATCTACCTGTTCAAGAACAACACCGACTCCGCCGGCAACTCCTACGGCTGCCACGAGAACTACCTCACCACCCGGCGCGACGAGTTCAACTACTACGCCGAGGTGCTCATCCCGTTCCTGGTGAGCCGCCAGATCTACGCCGGTGCCGGCAAGGTGCTGCAGACGGCACGGGGCGCCACCTACTGCATCAGCCAGCGGGCCGAGCACATCTGGGAGGGGGTCTCGTCGGCCACCACCCGCTCCCGACCGATCATCAACACCCGCGACGAGCCCCACGCCGACGCCGAGATCTACCGTCGGCTCCACGTGATCGTGGGCGACTCCAACATGAGCGAGTACGCCACGTTCCTCAAGGTGGGGGCGGCATCGTTGCTGCTGCGGATGCTCGAAGACCCGGGAGTCGTGTTGCGCGACATGACCCTCGAGAACCCCATCCGGGCCATCCGCGAGATCAGCCACGACCTCACCTGCACCCGCAAGGTGCGTCTGGCCAACGGACGCGAGGCCAGCGCGCTCGAGATCCAGAGCGAGTACCTCGAACGGGCGATGCGCTATGCAGAGAAGCGGGGCGTGTCGCCCGAGGAGAAGATGACCCTCGAGATGTGGGAGCACTGCCTCACCGGGCTGGCCCACGACCCGTTCAGCCTCGATCGCGAGTGCGACTGGGTCATCAAGCACAAGCTCGTCGAGGCCTACCAAGCCCGCCACGACCTCCCGCTCAACCATCCGCAGGTCGCGCTGGTCGATCTGCAGTACCACGACGTCGACCGCCGCCGGGGGCTGTTCTACAAGATGCAGGATCGCGGGCTGGTCGAACGCACCTGCACCGACGCCGAGATCAACCACGCCGTCGAGCATCCACCCGAGACCACCAGGGCCCGCCTGCGGGGAGAGTTCATCCGTCGCGCCAAGGAGCGCAAGCGCGACTACACCGTCGACTGGGTCCACCTGAAGCTCAACGACCAGGCCCAGCGCACGGTGCTGTGCAAGGACCCGTTCAAGGCCCACGACGAGCGGGTCGAGAAGCTCATCGCGTCGCTGTGAGCTGATGCCGTCCTATCGCACCGGGCGGGTGGTCGAGATCCTTGCCGAGCGTCGGGGCCTGCAACGGGTCACCGTGACGATGGGAGACGACGACCCCGAGCGGGCCTACGTGCTCACCCAGCTCACCGGCGATGTCGCGGTCGGGGACAGGGTGGTGCTCAACACGACCGCGGTCGACCTCGGGCTCGGCACCGGTGGCTGGCACGTGGTGCACTGGAACCTCGAGCGCGAGCAGTGGTCCGAACCTGGTCCCGGGCACATCATGAAGCTGCGCTACACCAGCCTGCAGGCCGACACCGGCGCGGCCGAGGAGGAGCTCGGCGACTCCCTGCCGACCCGCCTCGACGGGGCACAGGTCGTCGTCTGCTCCCTGCACAGCCAGGTCGGGGTCGTCGCCGCGGCGGTCGGCGACGAGCGGCCCGAGACCCGGGTGGCCTACGTGATGACCGACGGGGCGGCGTTGCCGCTGGCGCTCAGCGATCTGGTGGCCGACCTCGTCGCCCGCGGCCTCGTGCACCACACGATCACCGCTGGTCACGCTTTCGGTGGCGACCTGGAGGCGGTCACGGTCCCGTCGGCGCTCACGCTCGCCAAGCACCATCTCGGCGCCGAGGTGATCATCGTCGGCATGGGACCGGGGGTGGTCGGTACGGGCAGCACCCTCGGTACCACCGCCATCGAGGCCGCCGCCATCCTCGACCAGGTCCGCGCCCTCGGGGGAGCAGGGTTGATCGCTCCCCGCATGTCCGACGGCGACGAGCGGCACCGGCACCGGGGCCTCAGCCACCACACCGCCACCGTGCTCGACCTGGTCAGTGGCCCGGTGCAGCTGCCATGGCCCGCTCCACCTCCCGTCGAGGACTACGAACCACACGTCGTCGTTCCGGTCGCGGTCCCCGATGTCGAGGCGATGCTCGGCCGGTTCCAGCTCTCGATCACCACCATGGGTCGCGGCCCCGCCGACGACCCGCTCTTCTTCAGCGCCGCCGCCGCTGCGGGGCTCGTCGCCGCTCGGCGCTGCCACCCGGACTGACCGTGCTCCGCCCCGGCCGACAGCATCGCTAGGCTCGCCTTCGTGCAGAAGCTCGAGCGCCTGCTCAACCTCACCGCGGTGCTGCTCCACACCGAACGGCCCCTGACCGCCGCCGAGGTGCGCGAGAAGGTGCCCGGCTATCCCGGCAGCGACACCGCGTTCCGTCGGGCCTTCGAGCGGGACAAGGACGACCTGCGCGATCTCGGCATCCCCATCGAGCTGGTGCCGGTCCCGGGAGCCGATCCACCGGCCGAGGGTTACCGAATCGCTCGCTCCCGCTACTACCTGCCCGACCCTGGTCTCGACCCCGACGAGGTGGTCGCCCTTCAGCTCGCCGCCGCCACGATCAGGGCCGACGATCCCGCCGGCGTCGAGGCGCTCTGGAAGCTCGGGGGCTCGACCGATCGCTCGCCGGCGGTGACCGCGTCGTTGCCGTCGGACCCCAACCTCGGCCCGATCTTCGATGCCGTGTCGAACCGGTCACCCGTGCGGTTCACCTACCACGACCAGCATCGTGTCGTGCACCCGTACCGGTTGGGGTTCCAGTTCGGCCGTTGGTATGTGCGCGGTCACGACGAGGGCCGCGACGCCATCCGAGTCTTTCGGGTCGACCGGATCGTGGGCGGGATCGAGATCGATCCCGCGACGACCTTCGAGATCCCCGAGGACGAGCGGGGGAGCACCGAGATCCTGCCGGACCGGTGGGAGTTGGGAGACGAGCCGCCCCGTGTGGCGAGACTGCTCATCGACCCCAGCCACGCCCCGGTCGCCATGGCCCAGTTCGACCCGGAGCACGTGATCGAGCACCGCCAGGACGGGTCCGTCGTGGTCGCGATGACCGTCACCAACCGGGCGGCGTTTCGTTCGCTCGTGATGTCGTACCTCGATCATGCGGAGGTCCTCGAACCCCCCGAGCTGCGAGCCGATGTCATCGAGTGGCTTCAGGCCTGCGCCGGCGCGGCGGCACCCGGGAGCGCTCGACGGTGACGCGCAGCACCGCCAGCGAACGTGTGCGGCGCCTGCTCGCGCTCGTCCCCTGGGTGAGCACGCACTCACCGGTGGCCATCGACGAGGTGTGCTCGCGGTTCGGGATCGACCGGTCGACCCTGATCGCTGAGCTCGCGGTCCTGCCCTTCGTCGGGGTGCCGCCCTACACGCCCGACACCCTGATCGACGTCGACTTCGACGACGATCAGATCACCGTCCGCCTCAGCGAGCCCTTCGACCGGCCCCTGCGGCTCACCAGCGAACAGGCGCTCACCCTGATCGCGGCAGGACGCAGCATCCGCGACGTTCCCGGCGCCGATTCCGACGATCCGCTCCAGCGGGGGCTGGCCAAGCTGGCCACCGCGCTCGGCGTCGACCCCGATCAGGTGCACGTCGAGCTCGGCGAGGCCCACGAACAGCTTCTCGACGATCTCCTGGGAGCTGCCACCGAAGGGCGGCGGGTCGAGATCGACTACTACACCTACAGCCGTGACCAGCGCTCGGTTCGCACCGTCGACCCCTACCAGGTCGTGGCCGACCGCGGGAACTGGTACCTGATCGGGTGGTGCCATCGCTCCGCCGGGGTGCGGGTCTTCCGGGTCGACCGCATCGCCTCGCTCACCGTCCTCGATGACACGATCGACCCACCGCCAGAGGATGTGGAGTGGGACCGCTACCAACCGGGCACCACCGAACCCCGGGTCGTGCTCGATCTCGACCCCGCTGCCCAGTGGATCCTCGACCAGTACCCCTACGACGAGGCTCACGAGACCACCGGGGAAACGGTGCGGGCAACGCTGGCGGTCAGCGGGCGCCCATGGCTCGAACGACTGCTGCTCACGCTCGGCCCGGCAACACGCGTGGTGGATGGTCCCGACGATCTCGTCGGTGCCGGCCAGGATGCCGCCCGGCGCGTGCTCGCCCGCTACGGCGAAGGCTGATGCACAGGGACTCCGGGTAGCCTCGACCCATCGTGACCACGCCCGACGTCGAGAACATCGAAGACCAGCACCACGTCAAGCATGATGTGGACCCCACGACCGGCTCGATCGGTCCGCGGAACCGCCAGCGGATCCGCACCGTCCTCGAGTGGATCGTGGTCATCGTCGGTGCGCTGATCGTCGCCCTGCTCATCAAGACCTTCCTGTTCCAGGCGTTCTACATCCCCTCCGAATCGATGGAGCCGACGCTGGTCAACCGCGACCGGGTCGTCGTCAACAAGCTCAGCTACCGCTTGCACGACGTCAACCGGGGAGATCTCGTCGTGTTCGACCGACCACCGAACGAGCCGGTCACCGACATCGAAGAGCTGATCAAGCGGGTGATCGGGCTCCCGGGGGAGACCGTCGAGGCGAGGGACGGCTCGATCTACATCGACGGGCAGGGCTTGAACGAGCCCTACCTGAATTCAGAGACCTTCACCCAGGCCTTCGGTCCCATCACCGTCCCCGCCGACCACGTCTTCGTCATGGGAGACAACCGGGGCAACTCGCGTGACAGCCGCGTCTTCGGGCCGATCGACCAGGACCTGATCGTCGGACGGGCGTTCGTGCTGGTGTGGCCGCTGGGCCGGCTGGGATTCCTCTGAGCGCCGGCGTTGCCGTCGGCCTCCCCGCGTGGCGGTTAGCGTTGGCCATATCATGACCACCTCATCTGGCCAACCATCGGGTCGCGGACCCACCTGGGAGGAGATCGAGGCCGAGCACCATGGCCACGGTGACGGTGCCGCCGGCGCGGGCCGCCCCGCTACTCGTCGTCGTCGTCGACGGCGGCGCAACCTGATCGAGTGGGTGGTCGCCATTGCCGGGGCCCTGCTGGTCGCGTGGCTCATCCAGACGTTTCTCGTCCAAGCCTTCGTCATCCCATCGGCCTCGATGGAGCCGACCCTGGCCAACCGCGACCGGGTGCTGGTGAACAAGCAGAGCTACCGAAGCGGGATCCCGAGCAGGGGAGACGTGATCGTCTTCAACCGGCCACCCGACACCGACCTCGACGGGGTCGACGATCTCATCAAACGGGTCATGGCCACCGAGGGTGAGACCATCCAGGCCCGAGACGGTGTCGTCCTGATCGATGGGGAGGAGGTGGCCGAGCCCTACCTCCCCGCGGGTCAGGCGACCGAGGACTTCGGACCGGTCGAGGTGCCCGACGACCACGTGTTCGTGATGGGAGACAACCGCGGCCCCGCGATGTCGTTCGACAGCCGGTTCTTCGGTCCCATCGACCAGGACCTGATCGTCGGCCGCGCCTTCGCGTTGGTGTGGCCGTTGTCGCGACTCGCGACCCTCTGAGCAGGTTGTCACCCGAGCGGGCGACGCTCAGAACGAGGTGCGCTCGTGGATCGTGTCCATCATGCGGTCGACATGGTCGCTGAACACCCCGTCGATCCCCATCTCGACCAGCTCGCCCACCATCCGTTCGAACTGGGCGTCCCAACCGAGCGCGAAGCGGCCGAAGCGATGGAACATGGTCACCAGGCCCCCGGTCCAGTCCGTGTGGTGCATGTTCACCGCGTCGATGTCGCGCTCGGCGAGGGTGGCCGCACGCCGCTCCGGGCCTTCTTTGATGTCGGCCAGACGGGCAGAGTTGACCAAGCGGACGTCCGCATCGGCGTCGCGCCAGCTCGACACCACCTCCAGGTCGGGATGGCACAGCCACAGGCGGGTCGCCGCCCGCGACCCAGCGTCGCGAGCCGCGCCGATCACCTCGTGGACCGCCTCGGGATCCTTGACGTCCAGCGAGAGCTGAAAATCGGTGCCGCAGTGCTCGTAGAGCTCGGCGAGGGTGGGGATGTGGTGGGGGAGGATGCTGCGTTCGATCGAGCCGATCGGCTTCCGCCGCCGGCCCCGTAGCAGCGAGCCGACCACCCCGTCGTGATCCAGGACCGCCTCACCGTCGGCGGTGAGCCACACGTCGCTCTCCAGACCGGTCGCCCCGAGGCGCAGCGCCAGCTCGAAGGCCTCGAGCGTGTTCTCCGGCGCATGGGCCCTGGCCCCCCGGTGGGCGAAGCCGACGGGCGGGAACAACAGCGAGGGAAGTCGTTGCGGCACATCGCCATCCTCGCCCGTTCGCAGCGCCTCGCGCCATCCGATCCTGGCCCCGATGAGGCGTTGGGGCTCAAGACCACCAGCGGCGGTGTCGATGGAGAGGGGAGCATCGATGGAGGGTGAATGGCAACGATTCGAGCGAGCTGTGATTCCTGCGGTGATGTCGAGTTCACCGCGACCCAGGTCACCGTGCACGCGCCCGAGGACGGTGGGACCGGCACCTACACCTTCAGCTGCCCGCACTGCCGGTCGACGGTGGTTCGCCAGGCCGAACGTCCCACCATGGACCTGCTGATCGCTGCGGGGGTCACCCACACCACCTGGCGACGCCCGGCAGAGCTGGTCGAACGAGAGCTCCAGCCCGGTCAGCCGATCACCCACGACGAGCTGGTCGCCTTCGGGCGTCTGGTGGAGGACGAGGCGGCGCTGCGGGCCGCGCTCGACGCCATCGAGGATCCCCGGCCCCGCTGAACGAGCCGCCATCGCGCCGCGACCGGCGCCGCGACCAGAGGTAGGGTCGCGAACATGAGCACCTGGCTGGCGGTCGCGATGGTGGTGGTCGCCATCGGACTGGCCGCGCTCGTGGCATCGGTGCGGCTTGTCGCCGATGCAGTGCGCGACCTCACCGGCGAGATCGCACGCCTCGCCGTGCTGGGCACCGAGGCCCGGCGGCTGCGCCACGACCTGCATCTTCTCGGCGCTCACCGCGCTCGGGGGCACACCAAGGCTCGGTAGACTGACCCCATGTTCGGGATCAGCGGCGCCGAGGTGATGGTGATCCTGCTCGTGGCCCTGATCGTGCTCGGTCCCGACCGCCTCCCCCAGGTGGCCCGAAAGGCGGGCCAGGTCTTCGCCGAGCTCCGCAAGGTCTCGGCCGGCTTCGAGGCCGAGATGCGCACCGCCATGTACGACTCGGACCGCCCGACCCCGCACCCCCAGAGCGCACGGCATCCCACCCCCGCCGGCCCTGAGTTGCCGGCCCAGACGGCCGAGACGGCCGAGACGGCCGATGACGAAGGGCCTCGGCCCGGCGAGTCTGCTCGGAACGAACTGGTCGACCCGAACAGCCCGACCGAAGAGTCCGATTCGAGCGAGCTGGTCGACCCGAACAGCCCGACCGGCGAGTCGGCGTGACGCTGCTCAACCGGCGGGGACCCCGGAACGAGGTCGATCCCGAGGGGCACATGCCCCTGCGTGAGCACATCGCCGAGTTGCGTCGGCGCATCCTCGTCTCGGCCCTCGCCGTGTTCGCCGGGGCCGTGATCTGCTTCTGGCAGTTTCCCGCGATCCTCGACGTGTTGAGCGCCCCCTACTGCGAGCTTCGGCCCACCGACGAGTGCGAGTTCCTCCAGACCGATCCGCTCGAGGCGTTCACGGTCCGGCTGACCGTCGCCTTCTACGGTGGCATCGCGCTGGCGATGCCGGTGCTGTTGCTCCAGCTCTGGAAGTTCGTCACCCCCGGCCTGCACCCCAACGAGCGGCGGTACGCGCTGCCCTTCGTCGGCTCCGCCGCGGCGCTGTTCGTCATGGGGGCAGGGCTCGCGTTCCTCACCGTTCCCCGTGCGCTCAACTTCCTGACCGCGATCGGCGGCGATTGGTTCGAGCCGTTCTTTCGTGGATCGGAGTACCTGGCGTTCCTCGTGAAGATGATGGTCGCGTTCGGGGTCGGCTTCGAGTTTCCGATCGTGTTGATCTTCCTCCAGCTCGCCGGCATCGTCACCCCCGAGCAGCTCGGTGGGCTCCGGCGGTACTCGCTGGTGGGCATCATGCTCGCCGTCGCCATCATCACCCCCAGCGGTGACCCGTTCTCGCTGTTCGTGCTCTCGGTCCCGATGTATCTGTTCTACGAGGCGTCGATCCTCATCGGGCGCTTCCTGCGCCGGTGAGCACCCCAGGAGCTCGCGACCGCTTCGTCGAGGCCTGCGGGTTCGAGCTCGACCGCTTCCAGATCGAAGCGATCGACACCATCGACCAGGGACGGTCGGTGCTGGTGGCCGCACCGACCGGATCGGGAAAGACGGTGGTGGCCGAGTACGCCGTCCACCGCACACTCGCCGACGGGGGGCGGATCTTCTACACCACCCCCATCAAGGCGCTGTCCAACCAGAAGTACCGCGATCTGGTGAGACAGCACGGCAGCGAGCTGGTCGGTCTGCTCACCGGCGACAACGTCATCAACCCGTCGGCCTCGGTGGTCGTCATGACCACCGAGGTCCTTCGCAACATGATCTATGCCCGCTCGGACGCGCTCGTCGAGCTCAGGTGGGTGGTGCTCGACGAGGTCCACTACCTCCAGGATCGCTACCGGGGCCCGGTCTGGGAAGAGGTGATCATCCACGCCGCACCCGAGGTCGGCCTGGTGTGCCTGTCGGCAACGGTGTCCAACGCCGAGGAGGTGGCGGAGTGGATCAGCACGGTGCGGGGCCCCACCAACGTCGTCACCGAGTCTTCGCGACCGGTCGAGCTGATCAACCACTACCTCGTCGGCGATCACCACCACGCGCGCCTGCACTTCATCGACACCCTCCCCGAGGGCCGCCCCAACCCCGACGGCTCGCGCTTCGACGTCGCCCTCGAGCGCGGCAGGCGAGGACCGGGAGGAGGCCGCCGCTGGTACACACCGCGGCGCGTCGAGGTGATCGAACTTCTCGCCGAGCGCAAGCTGCTGCCCGCGATCACCTTCATCTTCAGCCGGGCGGGCTGCGACGCGGCGGTGCGAGCGTGTCTCGACGCGGGGCTCCGGCTCACCACCCGCCCCGAGCGCCGACGCATCCGCGAGGTGGTCGAGGCGCGGGTGAGCGGGATGAGCGACGACGATCTCGAGGTGCTCGGCTACGACCGGTGGTTGGCCGGGCTCGAAGCCGGACTCGCCGCCCATCATGCCGGGATGGTGCCGCCGTTCAAGGAAGCGGTCGAGACGCTGTTCACCGAGAGCCTGGTCAAGGCCGTGTTCGCCACCGAGACCCTGGCCCTCGGCATCAACATGCCCGCCCGCTCGGTCGTGATCGAGAAGCTCTCCAAGTACAGCGGTGAGCGCCACGAGTCGCTCACCCCGGGCGAGTACACCCAGCTCACCGGTCGTGCCGGGCGCCGGGGGATCGACGACGTCGGCCATGCCGTGGTCCTGTGGTCGCCGTTCGTCACCTTCGACGAGGTCGCCCGCCTCGCCTCGAGCCGCAGCTTCGAGCTGTCCTCGGCGTTCCGTCCCACCTACAACATGGCGGCCAACCTGGTCCGCCGCTATGACCCCGATGAAGCGGTCGAGCTCATCGGCCGCTCCTTCGCCCAGTTCCGCACCGACCGGTCGGTGGTGGCGCTGGGACGCCGACTCGACGACCGGGCCCGCTCCCGTGAGCACGCCGAAGCCGAGGCGCAGTGCGAACTGGGCGACGTCCGCGACTTCCGCACCATCCAGCAGCAGGCCAGGCAGGCGCGACGGCCGGCGCGTGCACCCGAACCCGAGGTGGCGGCCGCCTTGGCCGGGCTCCGACCCGGCGACGTGCTCATGGCCCCGCGCGGGACCGGTGGCGGCGCCATCGCCGTGCTGAGCGTGGCCGAGCGTCGTGGGGGAGGGGTGAGGGTCAAAGCGGTGGGACAACCCCGCCACCTGCTCACCCTCGGCCCCCGCGACTTCGCGACCGTTCCCGAGGTCGTCGGACGCGTCGACCTGCCCGAACCGTTCACCCCCACGAAGCGACCGTTCGTGAACGAGGTGCGCCGGCGGCTTCGTCGCGCCGACATCGGCGGACCCGACCGCTCACCGTCGAACGGGGGCGAGGGGACCCGACCCGCAGGTGAGAGGCCCGAGCGTGCCGCCGTGCGAGACCACCCCGTCGCCCGCTGTCCCGAGCTCGACCGGCATCTGCGGGCGCTGCGTCGGATCGACCGGATCGACCGCGAAGCCGCCAGCATCGATCGCCGGCTCGAGCACCATGCCACCTCGCTGTCATCGCAGTTCGAGTCGCTGTTGGGCGTGCTCGAGGCGTGGGGCCATCTCGACCGCTGGAACCTCACCGCCTCTGGAGAACTGCTGGCGCGGGTCTACCACGAGTGCGACCTCCTCGTCGCCGAGTGCCTCCACCGGGGCCTGCTCGATGGTCTCGACCCGCCGACCCTGGCCGGGGTCGTCGCGTCGTTCACCTACGAGCACCGCAGCAGCCACCCACCTCCCGACCCCTACTTCCCGCCCGGGCCGATGCGCCAGCGCGTCGGCGACATCGCACGCGTGGCCCGGCGCCTCAACCGTGACGAGACCGCAGCCGGCATCTCGCTCACCCGTCCTCCCGACCCGGGGTTCTCGGCGCTGGCCCACGGCTGGGCATCCGGTGGCCGACTCGGCGACGTCCTCGACGACGAGCTGATCACCGGTGGGGACTTCGTACGCAACATCAAGACACTCATCGACCTGCTCCGTCAGATCGGCCACATCGCGCCCGACCCCGACACCGCCAGCGCAGCCAGGCAGGCCGCGGACGCGCTGTTCCGTGGGGTCATCGCCAGCTCGTCGGCGGTCACCGCACCCGAGACCGGTACCTCCGGCGCGAGCACCGGCGATGGCGAGGTGGGGTCGTGACGATCCGCAAGGGCCGTGACTGGGGGAGACCGGCGACGCTTCCCGACGACGGCGTCATCATCACCAGCGACGCCCAAGCGCGAGACATCGTCACCGACGCCCGCCGTGCGCATCGACCGGTGCCGGTGCTCGGTCTGGTCGCCGGCGACCTCGCCCGGTCGGTGGGTGCCACCGGTGACGAACAGCGGCTGCGGTCCGACCAGGCCCACGAGCTTGAGGTCGATCTCGGTTCGGTGCTCATCGACGGCACCCTGCACTGGTTCGTCGCCCACCTGGTGGCCCGGCAGCGTTGGTGGGCGGGCCGGTTCGTCGTCGCGATGAACGCCGAGTACCTCGGGTCGTGGAAGATGGCGCCACGGGCCCACCCCAACGACGGGCGCCTCGATGTGCTCGACGGCTCGCTCGGCATCGATGATCGTCTCAAGGCCAGGGCGCGGCTCCCACGCGGTGAGCACCTGCCCCATCCCCGGATCGCCACCCGTCAGGTCAGGGCCCTCCAAGTCAGCTTCCAACGCCCCACCGAGGTCTACCTCGACGGTGGTCGATGGGGTCGAGCCCGCCACCTGAGCATCCGGGTCGAGCCCGACGCGCTGCGCTGCGTGGTGTGACCATCGCGACAGCCCTATGGTGACGCCATGGATGCCGTTGCGGGCAAGGAACGTGTCCGACACGAGATCGAGCAGCTGGCCCCCACGCTGCTGTGGGTGTCGCACTCCATCTACGACCACCCGGAGCTGAACTTCGAGGAGCGGCGGGCCCACGACCTGTTGTGCCGGGTGATCGCGGAGGCCGGTCTCGAGGTGGAACCGCACGCGTTCGGCGTCGACACCGGCTTCGCCGCACGAGCCGGAACGACCGGCCCCCTCATCGCCATCATCTGCGAGTACGACGCCCTTCCCGAGATCGGCCACGCCTGCGGGCACAACATCATCGCCGCGGCAGGGCTGGGAGCAGGGATCGCCGCCGCCCGGGTGGCCGAAGAGCTCGGGGGACGGGTCCTGTTGCTGGGCACCCCCGCCGAAGAAGGCGGTGGGGGCAAGGTCTTCATGGCGCGCAACGGTGCCTTCGACGACGTCGACGCGGCGATGATGATCCACCCCGCCGACCGCGACCTCACCACGATGACCACGTTGTCGATCCACCAGGTGCACGCCGACTACCACGGTGAGGCGTCGCATGCCGCCTCGGCTCCCCATCTCGGCCGCAACGCCCTCGACGCGGCGGTGCTGGGCTATGTGAACGTCGCCACGTTGCGCCAGCACATCGAATCGTGCGAACGGGTCCATGGCGTGTTCACCGACGGAGGTGCCAAGCCCAACGTGGTGCCCAGCCATGCCAGCACCCTGTGGTACGTGCGGTCTCGCACCCTCACCTCGCTCGAGCCGCTCAAGGCCCGGGTGCTGGCCTGTCTCGAGGCGGGTGCCCACGCCGCCGGATGCTCGATGTCGCACCGCTGGAACGACCCGCCCTATGCCGACCTGATCGCCAACGAGGCACTGCTCGACGCGTTCGGCGCCAACGCAACGGACCGTGGCCGCCAGCTCCGCGTCCCCACCGAGACCTGTGAGGTCGTCGGAAGCACCGACATGGGAAACGTGAGCTATCTCACCCCGTCGATCCATCCGATGCTGGCGGTCGCCCCGACCGGTGTGTCGATCCACACCACCGAATTCGCCGAGCACGCCCGGGGCGCGGCGGGTGACGCGGCCGTGGTCGACGGGGCGACCATCATGGCCAGCACCGTCATCGACCTGTGGACCCGACCCGAGCTCCTGGAGGCGGTTCGCGACGAGTGGCGCTCGGCCACCCAGGGTGACCACCCGCCCGTGCTCTGACCGCGACCGCTGCCGTCCTCCCTGACGCGGCTGGTGTGGCTCGGTTCCGACGCCGGTCACTACCGGTGGTCACCGGTGTCGCCCTCCCCAGGGCCTATTGTCGGGCGCCGTGACCGTCTACGTGGCCGAGGAGTTCTCCGGCGAGGAATCCGAGATCCTCCGGCGCTACTTCACCAACCTCGATGGGCCCGTGTTCGCACTGGTCAACCTGCCCGAGGTCGTCAAGGGCGCGCTGTTCGCCCGGTACTCGCGCTCGGCCAAGAGCCTGCGCCGTCTGTTCCTCGACGAGTTCGTCGGCGAGCTCGACATCGCGGGCGACCAGACCATCGACGCCACCGTCGGACTCCGCCGGGCCGAAGAGCTCTACGACCGGGTGTTCTTCGAGTACGGCGACGACTCGGTGGCCCAGCTGGGCGGGGTCCACCTGGCCTGCGAACAGGCGTCCAACCTCCTCACCAAGGTGCTCGAGTGGGGCCGGCTCATGGCCTACCTCGAACAGTCGACCCGCTACATCTCCTATGACTCCCGGCTCGGCGGGCGCTATCGCTACCACCGCGATCCCGAGGTGTTGAGCTCTGCGCTCGGCACCCGCTACGTCGGCGACATGGATCGCCTGTTCGACACCTACGCCTCGCTGGTGCCGCGGATGCAGGAGTGGTATCGCAGTGTCCACCCCAAGGATCCGAGCGACTCCGATCTGGTCTACCGGCAGGCGATCAGGGCCAAGGCCTTCGACACCCTCCGCGGGATCCTGCCCGCCGCCTCGCTGTCCAACGTCGGCATCTACGGCACGGGCCAGGGCTATGAGCAGCTGCTGTTGCGGATGAGGGCCCACCCGCTGCCCGAGGCCCGCGCCTACGCCGATCTCATGCTCTACGAGCTGCGCAAGGTCATCCCCTCGTTCCTCAAGCGCGTCGACCTCCCCGGCAGGGGAGAGGTCTGGAGCGACTACCTGTCCGGCACCCGTCAGGACATGGAGCGGTTGGCATCGGGGTTCGCCGAGCGCCTCAGCGGGGTCGGTGATCAGACCCCGCCCAGCTCGAACGTCGGCGAGCCCCAGGTGACCCTCGTCGACTACGACCCCGATGCCGAGATCAAGCTGGTCACGGCTGCGCTCTATCCCTATCTCTCCATCTCCGAGACCGAGATCGAGCGCCTGGTGGCCGACATGACCGACGCCGAGCGGTCCCAGGTCCTGTCGACCTACGCCGGCGAGCGGGCCAACCGACGACACAAGCCCGGCCGGGCCCTCGAACGACCGATGTACCGCTTCGACATCGTGGCCGACTACGGCGCGTTCCGCGATCTCCAGCGACACCGCATGCTCACCATCGAGTGGCAACAGCTCAACCCCGCCCACGGCTACACCCGACCTCCCGAGCTCGACGCCGCCGGCGTGGGCGACGAGTTCGACGAGGCCATGGAGCGCTCCGCCGCGCTGCACGACGCCATGGTCGGGCCGTTTCCGGATCGGGCTGCCTACGCGGTGGCCCTTGCCTACCGGGTGCGGTTCTCGATCCAGCTCAACGCCCGGGAAGCCATGCACATGCTCGAGCTGCGCACCACCCCTCAGGGGCATCCCGCGTATCGGTCGGTGGCCCAACAGATGCACCACCACATCGCCGACACCGCCGGTCACCGTGCCATCGCCGCCATGATGAGCTTCGTGGACCACTCCAGCGAAGCCGACCTCGAGCGCCTCGACGCCGAGCGACGGGCCGAACAACGCCGGATGGGATCCTGACACCGAAGCGGCGTGGCTGACCCGACCCGGTACGATGCCAGGCCGGCAACACGGGCAGCCCGCTGCCCGTTCGCTGCGCCCCGGTGCGGTGTGCCTATGATCCGGCCGCAACCAGCATGACCTTGCATCCACCTCACGCCTGAACCAGCACCAAGGACGACATGGCTGACGACGAACTGCCCGACGAGGACCTCGAGGACGAGGCAGGGCCCGACGATCCCGAGGTCGAGGATCTCGACGACGACCTCGACGGCGAGCTCGACGAGGCGCTTCCCATCGCCGACGACACCGCGAGCGACGACGAGGACGACGACGAGGACGAGGACGTCGATGCCGCCGCCCGTCGTCGCCCGCGCAAGGACGACGAGGAGGACGACGAGGAGGAGGAGGATGTCGATCCCGACGATGTCGAGGCCGATCTCGACGCCATCTTGAAGGATCGCATCGCTGCCACCGACGACGAGGACGAGGACGAGGACGAGACCCCCGAGCCCGAATCCAACGCCGAACCCGGCAACCGGATCCAACCCCGGCGCCCGGGCGAGTTCTTGTGCCAGTCTTGTTTCCTGGTGAAGCACCCCTCCCAGCTCGCCGATCCTGACGCCATGTTGTGCAAGGACTGCGTTTGATCCCATGAGCCCCTCCCGACGTACCCCGCTCGACTCGTTGCTCGACGTGGTCGTCTACGCGCCGATCGGCGCGTTCTTCCACGGACCCAAGGTCGTCAGCGAGCTGGCCGAACGGGGACGCGGTGACCTCGACAACGCACGGGCGGTGGGCACCATGGCCATCGCACGCGGTCGCCAGGAGGCCGAACAGCTGCGATCGGTCGCCGCCGAGCGGATGGAGGAGGTGCTGGCGGCCGTGGCTCGAGCCGCGGGCGCGCCCCTGGCCGGAACCGACGCCCCCGACGAGTCCTCGACCGCCTCCACATCGCCCTCCCCGCCGACCGATGCATCTCGGTCGCCCGAGACCACGCCTTCGCCCGGCCTGCGAGTCGTCGACGGCAACGCCCCTGCGACCGACGAGCTGCCGATCCCCGACTACGACAACCTGTCGGCATCGCAGGTCGTGCCTCGCCTCGACGACCTTGCCGACGAGGAGCTCGACCGGGTCCAGGCCTACGAGCAGGCTCACCGCTCGCGCATGACCATCCTCAGCCGCATCGCCCAGCTCCAAGCCAGCTGAGCGGTGGAGGAGACGGCCCGCCCCGCAACCCCCGGCGATCTCGAGCGTATCGCCGAGCTGGCAACGGCTGCCATCGCCGAGCTGACACCCAGCCGCGGCGGAGCGATCTGGGCTCGACGTGAGGCCCGCCCGGCACCGGTCGAAGCCTCGCTGTCAGCGGCGATCGACAACTCGGACCACCACGTGGTGGTCGGCGAGCTCGACGGTGTCGTCGTCGGCTACGCCGCGGTCCGAATCGAGGTCCTGCGAGACGGCGGCCTGCTGGCGATGCTCGACGACCTCTACGTCGACCCCGAGGCCCGAGGGGTCGGGGTTGGCGAGACGATGATGAACGCAGTGCTCGGCTGGGCCGACGAACGGGGTTGTCTCGGCATCGACAGTCTTGCCCTGCCCGGGAACCGCGAGACCAAGAACTTCTTCGAATCGTTCGGGCTCGTGGCCCGAGCCATCGTGGTCCACCGGCCCTTGGCCGGCTCCAACCCGTCCGGGAGCGTCGAGCCATGACTGCGGACAGCCCCCCACCCATCGAGCTGTGCGTCGGCGCGGTCGTGGTCGACCAGGATCGGCTGCTCATGATCCGGCGCGGCCACGGACCCGCAGCGGGGGAGTGGGCCATTCCCGGTGGGCGGGTCGACCCCGGGGAGACCATCGCCGAGGCCGTGCTGCGGGAGCTGGCCGAGGAGACCGCCATCGAAGGGTTCTGCGGCGACCTCATCGGATGGGTCGAACGCATCGACGACGACCACCACTTCGTGATCCTCGACTTCGCCGTCACCTGCCTCGATCCCGGTGAACCGGTCGCTGGTGACGACGCGGCCGAAGCAGCATGGGTCCCCCTCGACGAGGTGGTCGAGCGCCGATTGGCCGCGGGGCTCGAGCAGTTCCTCTACGAGCACCAGATCATCGACCGGGTGCTCTGAACGCGGCAACGACGGGCTGCTAGCGGCCCTTCCAGACCGGGTCGCGCTTCTCGATGAAGGCGAGGGGCCCTTCGGCGAAGTCCTCGGTCGATGCCAGCCGACCCATGGCCTGGTTCGACAACCTGAACGCGTCCTCGTCGGCGAGCCGGCGGCTGGCCCGCACCACCGCCAGGCTCTCGCGTACCGCCAGGGGAGCGTTGACCGAGATCCGCTCGGCCAGGTCGAGCGCGGCGCTCACCGCGCTTCCGGGCTCGCAGAGCTCGTTGACGAGCCCGAAGTGGTGGGCACGCTCGGCGCTGATCGGGTCGCCGGTCACCACCAGCTCGGTGGCGACGTTGGCGGGGAGCTTCTGGGCGAGCCGGAACAGACCACCTCCGGCGGCCACCAACGAGCGCTTCACCTCGGGGACGCCGAAGCGGGCCTGGGACGAGGCCACCACCAGATCGCAAGCGAGGACGATCTCGGTTCCGCCGGCCAGCGCGGGACCGTCGACCGCGGCGATGATCGGCTTGGAGCGTTCACGCTGCACCAGTCCCGCGAACCCCCCACGCTCGGTGCTCAGACCACCGCCACCACCCCCCGACAACGCCTTGAGGTCGGCCCCGGCGCTGAACACGGGACCTTCGCCGGCGAGCACCCCGACCCAGATGTCGTCATCGTCCTCCATCCGGTCGATGGCGGCCTCGAGTCCCGACGCGACGTCGGCGTTGACCGCGTTGCGCGCCTCGGGCCGGTTGATGGTGATGAGGGCGGTGTGCCCTCTGGTCTCGTAGTCGATCATGGGCGCCACGCTAGGTGCACCGACGACGCTGCGCCCAGTCCGGGGGCCGAGGTCGCCGATATGCTCCTGCCGGTGACGACCAGGCGAGGTCCGCATGCGAGCATCGAACCGCCGCGATTGGTGCTGTTCGACCTCGACGGCACCCTGCTCGACTCCGACGAGGCGCTCACCGTCGCCTTCGAGCGCCTCGGTGTCGCCCGCGCCGCGGTCACCTTCGGCCACGTCATCGCCGAGGAGTGCGCCCGGCTGGGCCTCTCGCTCGCCGCCTACCTGGATGTCTATGACACGACCTCGGCGCAGCCCTTCGCCGGGGTCGAGCCCTTGCTGGACCGCCTCGACCGCTGGGCGCTGTGCTCGAACAAGCATCCACGCTCGGGACGGGCCGAGCTGGCCAGACTCGGCTGGGTTCCCGAGCGGGCCTGGTTCGCCGATGCCTTCGGGGGATCCAAGCGCCTGGACGTGGTGCTCGAGGATCTCGGCTTGTCGGCGGGGGAGGTGCTCTATGTCGGCGACACCGACCACGACCGGGCGGCCGCCGCGGCCGTCGGGTGCCGGTTCGTGCTGGCCGGATGGAATCCCAGGGCCTCGCCCCGCCCTGGCGACGAGGTGGCACCGACGCCGGCTGTGATCCTCGACGCGGTTGGCGGTCAGGTCCTGTCGGACCCGTCCTGAACCTCGGTCTCGCTCGTGTCGGTCTCGCTCGTGTCGGTCTCGCTGGTGGAGGGTTCGGTGGTGGAGGGTTCGCTGGTGTCGGACTCGCCGGTGGAGGGTTCGGTGGCCTCCTCGACGGCCTCTGCCACCTCGGAGGCCTCCGCGGAGGCCTCAGCCGGCGCGGGTTCCGCTGCTGGCGCCTCGTCCTGATCGGCCGCCTCGGGCGCGGGTTCGGGCGCGGGCGGCGGAGCGGGCACACGGCCCTTGCCGGTCGACTTGGACCGACCCCGGCCGCGCCGGCCGCCGGCCTCGGTGGCCTCGATGCCGAAGTGGGCGGCGATGGCCGGCACCCGGCTGGCCACCTTGCGGACCGCGGCGAGCAGTTCGTCGGAGGGCTGCTCGGGGAACGCGGCGGGGGTGACGTGCTGGCGGACGGGGGAGTAGGTCACCGCGTCGAGCACGGTCGCCCACCGCTCCTGGGTGACCTCGGGCCCGAACGCCGCGCTGGCAGCATCGGCCAGACGCTGGGCGAGCCCGGGCGGGAGGGGAGCACCCGCCTTGGGTGGACGGGAGCTGAGTCGCAGCGCCCGAACGACCCGACCGGCGGAGAGGGTCTCGTCGAGCTCGCCGAGCCAGGCCTGGTGCTCTTCTTCGACCCGACGGTTCAGTCCCTCGCGGAGTGTGGCCGCCAGCTCGCGGGTCTCGTCATCGCGGGCGGCGGTGTCGGCGGCCACCACCACCGAGCGCAGATCCCGAAGATCGAGCTCGTCGAGGTTCTTGAGCGCGGCGTCAGCGCGGTCGTGCCACTCGGCCGTGCGTAGCTGGGGCAGCAGACGCTCGGCGATGGCCACCAGCGGCTCGGCCTTGATGGTGGGCTGTCCCTCGGACACGGCCTGCTCGTTCTGCTTGTCGACCGCCTGACGGACCGCGGGCACCCCACCCCGGAGCACCTGTTCGGCGATGGGGCGCTCGGCCTCGGGCAACGAGTCGAGGACGGCGTTGCGGTGGTGGCGCAGCGGTCGCAGGCGCTTGGGCTTGGGCTTTTCGGGGACCGGGGGTGGTGCCGGCCGATTGCGACGTTCACCGCGGGGTTTGCCCTCCCGGTCGCCACCGTCGGGGCGGGGGCGGCGCTCGCGACGTGGGCGGTCGCCACCTTCGTCGGGACGACCCTTTCGGGGCTTGCGCCGACCTTCGTCGCCGCGGCCGCGGCCACCCCGTCCCTTGGGTGCCAGGGTCGTGGTGACGAGCTGATCGTCGGTGGGTCCCGACGACACCAGCTCGATCCGCTCCGGCTCGCGCCGACTGTCCTCCTTGGGGGCCTGCACGCTCACGATGTCGATTCCGTCCACATCGAACTCGGCATCGGCGCGCACGACGTCACCGACCTTGGCGCCGTCGAACAGCAACGTCCCATCGAGGGTTCCCTTGGGTTGACGTGCTCCCGCAGCGCGCCAGGTCCAGGTCCCGTCGTCGCGCTGGCTGGTGAGCTCAACCTCGATCCGTCTAGGCATGGGGAGCAACGCTAGTCGCCGACCGGGGCCCCTCACACCACACCCTCACATCCCGGACGAGACGCCGATAATCCATG
>JAXHLR010000008.1 GCA_034521975.1 Acidimicrobiales bacterium | reverse complement strand
CGGGACTGTCGCGTTTAGTACCGCGGGGACTACCGCGCCTGGCAGGCTACCCCCGGTCCAGGTGCCGCCGGAGCCGACCAGCAGCCAGGAACCGTGCAGCAAGCTGGCGGTTTGCTTCTTGTTTGCTAGCATGTCGTCATGGCGTTGGAACGGGAAGCGGCAGTAGCGAGTCGTGTGGCGGAACTGCGCGAGCAGGTGCGGGTGCTGACGGCTGAACTGCACGGAGCGCAGGCGGAGCTCGAAGCGCTGCGGGCGGGCAGCGCCTCTGTCGAGCCGTTGGCGTCACTCGAGCGAAGCGACGCGATCCGCGCTGTGTTGCGGTCGGTCGATGTGAGCTTGTCGCCCAGCGAGCTCCGAGAGCGCCTGGTCGAGGCGGGGAGGTCGGACCGGCTCAACGAGATCACCGCGACCCTGAAGTACCTCCTCGACAAGGAAGTCATCCAGCGCCCCGAGCGTGGCAGGTACCTCGCGGTGTGACCACTCGGCCCTGCGAGCGAGAGCTGCATGCCATGTCGCTCGCCGGGCTGGGCCTCGTCGACATCGCGCCACAAACCTGGGTCAGCAGACCTGATAGGGATTGCCACTCCACGGCCTCACTGACGGGTTGCCGCCTTGCCCCAGGTCAGCCCCCAAGCCGGCGATGGGGGACCCCCCGTGCGGCATTTCCGCGGTCTCACGCTGCGCATTTCCGCGGATGGAACTGCAATCGAGAGCGATTGCGCTCGTCTCGTCGCCCGTGGACCTTCTCAACAGGCGAACCCGAACCAGACGGCCCCCGAACTGAGGCGTGGTCGCCTTCACCTCTGGCGGGTCAGCTGCCCATGTAGAGACGTTCGAGGTCGACCAGTTCGACGTCGCCGCGATCCTTGGTTCTGGCGACGAGGTTCTTCGCGAACCTCGTGCCGAACAACACGAGCGTGGCATCTGTGGCCCGGTCGCCGAGTGTGTCCCGAAAGCGTTCGAGCTTGTTCAGGTGCGAGAAGGTGAGGTCCTCACCGGATTTCGCCTCACCGAGAGCGGTGATGGTGCGCTCGCCGGGCGAGTCACCGCCGTCGCGGGCGGCGACGAGGTCGACCTCATACTCGGCCCCGTCGACGGACACGGTGGTAGCGCCGATCTGGGTGCCGGGCCCGGCCAATCCGGGAATGGTCGCGTACTGCGTCGCCCAGTGACGAGCCATTCCCTCGAAGGTGGGGCCCACGACCTTCGAGCGGAAGGTGGCTTCGGCGGCCGGCCAGAACGCGGTCGCAGCGGACCGGGTACGGAGGCGCGGCTGGTTCGGGCGAATGACCGCATAGTGGAACCGGATGATCGAATCTCCAGGGAAGTACCTCGGTCGGTTGCTCTTCGTCGGGTCCACGAGCCTCTCGATGAACTGCGCCCCGACCAGCGTGGTCAGGATCGGATCGAGGCGTGGTCCTGAGAGCTTGGCGTAGTCGTTGATCTTCGCCGGCGTCCGGTGACCCAACGCGGTCGCGGCGAGCACCGCGTGGTAGAGGTTCGGCTTGCGCGCCTGCGCGGTCGTCGGGTCCTCACTCAGCAGCACCTCGGCCTCGCGCGACAGCGGCGCTGACGGTGCCAAGACGCGGTGGGCGACCCAGCGGGCCAGGTCCTTGCGGTCCTTCGGCAGATCGTTGTCGACCATGTCGCGGGCATAGGCCGCGACACCACCGATGATCGAGTACAGGTGCGTGGCCAACAGCAGGTCATCGGTCGGGTACAGGCCGAGCGCGTCGCGGTAGTCGAATGGGCTCATCCGCAGGTCGAGTCCAGCTCGCCCCCGTAGTGGCGCGGTCCCTGCGAGCAGCTTCGCCATCACCGAGATCGCCGAGCCGCAGAGCACGAGCCGGCACCGGGTGCCGTTGCGCAGCTTGCCCTTCGGGTTGAACGCCCGCTGGATGATCGACTCCAGCTCGGGGGACTCCTCCAGCAGGTACGGGAACTCGTCGAGGACCACGACGAAGGGATTGTCCTCGCCCAGACGCATCAGGGTGTCGATGGCAGTCTCCCAGTCGGGGAGGTTGAGCGGGCCGGGCGCACCGATGGTCTCGCCCACGACGCGGCCCAGGTCGCTCAGGGCTTCGCTGGCCGTCCCCCGGATCGCCTCGTAGTAGAGCCCGCGCCCCTCAGCCAGCTGCCCCAACAAGAACGACTTGCCAATTCGACGTCGGCCCCACATGATCGCCAGCGTCGAATGCTTCGCGTCGGAGTCGACGAACCCGAGAAGGTCGGACCACTCCTCGTCTCGACCGACCGTCCCGGCCGTCAGGTTCACGCGATGTTCAGGCATACATTACTAAGGTACACCTGAACGACCCGGTTTGCCACTAGTGGTCCGTCGCGGATTCGGTGACGGAGCTGAGCGCTTCGCGGCCTCGTTTGACCTTGGCGATGATCCGATCTTGAGCAGGTCGACCTGTAAGCGTTTCATACTTGAATGACGGTGTAGTGGGGCCGGATGGCAGCGTGCGGGCCCTCAGGTCGTCGCGATGACCTGTTGTCGGGCGCGGGCGACGCCGAAGACGATGAGGGCGGCGAGGCCGGCGGTCAGGAAACCGAGTGCCTCGAAGCTGGCGGTGGCCACGACGGCGCCGCTGGACAGCCCACCGGCGGCACCGGCGAGGGCGACGGCAAGATCGACCGAGCCCTGCGTTCGGGCCCGGTTCTCGAGGGTGGTGAGGTTGGTGACCAGGGTGGTGCCGCCGACGAGGGAGAGGTTCCAGCCGAGCCCGAGCAGGACCAGCGCAATGGCGAGGGTCGTCGCACTCGGTCCGGCGGCGGCGGCGGTCAAGGCGGCGGTCGCGAGCACGGCACCGCCGGCAGCGGTCATCGCAGCTGGTGAGAACCGGTCGACGAGGCGGCCGGTGAGCGGCGACGGCAGGTACATGGCGCCGATGTGGAGTCCGATGATGAGTCCGACGGCGTCGAGGCCGTGTTGGTGGTCCTCCAGGTGCACCGGCGTCATGGTCATCACCGCGACCATGACCGCTTGGGCGAGGACCATGCCGGAGGCGGCGAGGACGAGGGGACCGTTGCGCGCCCACCACGCGACGGCATCGGCCGGCGCGGGGTCACGCGGCGCCTCGCCGGCAGTGGCCGATGCGGCAGCCGGGATGTCGCCACCGGAGCCGGCGAGCGCTCGCGCCGTGAGCAGAGGGTCGGGCCGAAGGAGCAGGGCGACCACGATTCCGGCGGTGGCGTACACGGCGGAGGCGAGCATGAACGGGCCGCTGAGGCGGGGAAGGTCGATCGACTCGGCCAGGTCGCCGGTGAGCTGCAACAGGTTCGGTCCGGCGACGGCGCCGAGGGTGGTGGCCACGAGCACGGTGCTGATGGCTCGACCTCGGCGGGAGCCCTCGGCGAGGTCGGCGCCGGCATAGCGGCACTGCAGGTTGGTGGCGGTACCGGCGCCGTAGACGAGGAGGGCCAGGAGCAGGAGCGGCACGTTCTCGGTCACGGCGGCGAGCACGACCCCGGCACCGCCGACCGCCCCGGCGGCGTAGCCCGCAGTGAGCCCGATCCGTCGGCCGTGTCGCTGGGACACGCGCCCCACGGTGAGGGCTGCGCCGGCGGAGCCGGCGGTGAACAGGGCGGCTGGCAGCCCGGCGCTGGTGGTCGACCCGAGCAGGTCCTTGGCCAGCAGGGCGCCGACGCTGACCCCAGCGGCGAGACCGGCACCACCGAAGACCTGCGCGATGACCAGGGCGCGCAGGACCCTGCGCTGCGCCCAGGCCCGGTACGCCTCGTGGTCGGGCGTGTCGGCGCTCGCTGGTGGGGCGGTGACGGTCACGACCCCGCCCCGCGGAGGAGCCAGGCGAGGTGACCGAACCCGTCGGTGGTGAGCCCACTCATGGACCGATTCTGGTCCATCAGTCGGGCACGACCGGCAGGGGCGGGCGGTGGAGGGTCTCGCGCATGCGGGCCGAGACGTCGAGGCCGCTGGCGGCGGTGATGCCGGCGATGATGAGGATGGCGAACTCGATGCTGACCACGTCGGCGAGGACGCCGGCGAGCACGGCGCCGACCGCGAAGCCCAGGTCGCGCCAGAGCCGGTAGACGCCGACCGCGCTGGCCCGCCAGGTGGGGTGGGCGACGTCGCCGATGGCCGCGATCAGCGTGGGGTAGGCCATGGCGGTGCCGGCACCGAAGACGGCGCTGCCCAGCGCCCACACCCCGAAGCCGTTGCCGAGAGCGATGATGGTCAACCCGGTCGCCTCGGCGAACTGGCCGCCGGCGATGAGCCACTTGCGGCCGACCTTGTCGGACAGGGCACCGGTGAAGAGCTGGCCGACGCCCCACACGGCGGGGGCGATGGCGATGAGCCCGCCGATCTTGCCCACCGAGACCCCGCCGGCCGCGAAGAACAGGGGGAACAGCCCCCAGGCCATGCCCTCGTTGAGGTTGTTGACAAGCCCGGCCTGGCTGGCCGCCGACAACGACGGGTTCCGCCACGTGGACAGCGCGAACACCTGCCGCGACGTCAGCTCGGCCCCTGGGTGGCCATCTCGCTGAACGTGGTTGGCGGCCTCGTGGGCCACGTGATGGGAGGTCTCGCGAACAAAGGCCATCGACAGGCCGAGACCGATGATGACCAAGCCGATGCCCAGGTAGAAGGGCTCGGGCCGCAGGCCGTACTCGGACGCGATCCACCCGGTGGCCCACGCGGCAGCGGCGACGGCCCCGTAGCCGGCACCCTCGTTGAGTCCCATCGCCAGCCCACGGCGAGCGGGACCGACGAGGTCGATCTTCATGATGACGGTGAGCGACCAGGTCAGGCCCTGGTTGATGCCGAGCAGGACGTTGGCGAACAGCACCCATCCCCACGTCGGCGCCCAGATCAACAGCAGCGGCACCGGGATGGCGACGAGCCAGCCGATGATGAGCACGGGCTTGCGGCCGTAGCGGTCGCCGAGTGTGCCGGCGAAGAGGTTGGTGATCGCCTTCGACACGCCGAACACCGCGATGAAGCTGAGCATCGCCGAGTAGGCCGACAGCCCGAAGACGTCCTCGGCCAGCAGCGGGAGCACGGTGCGCTCCTGACCCACGGTGGCACCCACCAGGGCGTTGATCAGGACCAACAACCCGAACTGGGGCAGGTTCTCACGCAGACCGAGCTGGATGCCGGTCGCCGCAGTGCCGGTCGATGGCGGTGTTGCGGCGTTGGTCATCCCACGGCGACCGGGAGCCCGGCCCGCCGCCATTCGGGGAAGCCGTCTTCGAGTCGCATGGCCCGCCGATCGCGGGCGGCCAGGGCGCGGACGGCCTCGTCGGCGAACACGCAGAAGCGGCCACGGCAGTAGGCCACGATCTCGACGTCGGCGGGCACGTCGTCGAGTCGTCGCTGGACCTCCTCGGGGGGCACCGAGACCGCGCCGGGGATGTGCCCGGCCTCGAACTCGGCACCCGGTCGGACGTCCCACACGAGAACGCCCTGGCCCAGGCGCCGAGCGAGCTCGTCTCGGCTCACCTGCTCGAGCTCGCCGCGATCTCCCAGGTACTCGTCTGCCGCCTGGTGAACGCCGGTGACGTTCTCGGCCGCGACCGCCCGCAGCGTCTCCCACAGAGACTCGACCTGCGCTCCAGCAAGCCGGTACACGATGCGGTTCCCGTCGCGGCGCGAGGCCACCAGGCCGGAGCGGGCCAGGACCTGCAGGTGCTGGGAGGTGTTCGCCACCGACTGGCCGATCTGTTCGGCCAGCGCCTCGACCGACCGCTCGCCCTGGGCGAGCACGTCGACGAGCTCGGCGCGCCGACCGTTGGAGAACGCCTTCCCCACCAGTGCGAACTGGTCGTACAACGCGGACTTGGTGCGTGCTGTCACAACCGACACCATACAGGATTTGTTCAACTGGTCAACTGATCTCTTGAATGTCTGCTACTGTAGGCGGCGACGAAGGGACGACACATGAAGACGCTGCTGATCCTGAACGACCCGCCCTACGGGACCGAGCGGTCCACCCTCGACGAGCTGACCGACTGGAGCATCTGGGCGGACAAGGTCATCACCTTCTGAGGACCACGATGACCGGTGCGCTACCCGACCTGACGGGCATGCTCGTCGTGTGCGCCCACCCCGACGACGAGTCCTTCGGGGTCGGTGCCCTCATCCATGCCTTCGCGACCGGCGGAACCGAGGTCACGATCCTCTGCTTCACCCACGGTGAAGCTTCCACGCTCCACGGCATCGACGGCGACCTCACCACCATCCGAGCCGCCGAGCTCGCCGCGGCCAGCGACCACCTTGGTGTGGCCGGAGTCCACGTGCTCGACTACCCCGACGGCGCACTCGCCGATCAACCACGTGATGCCCTCGTCGACCACGTCGTGGAGCTCGCGACCGATGTCGACGCCGAGGGGCTCCTCGTCTTCGACCACGGTGGCATCACCGGCCATCCCGACCACCAGGCCGCGACCGACGCCGCGCTGGCCGCCGCCGACATGCTCGACCTCCGTGTTCTCGCATGGGCGATCCCGGCACAGGTCGCGGCCACGCTGAACCAGGAGTTCGACACGACCTTCGTGGGCCGCAACGACGACGAGTGCCACCTCACTCTGGAGGTCGACCGCACGACGCAGTTCGCCGCCATCGAATGTCACACCAGCCAGTCGGCCGACAACCCCGTGCTGCGCCGCCGTCTCCTGCTACAACACGACACCGAGTGCCTCCGCTTCCTCCGCTGACGCTGCACCCCGACCAGCCGCTGACCACCCGGTCGGTGGCTAGCCTGCAAGATCTGTGCGTCGCCTGCTCGATCTGTTCTCACGTCCCGCGACCAGACATCCGGTGTGGGTCCTGGTCGGGCTGGGGTTGGTCACCATGGCGATGGGCTGGTCCGCCACCAAGCTCGAGATGGAGGTCGACCTGGCGGCCTTCGCCGACGAGGACTCCGAGGTGGTCGCCGCGCTCGACCGGGTCCAGAGCGAGTTCGGTGTAGCCGAAAGCGCCATCCAGGTGCTGGTGGACGCGGGGCCCGGCGGCGATGTTCTCGACGCTGACGGGCTACGAGTGGTCGAGGAGGTACGGGAACGGGTCGAAGACGTGCTGGGTGACCGGATCCGACTCGACGTCGACGACTCCCCCGCGGTTCGTTCACTCGCCGGGATCGTTGCCGATGCCCTGGAGGATCGTGGCACCTCGCTGACCGGGGCGAGTGACCAAGAGGTCCGCGGGGCTCTCGGTGACCTCCTCGACCTCCGACCGCAGCTGGCGCGGTTCATCAGCTTCGAGCGCGACCTGGACGTCCCGTCGGCACGGGCCACGTTCGTGCTCGTCGAGCTCGCCCCTCGTCTCAGCGACGAGGAGAGCCTCGACGCGATGCGCGACGTGGAGGCGATGCTCTCGGATGGCCACGGCGAGGGAGTCGGAGCCGGTGGACCCTCGGTGCTGGTCTTCAGCGCCGACCTGCTCATGGACGGGCTGCTCGAGGAGGTCGAGCGGGAGATGCCGACGCTGCTCGGTCTGGCGCTGCTGGTGGTGCTGGTGCTCCTGTGGTTCATCCTGCGCTCGGTCACCGATCTGGTCGTTGGCCTGGCCGGTCTGATCATGATCGTGGTGTGGACCCTCGGCCTGGTCGTCGTCCTCGGGCCCCAGGTCCTGGATTGGCGCGGCGAGTTCAGCCAGATCGGCATCGTGATCCCGGTCCTGCTCGTTGGTCTCGGCATCGACTACACGGTCCATCTGGTGTTCCGTCATCGCGAGCAGCGATCGGCCGGGGACGCGCCGGCCGTCGCGGCTTCTCGCTCGCTCCACACGGTCGGCGCCGCGCTCGTGCTCGCCACCGCCGCGACCGCGCTCGGCTTCGCGTCGAACGCCGCCGCGCCCCTCACGGTCATCGCCGACGTGGGGATCTTCACCGCCTTCGGGGTGATCTGTGCGTTCGTGGTCATGGCGCTGCTCGTCTCGGCGGTGAACACGCTCCGGGGTCGGCGAACCATGGCAGTGAGCACCCGGATCCGGCACCGCGCCACTGACCGAATGTTCGCCGCGCCGGTGTGGCTGGCCTCCCGCGCCCCGGTCGTCGCGCTGGCGGTCGGTGCGGTGTTGGCCGTGTCGGCGCTGAGCGTCTCCTCGGAGCTGGAGACCACCTTCGACACCACTGACTTCGTGCCCGAGGACTCCGACATCGGCCGGACCTTCGAGACCCAGTCCGAGCTGTTCGGCGGTGACCTGGCGGAGACGACCTATGTGATCGTCGACGGCGACCTCGGTGACCCGCAGCTGCTCGCGGCGATGCTGGTCGGACACGACGCGCTCGGTCGGGTCGATCAGGTTCGCAGCGTCAACGGCCAAGCCGAGGCCCGCTCCATCGCCACCCTCGCGCTGACCGCAGCGCGGGAGCTCACCGGCGATGCCGACCCCGACCTGGCCTCGCTCGCGGCCGGGGTCGACGACCTGGGCCCCCTCTATGACCAGCTGCGTGACGCAGCCGGGGCAACGGTGGTAGCCGAGCTCCTCGCCGACGACGCCACCGCCGGGGTGGTCCACATCCAGACGACGGCCGGGACGGGTTCGGAGACCGAACGGATGCGGGTGCAGATCGAGCAGGCGTTCGCACCGGTCGTCGCCGCTGGCGCCACGATCACCGTCACCAGCGAGCAACTCGTCCTCTCCGAGATGGCCGAGGAGCTCCGCGTCTTTCAGACGAGGTCGATCGTCATCGCCATGGTCTCGGTCCTGGTCCTGCTGGTCGCCTACTACGGGGGTGTGCAGCGGCGTCCCACCTTGGGCATCGCGGCCCTCCTTCCAGCCGCCTTCAGCGCAACGATGCTGTTCGGTGCGATGTGGTTCCTCGGCATCAGCTTCAACCCCGTCACCTCGACGATCACCGCGATCTCGCTCGGGATCGGCGTTCCCTACGGGATCCACGTCGTGAACCGCTTCACCGAGGAGATCGGCCACGGACACGACCCCGCCACTGCGACCCGGGCCACGATCGAGCGCACGGGAATGGCCTTGACCGGGTCCGCGGTCACCACCCTTGGCGCATTCGTGGTGCTGTCATCGTCGGGCCTCGGGCCGGTCCGCCAGCTCGGGCTGCTCGGGGCGCTGAGCATCACCTTCGCGCTGCTCGGCGCACTGCTGCTCGAACCCGGCGCCCTGATGTTGTGGGCCCGTCACCACCTGGCGCGCGGCGAGCCCGCCCGTGTGGTTTCCGCCGACCCGCCGCCGGGGTAGAGGCACCACCACCAGCAGACAGTCGGCTCCCGAGCGCAAGAGCATCTGTCCGGCACGCGACCCGCCACAGGAGATGTTCCATGGCTGAGCAAGAGGCCGAACCCAACCCACCCGATCCAACAGCGATGGAGACGCGCACCGAGCGGGAGCCGGATGTCTCGAACCCGGCGGAGATGATCCGGCTGGCGAACATGTTCCAAGCACTCATGACCGAGGTGCGTGAGCTGGAACTGGACGAGGCGGGCCGCAAACGTCTCTTCGACATCCACCGTCATGCCATCGAAGCCCTCAAGGATCTGCTCTCCGACGACTTGGAAGAGGAGCTCGAGAGCCTCGGCCTACCCATCGAGGAGGCCGACGCGAGCGGTCCGGCGCTACGTGTCGCCCAAGCCCAGCTGGTGGGATGGCTGAACGGCGTCTTCCAGGGAATGCAGGCGTCGGTCATGGCCCAGCAGATGGCAGCGGGAAGACAGATGGGACAGCTCCCACAAGGACTCTCACAGGAGCGCCCGCAGCTCGCGGACGACCACGCTCAGGGTCAGTACCTGTAGCAGCAACACCCCAGGCGAGCCTGCGACGCGGCGGCACGTGGTGGGGAGGTCACTCGGGCGCTTGGTTCGAGAACGCGCGGCCGGCACCGTCGGCCTCCTCGCGGAGCGCGACCGGGGGGCCGAGCACCTCGCGGAGGATCATTGCCTGGCGCACCGCCGCGGGGTCGGCAAGCGCCCGCTTGAGCCGGTCGCGGGCGAGGGGGTCCATCAGCTCTGCTCGTCCTCGCCGGCGATCGAGGACCGCATCTGGGTGTCGGCCTGCACGTTCTGCATGCGGTAGTGATCCATCACACCGAGGTTGCCGCTCCGCAGCGCTTCGGCGAGGGCCAACGGAACCTGGGCCTCGGCCTCGACGACTCGTGCGCGCATCTCCTGTTCCTCGGCGACGGCCATCGCCCGGCGCTCCTCGGCCCGTGCCTGGGCGATGTTCTTGTCGGCCTCGGCCTGGGCGGTCTGCAGTTCGGCGCCGACGTTGCGTCCGATGTCGACGTCGGCGATGTCGATGGAGAGGATCTCGAAGGCGGTTCCGGCATCGAGGCCCCGGTCGAGCACCCTGGTCGAGATGGCGTCGGGGTTCTCGAGCACCCACTTGTGGGAGTCGGCGGAGCCGATGCCCGACACGGTGCCCTCGCCGACGCGGGCGATGATCGTCTCCTCGCCGGCACCGCCGACCAACCGCTCGATGTTGGCCCGCACGGTGACACGGGCGACGGCCACGACCTGGATGCCGTCCTTGGCGACCGCCGCCACCCGCGGCGTGTCGATGACCTTCGGGTTGACGCTCATCTGCACCGCCTGCAGCACGTCGCGTCCGGCGAGGTCGATCGCCGTCGCCCGCTTCCACGGGAGCTCGATGTTGGCCCGGTCGGCCGAGATCAGCGCGGTGACCACCCGGTCGACGTTGCCGCCGGCGAGGAAGTGAGCTTCCATCTGCCCGATCTCGAGGTCGATCTCGGCCTTGGTGGCGCTGATCAGCGGCCGGATGATCGCGCTGGGGACCACCTTGCGCAGCCGCATCCCGATCAGGGTCCCGATGCGGACCCGGACCCCGGAGAAGATGGCGGTGACCCACAGGCCGAGCGGAACGAAGTAGAAGAGCAGCGAGCCGACGACCACGACGGCCGCGGCGATGACGATCAAGATGATGGCACTACTGTCCATGGGTTCATTCCTCGTGACGCGGTCGTGGGGGCGGTCGAGAAACCGGCGCCACGTCGAGGGTAACTCAGGTGTCGGTCCGCCTGACGACTCGCCGGTAGCCCTCGTCGACGATGACCTCGATCGGTTCTCCCCGGCGCACGTAGTCGCCCGCGGTCACCACGTCGACCCGCTCGCCGTCGAAGTCGGCCACCCCGGAGGGTCGTAGATCGCTGAGGGCGGTCCCGGTCGCCCCCACCATCGAGCTCGTGGCCGCTGCGGACCCTCCGCTCTCCTCGACATCAGCGGTCCCGTCGCGCCGGCCACCGTCGGTTGGCATGCGGTCGGCCGGGAGCTTGGCGGCGACATCGAACCAGCGGACCCAGCCGGTGTTGGTTCGTTGGGAGGCGGAGGAAGCGGCACCTACCCCCGGGTGCAGCACCAGCCCGCTCGGCGGTCCTCGGCGAGCAACGGTGGCGATCAGGACGATGGTGCCGACGACCACCGCCACCAGGGTCAGGCTCACCGTGAGGGCGGCCCGGACCAGGTCCTCGTTGGTGACGAAGTCGAACTCCCGGAAGATCATGGCCATGAACGCTCCCGCGCCGAGCGCGAGCAGCCCGAGGATCCCTGCCACCCCGAACCCGGGGAAGACGAAGACCTCCACCGCGATGAGGAGCAGGCCGAGCACCACGAGCGCCAGATCCTCCCACCCGGCGAGCCCCGCGAGCATGTGGCCCCAGAAGAACAGCCCCAGCAGACCCAGGCCGGCGACCACGCCGATCCCCAGCCCGCCGCTCAACAGGTCGGTGATCACCGCCAGCATCCCCGCCAGCAACAGCAGCGAGGCAACGACGGGGTTGGTGATGAAGCGGGCCAGTTGCTCGACGAAGCTCGGGCTCAGCTCGATCAGCTCGCGGTCGGCGAGCCTCAGCTCGTCGAGCAGTGCGCTGCGATCGGCGGCCAGACCATCGGCGTAGCCGAACTCCTCCGCTTGCGACACCGTGAGGGTGAGCAGCTGGCCGTCGGTGACGAGGCCTTCGATCTCGACGGAGTCGTCCACCATTGCCGCCGCGACGCGCGGGTCGCGCCCACGCTCCTCTGCGGTGGACTCGAACGTTGCCCGCACCGCCGAGATGGTCTTCTCGTCGGCCACCTCCCCGGTGGTGCCGTCGACCGGGGTCGCCGCCCCCATGGTCGATCCCGGGGTCATCCAGATCTCCTCGGCGGCGATGGCGATCAGCGCTCCTGCGGAGAACGCGGTCGCGTCCACCAGCGCGACCGTGCGCAGGGGGCTGTCGATCAGCGAGTCGCGCATCTGGATGACGGCATCGAGACGTCCCCCGAAGGTGTCGATCTCGATGATCACCGCCGCCGCGGCGGCCCGCTCAGCTTCGTCGAGCGCCCGCTCGAGGAAGGGAGCAAGCCCGAGGTCGATGGTGCCGCCGACCTCGATCACATAGACCGGGCCCGGCTGGTCATCCTGGGCGCCGGCAGATGGGACACCGACGACGGTGAGCAGCACCGCGAACATGACGAGGGTTCGCCAGGCAATGCCCCCGAGCCTGCGCATGCGTGAAGCGTCGACGCCTGCCATTACCGCAGCGTAGGACGGCGTGGCGGTGGGCGTTCGCTCGCGAGCCGAATGGGAGCTGGCCCGGGTCACGGGGGCGAGATTCCCGGGGGCCCGATCACATGAGGAACAGGAGCGCGAGGCCGGTCGACCATGCTCCGACCGCAGCGAGAACGGTGTTTCGGAACTGGAGCTCGGAGAAGATGAACCAGCCCGCGGTGGCGAAGAGCCCCAGGACGACGATCAGCAAGGTCCAACTGCTCGATCCGTCTCCGCCTCCGCCATGTCCGGTGCCGTGATAGGCGAGCACCGATGTGATCCAGGTCAATGGTCAACTCTCGTTTCGATGGTCGGGGTCAATGGATCGCACGCAGCCCCATGCCGCCGAGCACCATGAGTCCGATTCCCCAGGTGAGCAGCAGCAGCTCGCGTTGGTGGCGGAGGAGTACCGACACGGCGAGCACGACGGCGGCCAGGGCGACCAGTTGGGCGAGCACTCCGGCGTCGGTGCGCGGAAGCAGGATCTCCAGGTGCAGCGAGGCGGTCAGGGCGCGGACGCCGTTCTGGGACGGTCCCATGGAGAGCGGAACCCGGTGAGCGCGTGAGAACTTCCCGCATCGGGAATCTCTCCTGTCCGCCTGCGGGTTTCCAACACCATGAGGTCGATGCGCCAACGTCTCCACATCCGCGCCGCTGCCGCTCTGGCGGTGGTGGTCCTCGTTGGTGCCGCCTGCAGCGGAGGGAGCGATGACGACCCGGCCGGGGGAGAGGGAGCGGCAACCGTACCGGACACAGTGGAAGAGCCAGAGCCAGAGGAAGAGCCAGCTGCCGGGGAGACGTTCGACTCGGTCTTCGCCGGTGCGGCCACCCTCGACGGCGAGGAGTTCGACGGCGGCCGACTCGCCGGCACCAAGACCGTGTTGTGGTTCTGGGCGCCCTGGTGCACCAGCTGCCGGGCCGAAGGCCCAGAGGTCGCAGAGGTCGCGGAACGCCACGGCGACGATGTCCGCGTCATCGGCGTTCCCGGTCGGGGACAGGTGAACGCCATGGAGCAGTTCGTCGACGACACCGGCACCGGTGCACTGGAACACGTCGTCGACGACGACGGCAGCATCTGGACCGCGTTCGGGGTGTACGGCCAACCGGCGTTCGCCTTCATCGACGACACCGGCCAGATCGAGGTGTTCGTCGGGACCCTGGGTTCGGCGCTCGACGATCGGGTCGCCACCCTCGCCGGCGCCTGACCGGTCGATGTCGGAATCGCTCGCGCTCGCCATCGCCGCCGGGATGGCGGCCACCGTCAACCCGTGCGGCTTCGCCCTCCTCCCGGCCTACCTCGCGGCCTTCGTCGGGCTCGACCATGGTGGAGGGGCCCCCAGGGCGATCGGCCGGGCACTGGCCGTCTCGGGCGTGCTCACCGCAGGTTTCGTCGTCGTCTTCGGGATCTTCGGG
Organism: Acidimicrobiales bacterium; assembly: GCA_034521975.1. Lineage (NCBI taxonomy): Bacteria > Bacillati > Actinomycetota > Acidimicrobiia > Acidimicrobiales > Acidimicrobiales bacterium. The sequence goes on along the minus strand of JAXHLR010000008.1, from coordinate 116,011 downwards.
GTGGTGGTCACCCCACTGGCCCTACAGATCGAACAGCACCTGCCGTGGGTCACGATCGTGATCGGTGTGGGACTGGTCGGCCTCGGCGTGGCGCTGCTGGCCGGACGCCAGCTCACCATCCACCTCCCCACGTTCCAGCGGGGCGGCCGTGACGGAACGTTGCCGTCGATGTTCCTGTTCGGCGTGTCGTTCGCGATCGCGTCGCTGTCGTGCACGATCGGTCCCTTCCTGGCGGTCACCACCGCGACGTTCCGCGCCGAGAGCTGGTGGTCGGGCATGAGCGTCTTCGTCGCCTACGGCCTCGGCATGGGAGTGGTGATCACCATCCTCACCGTCGCCGTCGGCCTCGCCCGCGAAGGTGTCGTGCACCGGTTCCGCCGCTTGCTGCCCCGCGTCAACCGGATCGCTGGCGCCCTGATGGTCGTCGCGGGGGCCTACGTCGCCTACTACGGCTGGTACGAGATCCGGATCCTTCGCGGCGCGACCCAGGACCCGGTCATCGAGCGGGCGGCTGCCGTGCAATCCTGGTTGCAGCAGATGATCGTTCCCCATGACCCCGTCTCGTTCCTCGTCACCGCCGGGTTGATCCTGGTCGTGGTCACGGCCGTGATCGGGTTCTGGAGCCGACGCGGGGGAACGAGCGTCGACCGGTCGACCGAGCCGGATGCGATGTCGTCCCACGTCGAGTCGTGATCCGCGACCGGTTCCGACCTGACTGGCCGCACTACCTGGAGCGGTTCCACACAGAGCGACCGGGGATCACCGAGGACCTGCTACTCGACTGTCGAGATGACAACGGTCGCGACCCCTACCAGTGGCTGGCCAGCGGTGTCACCTCCGGAGGTCGCGTCCTCGATCTGGCCTGCGGGAGCGGTCCCATGCACGGCCTCCTCGGACCGGGCTGGATCGGAGTCGACCGATCGGCCGAGGAGTTGGATCGAGCGGTGGCCAACGACGCGGGGCCGGTGGCGCGAGCCGACGCGCTGGCGCTGCCCATGCCCTCCCACAGCGTCGATGCGGTGGTGTGCTCGATGGCGCTCATGCTGGTCTCGCCGCTCACCAGGGCGCTCGAGGAGATGCGGCGGGTCCTGGTGCCCGGCGGGGCCCTCCATGTGATGGTGCCTGCACGCCGGCCGCTGACCGCCGGCGACACCCGTCGCTACCTGCGCCTCTATCTCGCCTTGGTCTCGCCCGCCCGGTTCCCGCCATCGCCGCTGCGGCGTCACCCGACCCGGGTCCTCGCCGAAGCCGGGTTCAGCGCCTCGACCATCGAACACCGGCGCTTCGACTACCCGCTGGTCGACCCTGCATCCGGCCGGCGCCTCGTCGACGCCCTGTACCTGCCGGGTGTCGCGGCTCCTCGCCTCGACCGAGCCAGCCGGGTCGCCGAACGGTGGATCGGATCAGCGCTCGGCATCGCGCTCCAGCGGATCGTCGCCCGGCGCGACCACTGAGGTCAGGGGCGCGCCTCGGAGCCGTTCTGTGGAACCACCGGATCGGTCGTCAAGGCGTCGCCGCCGTCGGTGGGGACGTCGGAACCGCCGGTGGGCGGTGTCGGGATGTCGCCATCGTCCTCGGGGATCTCAGGGATCTCGGTGACGTCCGGAACCTCGGGGCTCTCGGTGACCGGCGGAGCGACCGGATCGGGCACGACCTCGTCCACCGTCTCGGGAACCCGATCGTTCGGGAGCAGCTCAGCGGGATCGGGGACGGTCTGGTCGGGTGCGTCGCCCGAACCGGACGGCGCCGAACCGGGAACGTCGCGATCCGGACCCGTCGGCTCGAGAGTGATGTCGTCCGGTGATGCGGGCTCTGGGATCGACACGCCGATCTGGGAGGCGACGCTGGACACCGCTCGCTGGATCGGGTCGGGCAGGTTGTTGGTCGCGGCAGCGGCGCTGGACGCGGTGAGACACAGCACGGCGGCGGCCACCGCGACCTGGGTGGAGCGGCGCCGGGTCCTCGGCCCACGATCGGCTGGTTCCTCGGCGCTCGTGACCAGTGCGGCCAGCCCAGGCGGTGGGTCCTGCCGCTCGGCCTCGGTAGCGGGTTCGTTGGCGACGGCGATGAGAGCAGCGATGCGCTGGTACCCGTCGGGCGCGTCATCTGGCTGGATCGCACCGGCCAAGAGGCGGTCAGCGGTGTTCGCGTCGAGCGGCGGAGTCTTCATCTCATCAGGGGGAACGTCTCGGCGGCTCATCGTGTTACACCCCGTTCCTCGAGTCGATCGGCGACCCGACGCAGCGCACGATGCTGGGCGACCCGCACCGCCCCCGGTCGCTTTCCGATGATCGCTGCCACCTCGTCGACGCTGAACCCGCCGACGACACGGAGCAGCACGATGTCGGCCTGCTGGTCGCTGAGACCGTCGACGAGCTCGGCGATGGCCTCGTTGGAGGTGAGCGCATCGATGGGAACCTCCGCTCGGGAGGTGTCCTCCATGATGTGGGGATCGGTCGGGCTCGCGGGTTGGCGGGTCAGACGGCGCCCGTGGTCGATGAGCTTGGACCGAGCGATCGAGAACAGCCAGGCGCGAAATGCCTGTTCGTCCCCGGTGAAAGACCGCAGGTTCCTTGCAGCAGCGATCCACACCTCTTGGGCCAGATCGTCGCCGAATCCCCGTGCCCGCCCGTCGAGGTAGCGGACCAGTTCCGGGTTGTGAGCCGCGAACAGTTGGCCGATGGCATGGTCGGCACCAGCTTGGGCCGCCATGAGCACGTCGGGGAAGTCCTCTCCAACGGCCATCAGTAGCGAATCACAGTCAGCACACCTTCTTTGTCGACCATCTGATGCCTCGGGTGAACACCAACCTTCTCCCACCATCGGTAACGACACCGCACTGCGCTGCGTTTCCCCTGTGGAGTGATCATCCCGATCGCTTCTTCCCACCGAAGAGAGCACCCCCATGCTGATCACCGAGTTCCTCGCAGGACTCACCCTGACCACCAAGGTCGTCGCCGGCGGCGTCGCTGTCGTCGCCACGACCGCCGCTGCAGGAGCTGCCGACGTTCTGCCCACCCAGGCAGAGTCCGCTCCCGAGCAGTCGACCGAGATCTCCGTCGAGGGTGAGGCTCCCGCTGATCCTTCCGACGTCGTCACCGTGACCGACGACTCCCTTCCCGATGCCGCCGAATTCGGCACCCGTGTGGCCGAGCTTGCTCGCGAAGGCGGCGTCGACGGCCCGTCGATCGCAGCCAAGGCTCGAACCCAGGGAGAGGTCGGACTCGACAAGGCCGACAGCACTCCCGCTGCCGACCACCGGCCCGAGGACGTGCCCGAAGGCCCGACCTCCTTGCCAGCAGAGGCTGGCGCAGAGGCTGGCGCAGAGACCGAGGTCGACATCGAAGCGACCGTCGACGGCTCCGCTCGTGTTCCGAGCGACCCGGCCGCCTCCGGCGATCGCAACCCTCAGGGCTGACCCCGCTCGGTCCCGGTTCACTCCGAGCTCGTCGTCGATCAGGCGCGGAGATCGCGCAGCGCGTCCTCGATCCCCTTGTGGAAGGTCGGGTAGGCGTAGATCATCTGCCGCAGTGACGCGACGGGGACTCGAGCGTGGACCGCGACCGTGAGCAGGCCCAGCACCTCGCCGCCGTTGGGTCCCATGGCGGTGGCGCCGGCGAGGACCCCGTCATCCGTGTCGGCGACGAGCTTGATGAAGCCCTCGTTGCCGGCCTTGTGCAGCCAGCCGCGGGCGGTGTGGGGAACCTTGGCGAACCCGACCGAGACGTCGAGGCCGGCGCTGCGGGCATCGGCCTCGGTCAGCCCGACCGATCCGATCTCGGGGTCGGTGAAGGTGGCGCGAGGCAGGGCGTGGTAGCTCGCCGGCTCGTGGTCCTCTCCGAGGATGTCGGCGACCGCGATCGCCGACTGGTAGAGCGCGATGTGGGTGAACGCCCCCTTGCCGGTGATGTCACCGACCGCCCACACGCCATCGGTGACGCGCTGGTGGTCGTCGACCGGCACCCAACGCTGGTCCTCGTCGATGCCCACCGCTGCGACCCCGACCGCCGAGAGGTCGGCACGGCGTCCGGTGGCCACCAGCAGGCGTTCGGCGTCGAGGGTCTCGCCGCCCTCCAGCTCGACGCGGACGCCGTCGCCCGCCGCGGCCACCGAGGTCGCCCGGGCACCGGTCCGCACGCCGATCCCTTCTTCGGTGAAGACCCCGGCGAGGACCTCACCCGCCTCTGGTTCCTCCAGCGGCACCAACCGGTCGAGGGCCTCGACGACGGTGACGTCGACGCCGAAGCGGGCGAAGGTCTGGGCCAGTTCGACACCGACCGCGCCGCTGCCGAGCACGATCAACGACGCCGGCAGCTGCTCGGCCTCGATGGCCTCGCGGTTGGTCCAGTACGCGACCTGGTCGAGCCCCGGGATCGGCGGGATCGCCGCGCTGGTGCCGGTGGCGACCACGATGGCTCGCCGGGCGGTGATGACCCGGTCGTCGACGGTGACCTCGCCGGGCCCGGTGATGCGGCCCCGGCCACGGATGAAGCGGCCACCCTTGCCTTCGAAGCGCTCGACGGCGATGGTGTCGTCCCAGTTCGTGGTCGCCTCGTCGCGGATCCGCTTCGCCACCGGTGCCCAGTCGGGAACCACGCTGGCCTGCCCCGCCATCCCCGGGATGCGGCGAGCCTCGGCCAGCAGGTGAGCAGCTCGGATCATCATCTTGGACGGGATGCACCCCCAGTAGGGGCACTCGCCGCCCACGAGCTCGTAGTCGATGCCGACCACGTCGAGTCCGGCCTCGGCCAGGCGTCCACCGACATCCTCACCGCCGGGTCCCATGCCGATGACCACCACGTCTGCTGTGTCGTTCGTCGTCATGTGCAGGAAACCCGATGAGGGTGGTGGGTGTTCCCGGCCGGCCGGTCAGGGGTCGGACGCCGAGACGAGGTCGGTCACCACGCGCACCTCGCCCTCGAGGGTGCGGTGCACCGGGCACTTGTCGGCGATCTCGGCCAGCTTGGAGCGCTGGTCGGCGGTGAGGTCTCCCACGAGCTCGATGCGTCGCTCGATCACCGACACCGAACAGGTCGGACGAGCCGGATCGGCGCAGTCGTCGGCGTGGCGGCGCTCGTGGGTCAGGGTGACCCGCACGTGATCCAGCGGGATCGACTTGCGCTGCGCGTACATCCGCAGCGTCATGGACGTGCAGGCGCCGAGCCCGGCGAGCAACAGGTCATAGGGCGTCGGCCCCGTGTCGTCTCCCACGCCGATCGGCTCGTCCGCGAGGAAGGTGTGGTGACCGGCGTTGACCCGTTGCGCGAAGGAGCCGAGCTCGGTCTCCTCGACCACGACATGGCCCTCGGGCGGCGACGTCGGTGCGGCGTCGTCGGGGAGGTATCGCGACGCCCACGTCGCGATCGTGCGAGCCACATAGGTCGCGTCGCGCCGATCGGTGAGCAGATGGTTCGCCCCGTCGATGGACACGAAGCTCTTCGGGTGCCGGGCCATCTCGTAGATGCGCCGAGCGTGGTCGACCGATACGAGCTCGTCGATCGGCGAGTGCAGGACCAGCAGGGCGGCATCCAGCCGTCCGATGGCCTCGCCGAGGTGCTGGTTGGAGATGTCCTCCAGGAACTGGCGCTGGACCCGGAACGCCCGGCCGGCCAGCGTGACCTCGGCTTCGCCGTGCTCGTTGATGGAACGCAGGTCGGCATCGGCGAACACCCCCGACACGTGCGCAGGATCCGACGGTGCGGCGATGGTGACCACCGCCGCCACCTCGGGGATCTGTTGGGCCGCGGCCAGCACCGCTGCGCCGCCGAGGCTGTGCCCCACGAGCAGGGTCGGTGCCTGGTAGCGATCGCGCAACATGTCGGCTGCCGCGACGAGGTCACCGACGTTGGAGCTGAAGTTGCTGTTGGCGAACTCGCCCTGGCTCGAGCCGAGCCCGGTGAAGTCGAAGCGCAGCACCCCGAACCCCTCGGCGACCAGTCCGGCACTGATGCGGGTCGCGGCGGCGATGTCCTTTCCGCAGGTGAAGCAGTGGGCGAACAGGGCGATGGCCCGCGGTGGGTGGGGTGGGAGATCGAGTCGCGCCGCGAGCTCGGTGCCCTGCGTTCCCGGGAAGGTGAGTTTGGTGACGTCGGGTCTCATCGGCCATCGACTCCTGCAGGTGGTATGTGTGGAATGTAGAGCGGACGGGGGTGGTTTCCGACCCGCCATGAACAACGTCTACTCGCTGCGGCACCTGGGATCGTCCGCGGTCGTCGGATACCTCCTCGGCTCGTTCCCCTCGGCGGTCATCGCCACCAGGCTGGCGGGCACCGGCCGCGATCTGCATCGCGAGGGCAGCGGGAACCCCGGTGCGGCGAACGCCATGACGGTTCTGGGTCCTGGCTGGGGTGCCGGTGTGCTCGCGGTCGACATGGCCAAGGGCGCGGCCGCGGGGTGGCTGGGTCGCGCGCTGGCGGGCGACGGCGGCGCCTACCTTGCCGGCACGGCATCGATCGCCGGCCACATCGTGCCGGTGTGGAACCGGGGTCGGGGCGGAAAGGGCGTCGCCACCTCGGCGGGAGCGTGCCTCGCCGTGTTCCCCGCATACTTCCCGGTCGACACGGTCGTCGCCGCGCTCGCCACGACCGCCACGCGAGGAGCCGAGCGGTCCATCCAGATCTCGTGCGCGGCATGGACCGTCGCCGCGGTCGCCTGGTGGCGTCGCCGCCTTCCCAACGCCTGGGGTCCTGCACCCACCGCTGCGCTCCCGATCTTCGCCGCCACCTCCTCGCTCATGATCCTGGCCAAGTTCCGGGCCACCAGGATGCGGTCATGATCGCCATCGTGACCGACTCGGCCTCCATGCTGCCCCCGGTGTGGGCGGACGAGCTCGACGTCGCGGTCGTGCCGATGACGATCGTGCTCGACGGTGCACCGCTGCGCGAGAGGATCGAGCTCGATTCCTCCACCTTCTACCGACAGCTCGCCGTTGGGGCGACGGTCTCCACCTCGGCACCGTCACCGGGTGAGATCCTGGCGGTGTACCGGGCGGCAGTGGGTCGCGGAGCGTCCCACATCGTGTCGATCCACACCGGTGCGGACTACTCGGCGGTCCTCTCCGCAGCACGGGTGGCGGCCGGCCAGATCGAGGTGCCGGTCCATCTGGTCGACTCCCGCACCGTGTCCTTCCCCGTTGCACTGTGCGTGACCGCTGCTGCTCGTGCACGCGGTGCCGGGTGCGACCACCACGAGGTCATCGCCGGCGCCGAGCAGACCGTGGACACCGTCGACAGCGCGTTCGTCGTGGGAGCACCCGACCTGCTCCGACGCAGCGGTCGTCTCCCCGACGACCTGGCGGCACCGACCCCGACCACGATCCTGGCGCTCGGCCCGGGTGGTCTCACCGAGCTGGCGACCGTCGACAGCGTGACCCAGGCGCTCGATGCCATGGCCGACCACGTCGGGAACGTGGCGGCTCACCAGCCCGTCCGCATCGGTGTCGGCGACGCCGATCGCCCCGACCTCGGTGACCATCTCGCCGACCTGATCCGCGGTCGTTCCGGCGTCGTCGACCTGGTCCGCTACGAGGTCGGTCCTTCGGTGGGTGCCCATTCGGGTGCCGGCACCGTGGGCGCGGTCTGGGCGCCTGTACAGGGGAGCCAGGGATGATCTCCTCCACCTGGTTCTGGACCGCGACCGGCAGCGGCGCGGCCTGTGCAGTGCTGGCCGCGGTCGTCATCGTGTCGGGCTGGAGACGCCGCCTGCCCGAGGTCGTGTTCCTCGGAACCGGGCTCTTCGTGGTCTCGGTCTTCGCGACCGCCCACGGGTTGAGCGGCACCACCCTCGCGGATGCTGGACCGTCGCGCTGGGCAGCGGTCGTTGCGCTTCCGCTCGGCATCGCGGCGACGCTCCCTCTGCTGGCTCCCCGCCGCGGGTGGGCAGGGTGGTGGGCCCTCCACTGGCGCCCCTGGGTGCTCGGGTGGGTGCTGGGCGCCCTGGTGGCCGGGTTCGCCACGGCGTCGACCGACCGTGCTCCACCGGCGGCGCTGGTCGCCACGATGATCGTGGTCGGGGTCGCCGGTGCGCTGACACTGGCGCGCCGCCAGGTCTGGCTGCATCAGGTCAGCGGCCGGGGGTCGGCGCTCGTCGTGGCCGGCGCCGTGGCGACCATCGCCGCCACCTCCACCGCCGCAGCGCTCGTCCAACCCGCTGGGGCTGCGGCATGGGTGGTCCTCGGTATCGAGAGCCTGGGCGTCTTCGCCGCCGGTTTCGCGGTCCTCGTCGGATATCGGACCGAGACCGCCGTGACCGACGTGTTGGGGCCGGTGCTGGCCTTCGAGCCGCTCGCCGCCCTCGAAGTGGGCATGGCGCCTGAGCTTCACGCCTTCGTCGCCGCGCTCGAGCGGATCGACCCCATCACCCGCGACCACGTCGTGCGCACCTCCACCCTCGCCATGCGGGTCGCTTCCCGCGCCGGCCTGCCGGCTCGGGTCGTGCGCGACGTCGGCATCGGGGCGCTGCTCCACGACATCGGCAAGCTGGTGATGCCGAGCGAGATCCTGCACAAGCCGGGATCCCTCACCGATGACGAGTTCGCCACCATCCGCACCCATCCCGAACAGGGCGAGCGGCTCTTGAGCTCTGCCCCGAGCCTCGGCGGGGCGGGTCCGTATGTGCGTGGCCACCACGAGCGGGTCGACGGACGCGGGTACCCCGACGGACTCCGAGGCGACGAGGTGTCCTTCGAGGTCAGCCTGGTGAGCGTCGTCGACGCCTGGGACGCCATGACCAACACGCGCCAGTACCGGACGGGCATGCCGTTCGAGCGGGCGGAGGCGATCCTGAGCGAGGGAGCGGGCACCCAGTGGCGACACGACGCCGTCGCCCACCTGCTGGCCGAGGTTCGAGCCAACGGGCCCGCCGATCTCACCCATCTCGGCGGCATCGGCACCCGCACCGACCTCGGCCCGTCACCAGCGGGGATCGGCGACCTCTGCGCGGAGGCGCTCCCGCGACCGTCGCCGCCGATGGTCGCCCCCTCCTCCACGAGGGAATGATCGCCGCGACCCGAGTGGTTCCCGATGGCGTCACCCCCCAGATGGAGAAGGCCTCCCATGCCGAGAACACCGGTCCACACCCCCGACACCGCGCCCGAAGAGTCCAAGGAGCGGCTCGGGCAACTCACCGAGAACGTCGGCAAGACGCTCAACATCTTCGCCGAGATGGCCCACGCGCCGGTGGTGCTCGAGACCTACGTCACGATGGAGCAACTCCTGGCGTCCACCTCGTCGCTGGACGAGCCCACCCGACAAGCCATCCATCTCACGGTCGCCCAGGTGAACGACTGCTCGTACTGCCAAGCCGCATACACCGGTGCCGCCCAGAAGGCCGGACACAGCAAGGAGGCAACCCTCGACATCCGCCGGGGGGAGGTTCCCGATGCCCCGGCGCTCACCGCGCTGCTCACGCTCACCCGCCAGGTCGCCGCCAACAAGGGCCACGTCGACGACGCCACATGGGCGGCTGCCATCGATGCGGGTTGGTCGGACCGCCAGATCCTCGAGGCCTACGCCGAGGTGGTGCGGACCATCTTCACCAACTACTTCAACCATCTCGTCGGTACCGAGCTCGACCTTCCGGAGGTACCAGAGCTGACCTGATCCCGGGCGCCCTGGGGCGCACGAGGTCGTGTCAGCGGAGCGGACAGGTCAGCGGAACAAGCGGCCCAGCCCGCGACCGGTGACCCGTCCCGTCGCCCGGCGCGCGATCCGTCGACCGACGGTCCCGCGCCGCACCGACTGCACATCGCCGAGCATGCGGGCCAGCCGGTACAGCAGCCCCCGTGTCGAGTTGATGCCCATGATGTCGCTCCCCGCATCGCGTGTGACGAGCATAGGAGCACCGCCGCCGGTCCTGCCCCATCCTCAACCGGTCGGCCCGCGTCGTCGTGAGCGCGCACCGGGGTCGACCAGCGTTGGGGCGTGAACCCCTTGCCATCGCGGGAGGCGCGGGACCGGTCGTCGGAGATGAAGTCGACCAGTTCGTAGTCGTCGTCGAAGACGAGGTCGGCGCTCACCACCTGGGTGCCCCGGGTGAAGGTCGCCGTGACCCGGTGAGCTTCGACCGGCCCCCACGCGATCGACGCGTCGACGAGTGCCGCCGGGGCGAACAGGCACATGTCGTTGAGGATCGTCACCGTCTCGGCGCGATCCATCTCCGGTCCTGTGGCATCGGTCACCGCGGTGTCGGCGGGCGGACTGGAGGCGAGGGTGGAGGTCACCTGACGGCGGTACTCGGCGCGGCTGCTGGACGGGCCCTGCGACGCGACACCGTGGACCACCGCGGCGAGGAGCACCAGGTTGGCCGGCAGGGCCGAAGGGCCTCGACCACCGATGAGGCCGCGGACGGAAGGCCCGCGACGGATCTTGCCGAGGTCGTGGCTAGGGTCGCTTCGTCATCGAATCGCAACAGAAGAAGGACCCATGACCCGCATTCGGACCGCACTCGCGCTCTTCGCCGTGCTCTCCCTCTTCCTCGTGGCCTGCGGCAACGACACCAGCGACCAGGCCGACACGGCCCCCGACGGCCAGGCGGAAGACTCGGCCGCCGGCGACGATTCTGGCGACGCGCCGGAAGGTGAGGAGGGTGAAGGTGAGGAACCGCCCGACGGTGTGGCGGCGACGGTTGACGACACCGAGATCACCGTCACCACCGTCGAGGACCTCTATGACGAGGTGGCGGAGTCACCTGCGTTCGCTCCCCAGCTCGAAGGCGAGAACGGTGAGCTCATGTCGTCGGTGCTTCGGTCACAGATCCTCGGCCAGCTGATCGTGCAGGAGATCATCCTCGAGGCTGCGGCCGAGGACTACGACGTCGAGGTCACCGACGAAACGCTCGACGCCACCTTCGACGAGTACGCCGAGGAGATGGGAGGCGAGGAGCAGCTCGTCTCGGATCTGGACGCGTCGGGCATCTCCCGCAACGTGTTCGAGGTGCTCGAGCTGCCGCTGCTCACCGCCCTCACCCAGCTCGAAGAGGAGTTCGGCATCGAGGAGGGCGCCTCGGGTGGAGGGGCGGCCGAGGGTCAACCGACCGAGGCCCAACAGGAGCTCTCGTCCTGGGCGGTCGATCACTTCGCCGCCGCCGACGTGACGGTGTCGAGCGAGTACGGGACCTGGAACCCGCAGTCGGGCCAGGTCCAGCCCGAAGGCATGCCACAGGCACCACCACCAGGGGCGGTGCCTGCCCCCGAGGATGCACCGGCACCCGAGGACGTTCCCGCTCCCGAGCCCGCGGGCTGAACGGGCGCGACGCTCAGCGATCCGAAGGTGGCGACGTCGCGGCGCCGCCACCTTCGGACCTGCCGATCAGCTCTGGCGCCGTGAGCGGCGGGTGCCCACCGGCATGGGCTCGCCGTACCTCATGCCCCAGCGGCTGCGGGCCACCCTGTTCCTGGCGTAGCGGGTGAGCCCGGTGCCGCCGAAGATCAACGTGGCTCCGGCGAGCAGGGTCAGCAGTGCCGACAAGCCGGTGGTCGGCAACGCCCCACCTGCGCTGGTGTCGGTCGCCACCGGTGCGACCGTGGTCGGGGTGGTGGTCGTCGCCTCGGTGGTGGTGGTGACCTGGGTGAAGGTCACCGTGATGTCGGTGGCGAGCGGCATCGTGCCGTTCTCGCCGCTCACGTAGTCGGCGTCGAAGGCGACCACGACCTCGCCCTCCACGTCGGAGGTGACATCGCAGGTCCAGGTGATCTCATCGCCGACCGCGTAGGGCGGATCGCCGACCTGGATCGGGGTCGAGGTGCAGCCGGTGATCTCCGGCTCGATGGCCAGTGTCGACCCGCCGTCGACGACCTCGACGGTGAAGACGACCGAGGTGGTCTCTCCGGCGACGAGGCTCATCGGGTCCGCGTCGGCGAGGACCGTGGCGATGAAGTCGCCGACCCGTTCCACCGCGCCGATGTCGCAGGCATCGCCCTGGGGACGGTCGACGCCCCGCTGATCGGTGTTCTCGGGGCACGAGCTCGTTCCCGCGTCGAGCAGGGCGCTGGCATCACGGGGGAGCCGGGTCTCGGTCGTCCCGCCGTTGTCGGCGAGAGGGGCAAGGTCGAGATCGCTGGTCGAGACATCGTCGCTGTCACAGGTCGCGTCGCCGGCGAGCGAGTTCGACGCCGAGACCGTGTCGGCGACGCAGTCGTCGCCACCGCCGGTGCCGAGCACCACGGTGTGGTCGAGGTCGATCCCGGCGGCGGCCAGGCTGCGGGCACCTCCTTCCGCCGAGTTCTCGGTGACGGTCGAGGAGGTGAGATCGATGCTGGTGGTCGCCGAGAAGGCACCGCCGGTGCCTGGGGTCCCTCCCGAGCCCTCAGACCCTTCGCTGCCGGTGCCCCCCTCGCCAGCCTGGCCACCGCTTCCGGGGGTTCCGCCCCCAGCTGTCTCGTTGGCGTGCACAGTGCTGGTGTTGACCATGGCGGTGTCCGCACTCGCGGCACCGCCGTCACCGCCGTCGCCGGCTGGTCCACCGTCACCTCCGTCGCCTCCCGCGCCCTGCACTCCTGTGCCGTCACCGGCCCCTCCGGCCCCTCCGGTGCCCCCCTTCCCGCCTGGGCCTCCCGACCCGGTGGCGTTGTCGTTGAGCGTCGAGGTGGTGAGGGTCACGGTTTCGGCGTCGATTGCCCCGCCGGCACCGCCGATGCCGCCGGAGCCGCCGATGCCGCCGGTACCTCCGGGATCGCCGTCCGTATTGGTATCGACGGCGTCCGCGCCGGTCCCTCCGGTGCCGCCCTGGCCACCCAGGCCGCCAGTGCCCGCGCTGTTGCCGGAGAACGTGCTGTCGGTGGCGGTGACTGTGCCGGTCGTGAAGATCGCGCCACCGGCACCACCGGCACCTCCGGCTCCTCCTTCGCCGCCGGTCGCGCCGGCGGCACCGACGATGCCGACATCGCCGGTCCCACCGTCGCCTGCCTGGTTGTCGGTGAGGACGACGTCGTCGAGCACGAGGTTGCCGTCGCTCTCGATCGCGCCACCGTTGCCGCCATCGTCGCCTGCCGTTCCGGCAGCTCCATCGGTGGGGCTATCCGGGTTCACGCCGTCGTCCCCGTGGGGTGCACGGCCTCCGGTCAGCGTTAGGTTCTCGATGGTCAGCTCGGCCGCCGCGCTCACCTCGATGATCCGGTTGCGGCAGCCGTCGCTGTCGATCGACAGGGTGTGCCGTTCGCTCGAGGACGACCGCAGGACCGTGTCGCTGTCGATCTGCAGCGCGCCGTCGGCGCAGGTGAGCTCGATGTCGGCCGACAGCTCGATGATGGCGTCGCCAGCGGTGACCGCCGATCGGAGCGCGCTCTCGTCGCCGACCGTGGCGGTCTGAGCCCCGGCGGGAGGGCCGACGACGACGAGCAGGGGCAGGGCGACCAACGCTGCCGCGAGGGCAGCGAGGACGCGACGAGGACGAACCGGGAGCGACATGGCCGACATTCTGTCTCAAACACAGGATCCCTGCTGACTTCATGCGGCGACCCCTCGCAGCGGGGAGACGACGCCTACCCTGGGTGCATGCACCCTCGGGTCCGGCGGACGGCGGCACTCACGATGGTGGTGCTGTCGATAGCCGCCTGTGGCAGCGATGAGGTCGCCTCCGACGCGGGTCGCACCGTGGTCTCGGCGCCGTCCCCGGCATCCGGTGCCGACCAGGCCTCGACGACCACCACCGAGGCCCACCCTCCGGACCGGCCACCCGAGCTGGCTGCGGAACCGTCGGGGGTCGCCGCCCAGCTGGTCGAGGCCGAGCGGGCGATCCGTGACGTCTCGACCCCCGACGACGAGCTGGCCGAGGCCGCCCGTGTGCAGCAGTACGCCTATCGAGTCCTGGCCGCCAATCCCGAGTGGGATGACGAGGTCCGCGCCGCGGTCCCGGCCGACCTCCACGACCCGCTCCACGCCAACGTCGAGGCGCGTCGCGAGCTGCGGGGCATGCACACCCACCTGCTCGAGACCCTGCCGGCGTGGCAGATCGTCGAACCGCCGCCGCTCGACGAGCTCATGGCCCACTACCTGGCTGCCGAGGAGGAGTACGGAGTGCCGTGGGAGTACCTGGCGGCGATCCACCGCGTGGAGACCGCGATCGGTCGAGTCGACGGGGTCAGCGTGGCCGGCGCCCAGGGGCCGATGCAGTTCATGCCCGCCACCTGGGACACGTTCGGCGAGGGCGACGTGCACGACCACGGCGACGCCATCATGGCCGCCGCCCGCTACCTGAACCACAGCGGTGCGCCCGCCGACATGGGCGAAGCACTGTTCTCCTACAACCGCCACCACAACTACGTGCGGGCCATCGAGCACTATGCCTCGGTGATCCGCGACGACCCCACCGCCTTCCGGGGCTACTACCACTGGCAGGTCTATGTGCTGACCACCGAAGGCGACGTGGTGATGCCCGTGGGGTTCGACGAGGACGAGCGCGTTCCGGTCGAGGAGTACCTGGCCGTCTCGGAGTGAATCCCGAGGCGCAGCACAGGTACCCCGAGATCCGCGAGACCCGATACCTCGATGCTGTCGAGGACGAGATCGACCCGAACGGATAGGCGCGTTCGCTGGCACACTGGCTGGCGCAGCCGAACACGGGGGATCACATGCGCTACCGATCACTGGGCACGACCGGCGTCAAGGTCAGCAACCTCTGCTTGGGGGCGATGAACTTCGCCCACGGCAACGAGGACGAGGGCGTCGCCGTCATCACCAAGGCGCTCGACGAGGGGATCAACTTCGTTGACACCGCCGACGTCTACTCGGCGGGCCAGTCCGAGCAGGTCGTCGCCAAGGCCCTGAAGGGTCGTCGCGACGAGGTCGTGCTGGCCACCAAGTTCCACGGCCCGATGGGCGAGGACCCCAACCAGCGGGGCAACAGCCGCCGGTGGATCGTCCAGGAGGTCGACAACAGTCTCCGCCGCCTCGACACCGACCGCATCGACCTCTACCAGGTGCACCGCCCCGACCCCGCCACCGACATCGACGACACGCTCTCGGCGCTGTCGGACCTGGTCCACCAGGGCAAGATCCTCACCCTCGGCTCGTCGACCTTTCCCGCCGAGCAGATCGTCGAGGCACAGTGGGTGGCCGAGAAGCGGGGCCACGAGCGGTTCCGGGTCGAGCAGCCGCCCTACTCGATCTTCGTGCGTGGCATCGAGTCGTCGGTCCTTCCCACCGCCGAGCGCTACGGCATGGGCGTCATCCCGTGGAGCCCGCTCAACGGTGGCTTCCTCACCGGTCGCTACCGTCCCGGCGAAGACGTCCCGGCCGAGGGCCGCGCCGCCCGCCAACCCGAGCGCTTCAACCCCGAACACGCGGGCGTGAGCCGCAAGCTCGACCTGATCCCCGAGCTGGAGAAGGTCGCGGCCGACGCAGGGCTCACCTTGCCCCACCTGGCGCTCGGCTTCGTGTTGGCCCACCCGGCGATCAGCTCGGCCATCATCGGTCCCCGCACGATGGAGCAGTTCGAGGGCGTGCTGGGGGCGGGCGAGGTCGTGCTCGACGACGCCACCCTCGACCGCATCGACGAGCTGGTGCCCCCGGGCGCCAACCTCAACCCGGCCGATGCCGGCTGGCAGTCGCCGGCGGTCGCCCAGCCCTGGCGCCGGCGCCGGCCCCTCGGCGCCCGCTGAGCCGCCGGTCCCGACTCCCCGTCTCATTCCGCGAAGGGTTTCCAACCGCATGGGTTGGAAACCCTTCGAAGAATGGGAGCGGGGCCGAGTGTTCGAATGGGCGGCGGAGGTCGAGCGCTCGGATGGGCCGGGCCGGGTCGGTAGCCTCGGCCCGGTAGGCGAGCCCGAGGAGCGATGCACATGGCCGAGCCGTACCTGTTGCCGACCGAGGCGATCACATCGCTCGACCACTACCTCGCCACCGACGTGGGCGGGCTCGGTGTCCAGGCCGCCCAGCAGATGGGGCCACAGGCCACCATCGAGGCGATCACCGCCTCGGGGCTGCGGGGTCGCGGTGGCGCCGGGTTCCCGACCGGTCGCAAGTGGGCCAGCATCGCCGGCGCAGGCGACGGCCGCCGCTACGTGGTCTGCAACGCCGCCGAGGGCGAGCCGGGCACCTTCAAGGACCGAGCCCTCATGCGGGCCAACCCCTACCAGCTCGTCGAGGGGGTGATCATCGCTGCCTTCGCCCTCGACGCCGCCGAGGCCTACATCTGCCTCAAGGCCAGCTTCGAACAGGAGCTGGAGGCCGTCACCCGGGCCGTGCAGGAGATGCAGTCGGCGGGGATCTGTTCGGACTGCACGGTGAACATCGTCGCCGGACCCGACGAGTACCTCTACGGCGAGGAGAAGGCGATGCTCGAGGTGATCGAGGGCAACCCGCCGCTTCCCCGGTGGTTCCCGCCCTACCAGCACGGGCTCTTCGCCTCCGCTCCCCAGCTGGGCTGGCAGGCCACCGAGCGCTCGGATGCCTCAGGAGGCCCGACCGGCTCCAACCCCACGCTGGCGAACAACGTCGAGACCCTCTCCAACGTGCCCCACATCCTGGTCAAGGGCGTGGACTGGTTCCGCTCGATGGGCACCGAGGAGTCGCCCGGCAACGTGGTCGCCACCGTCGTCGGCGACGTCGTCGCGCCCGACGTCGGCGAGATCGAGCTGGGCACACCGCTGCGCACGGTGATCGACGCGGTCGGCAGCGGTCTGACGGGGGGACGCAGCGTCAAGGCCGTGTTCTCCGGAGTGGCCAACGCCGTGGTCACCGCCGAGCACCTCGACACACCGGTCACCTACGAGGACTTTCAGCGCATCGGCTCCGGCATGGGGTCGGTGGGGTTCATCGTCTGCGACGACACCACCTGCATGGTCGACACCGCCTACCGCTTCTCGCGCTTCTTGTCGGTCGAGTCGTGCGGACAGTGCCCGCCCTGCAAGCTGGGTTCGAGCGAGATCACCCTGCACCTCGAGAACATCGAGCGTGGTGCCGGAACCGACGAAGACCTGCAGGGGATCATCCACTGGCTCGGCCGGGTCACCGACGGCGCCCGCTGCTACCTCGCCACCGAGGAGCGCGAGGTCGTGGCCAGCATCCTCGACGCCTTCACCGTCGAGTTCGCCGATCACATCGAACAGCATCGTTGCCCACGGCCCCGCCAGCTGCCCATCCCCAAGCTGGTCGATCTGGCCGACGGAGTCGCCACCTACGACGAGTCGTTCTGGCGCAAGCGTCCCGACTGGACCTACGACCCCGAGTAGCGGCTGGCGCCACCCAGACGTTCGGGCGTTCAGAGCCCGTTGGGGCAGAGGAGATCGACCACGCGCTCGAAGTGCTTGGCCTTGATGCGGCCGATCGTCTCGCCGTCCTTGGCGGCCAGGTCGCGGACCATGCCGAGCGCGGTGTCGAGCAGCTCCTCCTCGCCTGCTGAGCGGTGGACCAGCCCGGCGTCGACCGCCTCGCCGGCGCCGTACCGGTGGCCGGTGACGAGCGCATGGAGCAGCGCATCGGCGGGGAGCTTGGCCTTGATGACGGCGTCGAACTCGTCGGACATGGCCATGCCCAGGTCGACCTCGGGGAAGCAGAAGTAGCCGCGATCGGCCCGCATCACCCGCCAGTCGGCGACCGCCGAGAGAATGAGCCCCGCCCCGAAGGCGTGGCCGTTGATCGCCGCGACCGTCGCGCCGGGAAAGGTCAGGATCTTGCCCAGCAGGCGGTAGAAGGCGGGGAACATCGTCTCGGCGCGGCCCTGGTCTGCCTGCAGCCACTCCAGGTCGAGCCCGTTGGAGAAGAACTTGCCCTCGGCGGTGATCGCCAGGGGCTTGGCTCGTGTGGCTGCCTCGTCGACCGCGACGGTCAGGGCCTCGACGAAGGGGAGGTTGAACCGGTTCTCGCCGGCGGTCATGGTCAACACAGTGACGTCGTCGACGACGCTCGGTTCGATCATGGTGGGCATCGTGGTCGGTGGTGGGCGCGGCTGCAACCGACCGGGCTCTGGGACGCGATCCGTATGCCGCAGAGCGCCGGGATCTAGCGTGTGCCCATGAACCAGCTGGGTCGGGCGGTCCACGAGGTCAGGGACCAGCGAGAGCGGGCCGATCTGGCCATCGCCCGATCGGCGGAGGGTTCGCCGCTGACGACCGTAGCCATGATCGGCGCGACCATCGTCGCCGCCTGGGGTCTCAGCTACCTCTGGGGTGGGTCCCGGACCGTCGGCCCCCAGCTCTTCTACGCGCCGATCATCATCGCGGCCACCCGGTTCGGCCACGTCGGGGCCTTCGTCACCGCCGTCGTCTCGGGGGTCGTGTGCGGCCCGCTGCTGCCGTTCAACGTCCAGCTCGATATCGCCCAGTCGACGGGGAACTGGACCCTGCGCCTCCTGGTCTTCGTGGTCATCGGCCAGGTCGTGGCGGCGCTGCACCTCCGATCGCTGCCCGCGGTGCGCGAACGCCTCGAAGCCCGTCAGTTCCGCCAGCGGGTGCTCGTCGCGCTGGGCGGCGACGAGATCCGGCCGGTGTACCAGCCCTTCGTCGATCTGGGTTCGGGCCGCATCGTGGGGGTCGAGGCCCTCGCCAGGTGGCACACCCCCGACGGCCGGGTGGAGAGCCCGGCCGAGTTCATCCCCCAGGCAGAGGCGGCAGGGGTCATCACCCACATCGATCTCGAGATCCTCCGGCAGGCTGCGTCCCAGGTCGTCGCGTGGCGGGAGACGGTGCTTGCCGACTTCGACGACTTCGTGCTCTCGGTCAACCTGTCCGGGCGCGGGTTCGAGGATCCCGACCTCGCCTCCCGCATCGAGGCGGTTCTCGAGGACGCAGGGCTCCCCGCGAGCTCGGTGGTGATCGAGGTGACCGAGACCGCGCTGATCGCCGATCACGGGCGGGCGGCGACGCGCATGGCCGAGCTGAAGACGGTGGGCGTGAGGATCGCCCTCGACGACTTCGGGGTCGGGCAGTCGTCGCTCGCCGCGCTGCACCGCTACCCGATCGATGTCATCAAGTTGGACCGGACCTTTCTGGCGCTCACCGGGGTCGACCGCCTCGGGTTGCTCACGGCGGTCGTCGACCTGGCCGGTGGACTCAGCACCGAGCTGGTGGTCGCCGAGGGGATCGAGACGCCGGCGCACCTCCGTGGGGTGGTGTCAGCGGGGTGTCTGTTCGGCCAGGGGTTCCTGTTCGACCAGCCCCTCGACGCCGCCGGGTTCGGGCGAGCGCTGGAGGCGGGCGGGTACCACCTCCCCGCGGTCCCGGCCCCTCTCGAGGGCTCCCCGCCGCCCCGACTGTGACCGAGGTCATATACGTCGTAGAGTGGCGGTGATCAGGGGGACCAGGGGAGGACCGCACACGATGACCATCGCGAGCATCCCGTCGTCGATCGAAGAGATCAGCCCGGCATGGCTGGCCGACGCGACCGGGCTGGAGATCCACGGGTTGGAGGCCGAACAGATCGGTGTCGGCATCGGGGTGAGCAGCGCTCTCTACCGCCTCCACCTCGACGGGTCGGACTGCCCCGCCAGTGTGGTGGTGAAGTTGCCGGCGCTCGACGAGGCGGCCGTGTTCACCTCCACGATCCTGCGGATGTACCACCGCGAGGTCGGCTTCTTCGCGCAGCTCGCCGACCAGTGTCCCGTGCGGGTGCCGACCAGCTATCACGGAGCGGTCGACGAGGAGACGGCCCAGTTCGTCATCGTCATGGAGGACATGGGGGCCATGCGCGTCGTCGACCAGCTCGACGGCATGGCGCTGTCCGACGCCGAGCGGGCCGTCGATGCCCTCGCGGCCTGGCAGGCCACCTGGTGGCGCGAGGTCGATCACCTCGTGGAGTCCGGCACCGCCATCGCGCTCGACGATCCGATCTACCCCGCGGTGCTGCCGCTGGTGTTCGCCGAGGGATGGGAGAAGGTCACCGGTCTCCTCGAGCTGCCTGAGAGCATCCGCCACGTGGGCGACCGATGGGTGGGGGGGTTCGAGCGGCTCCTCGCCGACCTGGCCCAGGGTCCCAACACCCTGGCCCACGGCGACTACCGCGGTGACAACATCATGTTCGACGACGACGGCTCGGTGGTCCTGCTCGACTTCCAGCTCATCGGCTCGGGCAGCGCGGCGTACGACCTGGCCTACTTCATCACCCAGAGCCTCGATGCCGACATGGCCGCCGGCCACGAGCGGGCGCTGTTCGACCGGTGGATCGACGGACTCCGGGCAGGTGGTGTGCCCGAGGCCGACCTCGGCCGCATGTGGGAGGACTACCGCAAGGCGGCGCTGTTCTGCCTGTGCTACCCGGTGATCGCCAGCCGCGGGATGGACTTCTCGGATCCGCGGCAGATGGCGCTGGTCGAGTGCATGAACAGCCGCTACGCGCGAGCGGTCGAAGAGCTGTCGCTGGCCGATCTGCTCTGACGACCACGCCGGATCGAGGGCGGGGCGTGCCAAGCTGTCGGCATGCGCCGCTCGATCGACGACCAGCCCTTCTCCGAGGCCGACCTGCCCCCTGACACCGAGGACGCGATGCCGGTGTCGTGGGCGGTGGCCATCAGCGACGACTACGACGATGCCGAACCTCGGGTCGTGCTCACCACCGAGGAGGTCGGTCGACCCGGGGCGGGACTCGTCTTCCACCTGCTGCCGTCGCACGCACGACGGCTCCGGATCGCGCTGCGGGACGCCCTGCGCGAGGTCGGGGAGGACCCGGGCGACTGATTCCTGACAATTCAGATCGGTTTTCTGTTGTTTCGACCGGCCCGATGCCCTAAAGTGCACCCCGCAGGTCGGATTTCAACGGGGAGACCAACATCGTGCCGATCACACCAGTCGTTCCGGCGCCGCGGGACCTCGACGCCGAACAGCAGCGTGACATCGAGCGGTTCGAGGCCGCCGTCGCCCAATACGTCGCCGGCGAGATCGACGAGGACATGTTCCGGGTCATGCGCCTCAACAACGGCATCTACGGCCAGCGCCAGGGCGGCACCAACCAGATGGTGCGCATCAAGTTCCCGGCCGGCAGCGCAACCCCCGAACAGCTCGAGATGATCGGCTTCCTCGCCGAGACCTACTCGCGAGGATGGGCCCACATCACCACCCGCCAGAACATCCAGATGCACTTCGTCGAGCTCACCAGGACACCCGAGCTGATGCAGCATCTGGCGTCGGTCGGCCTCACCACCCGCGAGGCCTGCGGCGACACGGTCCGCAACGTCATGGCCTGCCACCTCGCTGGTGCCTGCCCCTACGAGAAGCTCGACGTCACCCCGTGGGCCGAAGCCGTGTTCGAGCACTTCGTGCGCAACCCCATCGGCCAGCGCCTGCCCCGCAAGTTCAAGATCAACTTCTCGGGCTGCAACACCGACTGCGGCCAGGCCATGTTCAACGACGTCGGCGTGGTGGCCACCGCCCGCACGCTCGACGACGGTTCGATCGAGCAGGGCTTCAAGGTGTACCTGGCCGGTGGGCTGGGCGCGAACCCCCATCCCGCCATCGCGCTCGAGGACTTCACCACCCGCGAGGAGCTGCTGCCCACCATCGAGGCGATCCTGCGGATCTTCGACCAGAACGGCAACCGCGACAACAAGCTGCGGGCCCGCATGAAGTGGCTGGTCGACACCATGGGCGCCGACGAGCTGCGTGAGCGGATCCTCAAGCTGCGCTACACCCTGCCCGCGTCCTCCAGCTGGCCCGGCGGGATCCCCGGCATCGTGGCCAAGGAGGGCGACGCCCCCGCCGGACAGGCCAGCACCGGAGAGATCACCCAGGTCGGCCAGGGCGTCCGGGTCGACATCATGCCCAACGAGCCCTACCAGCGCTGGGAGGCCACCAGCGTGGTCCGCGGCGAGGCCAAGGGGACCGTCTCGGCGGTCGCCTACGCCGCGCTCGGCGACATCACCGCCGATCAGTTCCGCTCGCTGGCCGCCATCCAGCGCGAGCTCGGGGCCGACGTCCGCCTGACCAACCGCCAGAACGTGGTGTTCCGTGGACTCAGTGAGAGCCAGGTCGAGATCCTCCACCAGCGTCTCGAGGCGATCGGCATGGCCCGTCCCGGCGCCGAGCTGGCCCGCGACGTCGTCGCCTGCCCCGGTGCCGACACCTGCAACCTGGCTGTCACCCAGTCGCGGGGGTTGGCCAGGGCGATCGGCGAGCAGCTCGAGGAGGAAGGCCTGGCCGAGGTGGGCGGCGTGCGGATCAACATCTCGGGCTGCACCAACTCCTGCGGGCAGCACCACGCCTCCGACATCGGGTTCTTCGGCGCCGAGCGCCGCGCCCACCGCCAATCGGCGCCGGGCTACCAGATGCTGCTCGGCGGCTACGTGGGCCAGGAGACGATCCATTTCGGCGAGAAGGCGCTGCGTCTGCCGGCCAAGGCCGCGCCCGAGGCGGCCACCCGAGTGGTGCGGCGCTTCGCGGCCGAGCGCTCTGCCGGTGAGACCTTCCGGGGGTGGATGGACCGCGCCGGCGGCGTCAAGGCGGTCGCCGCCGACCTGAAGGACCTGGACTGGTTCCCCGAACCCGACGCCGGTCCCGAGTACTTCGTCGACTTCGACGAGACCGGGCCGTTCTCGGCCGAGATCGGCCAGGGGGAGTGCGCGGTCTGAACCGGCCAGACCCCTCCGCCCGGCCAGACCCCTCCGACCGGTACGCCACCGCCGTCTCGATCATCGATTCGGCCAACGCCGAGGACCCCAACCAGGTGACGGTCCGGGGTGAGCGCCGCCCGCTCGCCCTCGCGCACGGTCAGCTCGCCGCCGAGTGGGTCGCCCGCCTCGTCCCCGACGCCGACGAGGCGCTGCTGCTCGCGGCCCGGGCCCACCACCTCCGGCGGTGGGAGGTGCCCCGGTCCTCGTACCCCGAGGGTCGGGCCGGCTACCTGCGCTGGCGACGCGACCAGAAGGACCGCCATGCCGAGCAGGTGGCCGACCTGCTGGGCACGGCCGGCTACGACGAGGCCACCATCCACCGGGTGCAGACCCTGGTGCGGCGCCAGCGACTCGACAACGAGTCAGGCACCCAGACGGTCGAGGATGCGGCGTGCCTGGTGTTCCTCGAGACCCAGCTGGTCGAGGTGTCCGGACAGCTCGAGCGCGACCACCTGATCGAGGTGATCACCAAGACGGCCAACAAGATGAGCCCCGCCGCCCTTGGCCTGGTGGACGAGGTGCCGCTCGGCGACGAGGCCCGCCAGATCCTGGCCGACGCGCTCGGCTGACCTGACACGCCCGTGCGCGACCGCGATGCTGCGGTGATGGTGATCAGACGGCACGTGATCGTCTCGGGCCGTGTGCAGGGCGTGTGGTTCCGCGACAGCTGCCGGCAGCGAGCCGAAGAGCTCGGGGTCGCCGGGTGGATCAGCAACCGCCCCGATGGCCGGGTCGAGGCCGTGTTCGAGGGATCGCCGGACGCGGTCGACGCCATGGTCGACTGGTCGCGCCGCGGGCCCCGGCGGGCCAGGGTGGACGACGTCGAGATCGCCGACGAGCCACCCGATGGACTCGACGGCTTCTCGGTCCGGTCGTCGCGCTGACGCCGCCGATTCGCGTCGCGGGACCTTTGGCCCTAGCCGAACGGCACCGTCGGATGGATGGTGACCGAAGACGTCACCCCTGGGAGGGAAGCACCACGTGAACACCACATCGACTCCGGTCCGCTCGCGGTACTGGAGGATCCTGGCCCTACTTCTGGCGTTCGGTCTCGTGGCCGCCGCCTGCGGCAACGACAGCGACACCGGGGCCGACCCCGACGGGCCCGACGACCCCGACACCACCGAGGATGCCGCCCCCGGTCCGGAGGATGTCACCCGGGGAGGGAGCGTGTCGGTCGGACTCGAGGACGAGCAGGCCAACTGGCTGCCCGGCGCTGCGACCTTCTCCAACCCGGGTGTCGCGGCCGCGGTCGCGGTCTACGACCCGATCGCCGCCCGCGCCGAGGACGGTCAGGTGTATCCGTTCCTGGCCGAGTCGATCGAGCCCAACGACGAGCTCACCGAGTGGACCGTCACCCTGCGCGAGGGCGTGCAGTTCCACGACGGCACCGACCTCACCGCCGAGGTCATGAAGACGATCTTCGACGAGTACCTCGCCATCGAGGAGGCCACCGGCCTGCCTGCCATGGTCAACCGCGTCGAGGAGGTGCGGGTCGACGACGAGCTCACCTACACCTACGTGCTCGACAGCGCCATCGCGCCCTTCCCCGACGCGCTGGTCGGCCCGATGGGTTGGGCGTTCTCGGTCGAGGCCTGCGAGGCCGCCGGAGGTCGCGATGGCGACTGCGGCGAGCAGATGGTCGGCACCGGACCGTTCGTGTTCGAGAGCTGGATCCGTGACGGTGAGCTCACCCTCAGCCGCAACCCCGACTACTGGCGGGTCGACGCCAACGGCGAGCAGCTCCCCTACCTCGACGAGCTGGTGTTCCAGCCGATCCCCGACGAGGACGCCCGACTCAACTCGGTCGCCTCCGGCACGATCGACGTCGGCCAGACCCTGCGCCAGAGCTCGGTGCGGGCCGCCCGCGAGCTCGACGATGTGGCCACCTACGAGTCGATCGGCAACAACGGCGGCGGGTCGATCTT
Organism: Acidimicrobiales bacterium; assembly: GCA_034521975.1. NCBI lineage: Bacteria > Bacillati > Actinomycetota > Acidimicrobiia > Acidimicrobiales > Acidimicrobiales bacterium. The sequence goes on along the minus strand of JAXHLR010000008.1, from coordinate 91,550 downwards.
CAACACCGCGATGGCGCCGACCGACGATCTTCGGGTCCGCCGTGCGCTGGCCTACGCAGTCGATCAGGAGGACCTGGTCGAGGTCCTGGGTGGCACCGACATCACGCCGCCCCAGACCCAGTTCTTCAGCCCCGACTCGCCCTGGTACTCCGCGGACGTCGCCGATGCCTGGCCGAGCGACGACCCGGAGCAGGCCGAGGAGCACCTCGCCGAGTACGTGAACGATCCCGATCGTTCCGACGGTCGGGCCGTGGGCGATCCGGTCGAGATCGACTTCTACTGCCCGCCCGACCCCACGCTGGTCGACCTCGCCCAGGCGTACCAGGGCTTCTGGCAGGCCGTCGGGTTCGAGGTCAACCTCATCGCGCTCGACCAGCCCACCCACATCCAGAACGCGATCGCAGGCGACTACATGATCAACTGCTGGCGTGCGGGTGGTCAGGAGGATCCCTTCATCACGCTGTCGAGCGCGTTCGGTGACCCCGAGACGACCCCGGTCAACTTCACCAACTACAGCAGCGAGAGCATCGACGAGAACCTGGAGATCCTGCGCACCAGCACCGACTTCGACGTCCGCTACGCGGCGGTCGAAGACATCATGTTCGAGCTGGCCGACCAGGTCCCCCAGATCTGGACCGCGGGCACGGCCACGTCGCTCTTCGCCGACGACTCGGTGCACGGCATCGCCGACTGGACCATCCCCGGTCCCGACGGGGCGCCACTGGTCGAAGGAAACGGTGCGCTCAACGCCACCGTCTTCTGGGCCGAGGTCTGGATCGAACAGTAGGGGGAGCGCCGTTGGCGTTGCCGGCCGGCTGTCCCTACCCTTGCCTGGGCGCAGGGTGGGGCAGTCGGCGTCGGTGATCGGCTGTGGTGGAGGCCTCGAACAGGTTTCTCGTGCTGGCAGCTTGCCATCGAGAGTGCCAACGGAGTACGGTTGGCACTCGATAGGTGAGACTGCTAAGTGCCCCACGGAGGCGATGAATGAACCTGCAGCCCCTCGAAGACCGGATCGCTGTGAAGCCCGGTGAGTCCGAGGAAACTACTGCCAGCGGCCTGGTCATCCCAGACACCGCGAAGGAGAAGCCCCAGCAGGGAGAAGTCCTTGCTGTCGGCCCCGGTCGTTTCGGCGACGACAATGAACGAGTGCCCATGGACATCTCCGTGGGTGACACCGTCGTCTACAGCAAGTATGGCGGCACCGAGATCACCGTTGACGGTGAGGACGTGCTGGTCCTGAACGCGCGTGACGTCCTGGCGATCATCAAGTAGGGAGAGACATGGCGAAGATTCTGAAGTTCGACGACGAGGCGCGCCGCGCCCTCGAATCCGGTGTCAACCAGCTGGCTGACGCCGTCAAGATCACCCTCGGCCCCAGGGGCCGCAACGTGGTCCTCGACAAGAAGTTCGGTGCACCCACCATCACCAAGGACGGTGTGTCGGTCGCACGCGAGATCGAGCTCGAAGACGAGTTCGAGAACATGGGTGCCCAGCTCGTCAAAGAGGTGGCCACCAAGACCAACGACATCGCCGGCGACGGCACCACCACCGCCACCGTGCTGGCCCAGGCCCTCGTGCACGAAGGGCTGCGCAACGTGGCCGCCGGCGCCAACCCGATGGACCTCAAGCGAGGCATCGAGCAGGCCGTCGACGCGGCGGTGGAGTCCATCGCCTCCCAGGCCCGCGAGATCGACGACTCGTCCGAGGTCGCCCAGGTCGCGGCCATCTCGGCCAACAACGACACCGAGATCGGCGACGTGCTCGCCCAGGCCATCGACAAGGTCGGCAAGGACGGCGTGGTCACCGTCGAGGAGTCCCAGACCTTTGGCATGGACCTCGACTTCGTCGAGGGCATGCAGTTCGACAAGGGCTACCTGTCGCCCTACTTCGTGACCGATGCCGAGCGGCAGGAAGCGGTCCTCGAAGACCCCTACATCCTGCTCACCAGCGGCAAGATCTCGTCGGTGCAGGACATGCTGCCGGTGCTCGAGAAGGTCATGCAGTCGGGCAAGCCACTGCTGATCATCGCCGAGGACGTCGAGGGCGAGGCCCTCGCCACCTTGGTGGTCAACAAGATCCGTGGCACCTTCTCCTCGGTCGCCGTCAAGGCCCCCGGCTTCGGCGAGCGTCGCAAGGCGATGCTGCAGGACATGGCCATCCTCACCGGTGGCCAGGTCATCTCCGAAGAGGTCGGCCTCAAGCTCGACAACGCCACCCTCGACCTGCTCGGTCGTGCCCGCAAGGTGGTCATCACCAAGGACGACACCACCATCGTCGAAGGTGCCGGCACCGAGGACGACGTCAAGGGCCGCATCGCGCAGCTCAAGCGTGAGGTCGAGGACACCGACTCCGACTGGGACCGCGAGAAGCTCCAGGAGCGTCTCGCCAAGCTGTCGGGTGGCGTGGCCGTGGTCAAGGTGGGCGCGGCCACCGAGACCGAGCTCAAGGAGAAGAAGCACCGCATCGAGGACGCCCTCTCGGCGACCCGTGCCGCCATCGAGGAAGGCATCGTCGCCGGCGGTGGCACATCGCTGCTGCGGGCCCGCGAGGCCGTCGCCACTACGGCGAACAACCTCACCGGCGACCAGGCCACCGGCGCCCGGGCGATCTGGAAGGCGTTGGCGATGCCGACCCGCCTCATCGCCGACAACGCCGGCCTGGAAGGTGCGGTCATCGTCCAGCAGGTCGAGGCCGAGACCGGTGCGGTCGGGTTCAACGCCGCCACCGGCGAGTTCACCGACCTGATCAAGGACGGCGTGATCGACCCGGCCAAGGTGACCCGGGCGGCGCTGCAGAACGCGGCGTCGATCGCGGCGATGCTGCTCACCACCGAGGCGCTCATCGCCGACGCCCCCGAGGAAGCCCCCGCCGGTGGCGGTGGCATGCCCGACATGGGCGGCATGGGCGGCATGATGTAGCCGTCCCTCACAGGATGGTGCAGTACGAAGGGGCCGGTCCTGTCGGACCGGCCTTTTCGCGTCGGCGACGCCGGTAGGATCGAAGCATGGATCGACCACCGCCCGAACCCGCGAAGCTGCTCGACATCTGGATGCGGTGGGAGCGGGGCGACGACACCCCCGGCCGGATCATGGCCGACCTCAAGACCGCTGGCATGCGCGAGACGCTCGAACACCTGGCCAACCCCGCCTCGATCACCGACCCCGGTGCCGGTACCGGGACCTGACACGTGGGTGACGGCCCGAACGACCATCCGGTCGCCTCGCCGTTCGACGATCGCCGGCCAGGAGCCCCCGACCTCATCCGGGGCGGACCCCAACGCATCCCTCGGCCACCGGACTGGCGCCTCGGTGACCCACCGCCGTGGCACGACCTGCCGCCGGAACGGCGCCACCCCACCCTCGACGAGGTGCGGGCCAACCTGGCCGACACCCTGCGCCGCGACTTGCATCCCACCCTGCTGGTCGACGGCGCACCCCCCGAACGGCCGTCGGCGGTGCTCGTCGCGGTCTACGAACATGCCGGTGAGCCCCACGTGCTGCTCACCCGGCGGTCCTGGAGCCTTCGCGCGCACGGGGGAGAGGTCAGCTTCCCCGGTGGTCGAGCCGAGGCCTACGACCCCGACCTCGTCGCCACCGCGCTCCGCGAGGCCTACGAGGAGGTCAGCATCCGCCCCGAGACCGTCGAGATCGTCGGGCGCCTCGAGCCGCTCCAGACCATCACCAGCCGCTCCATGATCATGCCCTATGTCGGGCTCCTTCCCGGTCTCCCCGACGTCGAACCCGATCCGCGTGAGGTCGAGGAGATCCGCCACGTCGCCCTCGCCGAGCTGCTGAGCGACGAGGTGTATCGTGAGGAGGTCTGGCGGCGCGGTGAGGACGAGCAGCCCCTGTGGTTTTTCGACCTGCACGGCGACACGGTGTGGGGCGCCACCGCGTCGATGTTGCGCCAGTTCCTCGCGCTGGTGACCCGAACCGACCGGCATCGTTCGCGCCCGTGACGCGACGTGGGGGCGCCGAAGCGCCCCCACAGTCGGTTCCCCCCCAAGGGATCGGTGCGGTCAGAGCTGGGCTTCGCGCACGTCGAGGCGGTTGCGCATGGCGTCGCCCACGTAGTTGAGCGAGAACACGGTGAAGAACAGCACGGCGGCCGGGATGAGGGTCAGGAAGTAGTCGCCCTCGCTGAAGTAGCGACGGCCCTGGAAGATCATCGACCCCCAGGTGGCCTGGGGCGCCTGGACCGAGAGGCCGAGGAACGCCAGCGTGCCCTCGAGCACGATGATGGTCCCCAGCGCGATGAGACCGAACGCGGCGACGGGAAGCGCCACGTTGGGAGCGATCTCTCGCATCAGGATCCGCCTGCGCTTGGCCCCCAGCGCCTTGGACGCCAGGACGTACTCACGCTGGGAGACGGCGAGGGTCGTGGCCCGGGCGACACGGGTGTAGGTCGGGATCGATAGGAACGCCACCGCAGCGGTGACCGCGAGCAGGTTCTGGCCCATCAGCGCGACCAGAGCCAGCAGCAGCACCAGGCCGGGGAAGGCCAGCAGCGTGTTGACCATGCCCATGACGAGCGACTCGTAGCGCCCCCGCAGGTAGCCGGCGGTCAGGCCGAGCATGCCGCCGAAGATCATGCCGGCCGCCACCGCCGTGACGCTGATCACCACCGACACCCGCGCGCCGTGCACGATGCGGGAGAACATGTCGCGGCCGAGGTTGTCGGTACCGAGGAAGTAACCGTCGGTGAGCGGTGGGGTGCGGTTGGCCCCGATGTCCTGGAAGTTGGGGTCGGGGATGGGAAGGATGTCGGCGAACACCGCGAAGATGAGGATCAACACCAGCCAGAACAGGCTGAAGGCGAAGAGAACGCCGAACTTGCCCTTCTTCTGGTGCTTGATGTCGGCCTCGGGGTCGACACCGATGTCTTCGAGGGGCAGCGTGGAGAGGCCACCGGGCTCGGCGCTCAGGTTGTCGCCACCAGCAGCGGTGCTATTGGTTCGATCTGGCGTATCCATGGCGGATCCTCGGGTCAAGGAACGAATAGAGCATGTCGACGATGAAGTTCACGAGCACATAGATCACGGCGAGCAACAGGACCAGGCCCTGCACCACCATGAAGTCGCGCTGGTTGACCGCCGCGAACAGGCGCCGGCCCAGGCCCGGTAGCGCGAAGATCTCCTCGATCACCACGACCCCGCTCAGCAGTGCAGCCATCTGGAGGCCGAGCACCGTCATGAGCGAGAACGACGAGGGTCGCAGGGCGTGGCGGAACAGGATCTGTGAGGTGGGAAGCCCCTTGGACTTGGCCAGCACCACGTGGTCGTCCTGCAGGGTCGAGATCATGTCGGTGCGCAGGAGGCGGGTCAGCACCGCCACGATGGCCACAGCCAAGGTCAGCGCGGGCAACAGACCGCTGCGGAGGCTTCCGACCGGGTCGTCGGTGAAGCGCGTCCACCCGGTGGCCGGCAGCCATCCGAGCTCGACGGCCACGAGGATGATCAACAGGAGCGCCAGCACGAAGTTGGGGATCGACAGCAGTCCGAAGGTGATGGCGCTGACGGCTCGGTCGAAGTAGGAGCCCGCTCGATAAGCGGTGAACACGCCGAGCGGGATGGAGAAGAGCAGGGCCAGGACCATGGTCATCAGCATGATCTGGAGCGTGACCGGGAACCGCTCGGTGATGAGCTGGCTGACCCGCTCGTTGGTGATGGCCGATCGGCCCAGGTCCCCCTGGACCGCCCCGGTGATCCAGTCGACGTAGCGGATGTGGAGTGGGTCGTCGAGGCCGAGCTCGGCCCGCCGGGCGTCGAGCTGTTCCTGGGTGAAGTCGGGTGGCAGGTCGGCGATCACCGAATCGCCAGGGAGCAGGCTGAGCATCACGAAGGTGATGATCGAGGCCGCAACGATCACCGGGACCAGGCCGAGCGCCCGTCTCCCGATCAGTTCCAGCATGTGTGTCGCCCCCCGGTGTTGTGGTTCGTGGCGCTGCTGGTCGCAGCGCGAGCGTGCTGTTCGGACGGTGGTGTCGATCCGGGAGGTCGGCGGTCGGCCGGCCCCCCGGATCGAACGGTCAGATACGAGTGGTTGCTGCGCAGCTGTCGTGCAGCGAGCAGCACGAGACTACTGCTGGAGCCAGACCTCGGCGAAAAACGTCGTCGCGTTGATGACACCGTCGCCGTTCACCAGCGGTGCCCGGTCCGGGCCGGGGATCGTCCACGAGTCGAGCCCTTGCACCTCGTCGATGGCGAAGATCGACGTGGCGGTGCCCCCGGTCCAGATCTGGGGGAGCTGCTCGGCCAGCTCGAACATGATGTCTTCGACCGCCGCGTAGCGGACGTCGAAGTCGGTGCTGGTGCGCAGGATCTCCAGGTTCTCGTCGATGGTCTCGCTTCCGTAGTTGGTGAAGTTGAGCGGGTTGGTCTCGGGGTCGCTGAACGCGTTGGACAGCGTGATGTAGGGGTCCGACTGGCCGCCCGCACGCCAGCAGTTGATCATGTAGTCACCCGAGATCGCGTTCTGGATGTGGGTGGGCTGGTCGAGCGAGATGAGGTTGACATCGACCCCGACCGCTTGCCAGAAGCTCTGGTAGGCCTGGGCCACGTCGAGCAGTGTCGGGTCGGGCGGGCAGTAGAAGTCGACCTCGATCGGGTCGCCCACGTTGCGACCGTCGGAGCGTTCGGGGTCGTTGATGTACTCGTCGAGGTGCTCGGCGGCTTGGTCGGGGTCGTAGGTTGGCCAGACCTCCTCGACCGCGGAGGAGTACCAGGGCGAGTCGGGGCTGAAGAACTGGGTCTGGGGTGGCGTGATGTCGGTGCCGCCCAAGACCTCGATCAGATCGTCCTGGTTGATGGCGTGGGTGAGGCCACGGCGGACCCGCACGTCGTCGGTCGGGGGGATCGCGGTGTTGAAGATCGACCCACCGCCGTTGTTTCCGATGGCCTCGTAGGTGGCCACACCGTCGAGATCGCGGGCGGCCCGCACCGAGCTCTGGCGCAGGGTCTGGCCGACGCTGATGCTTCCCGAGGCGACCGAGTTGACCCGGGCGTCCTCGTCGGGGATCGACTGGAACACCAGCTCGTCGAGGTAGGGCAGCTGTTCGCCGTTGGCGTCGACCCGCCAGTAGTCGGGGTTGCGGCTGAGGGTGAGGTCACCGTCGCGGATCCAGCTCTCGAACACGAACGGTCCGGTGCCGACCATCTGCTCGCCGCAGTCGCCGTCGCGACCGCCGGCGGCCTCACAGGCCTCGACCGAGAACGGCCAGCCGACCGACCCGTACAACAGGTCGGGGAACGAGGCGACGGCCTGGTTCAACACATAGGTGTAGGTGAGCTCGTCGTCGACTCTGACCTCGTCGACATCGGACAAGCTTCCCGCGGTGACCGCGTCCTCGACGGTGAGGTAGTCGTCGAAGATGGTCTTCATCACCTCGGCGGTGAGGTCGGTGCCGTCGTGGAACTGGATGTCCTCGCGCAGGGTGACGGTCCACTCGTCGAGCTCGTCGTTGGGCTCGATCGACTCGGCCAGGTAGGGGTAGATCTGGCCGTCCTCGCCGCGAGCGGCGATCGGGTCGTACACGGCACGAGCCGCCATGGTGCCGGCGTTGGCGAAGGAGCCGACGCTGGGCAGCCAGTTGTTCTGCTCGTCCTCGAGGCCGACGGTGATGCTGCCGCCCGGGGTGATCTCGGGGCCCTCGGGCGCGGCTTCGTCGTCGGTGGTGGTCTCGGTGGTGTCCGGATCGGTGGTGTCGGGCTCCTCAGCCGAATCGTCGTCGTTGCCGCAGGCGGCAGCGACGAGACCGAGTGCCAGCAGGACAGCCAGTGCCCTCCAGAGTCGCGCTCGGCGACCCGTGGTCGATGAGTAGTTCACGTGTGTGATTCCCTCCAGGGGTGAGGTGTGGTGTCGGCCCGGCGGATGCCGGTGGCCCACACAGGCCGAGTATCTGTCCACCGTTCAGTTCCCACCCTGTGTGTGCCGTCCGGATGGATGCTGGATCCCTGATCGGGTCAGCACCATCCGGGAACGGTGCGAGTGCGCTGGTTCCGGATGGTGCTCACCATCCGGAACCAGGGCGTGCACTGCGTGCTACTGCTGGAGCCAGACCTCGGCGAAAAACGTCGTCGCGTTGATGACGCCGTCGCCGTTCACCAGCGGTGCCCGGTCGGGGCCGGGGATCGTCCACGAGTCGAGCCCTTGCACCTCGTCGATGGCGAAGATCGACGTGGCGGTGCCCCCGGTCCAGATCTGGGGGAGCTGCTCGGCCAGCTCGAACATGATGTCTTCGACCGCCGCGTAGCGGACGTCGAAGTCGGTGCTGGTGCGCAGGATCTCCAGGTTCTCGTCGATGGTCTCGCTTCCGTAGTTGGTGAAGTTGAGCGGGTTGGTCTCGGGGTCGCTGAACGCGTTGGACAGCGTGATGTAGGGGTCCGACTGGCCGCCCGCACGCCAGCAGTTGATCATGTAGTCACCCGAGATCGCGTTCTGGATGTGGGTGGGCTGGTCGAGCGAGATGAGGTTGACATCGACCCCGACCGCTTGCCAGAAGCTCTGGTAGGCCTGGGCCACGTCGAGCAGTGTCGGGTCGGGCGGGCAGTAGAAGTCGACCTCGATCGGGTCGCCCACGTTGCGACCGTCGGAGCGTTCGGGGTCGTTGATGTACTCGTCGAGGTGCTCGGCGGCTTGGTCGGGGTCGTAGGTTGGCCAGACCTCCTCGACCGCGGAGGAGTACCAGGGCGAGTCGGGGCTGAAGAACTGGGTCTGGGGTGGCGTGATGTCGGTGCCGCCCAAGACCTCGATCAGATCGTCCTGGTTGATGGCGTGGGTGAGGCCACGGCGGACCCGCACGTCGTCGGTCGGGGGGATCGCGGTGTTGAAGATCGACCCACCGCCGTTGTTTCCGATGGCCTCGTAGGTGGCCACACCGTCGAGATCGCGGGCGGCCCGCACCGAGCTCTGGCGCAGGGTCTGGCCGACGCTGATGCTTCCCGAGGCGACCGAGTTGACCCGGGCGTCCTCGTCGGGGATCGACTGGAACACCAGCTCGTCGAGGTAGGGCAGCTGTTCGCCGTTGGCGTCGACCCGCCAGTAGTCGGGGTTGCGGCTGAGGGTGAGGTCACCGTCGCGGATCCAGCTCTCGAACACGAACGGTCCGGTGCCGACCATCTGCTCGCCGCAGTCGCCGTCGCGACCGCCGGCGGCCTCACAGGCCTCGACCGAGAACGGCCAGCCGACCGACCCGTACAACAGGTCGGGGAACGAGGCGACGGCCTGGTTCAACACATAGGTGTAGGTGAGCTCGTCGTCGACTCTGACCTCGTCGACATCGGACAAGCTTCCCGCGGTGACCGCGTCCTCGACGGTGAGGTAGTCGTCGAAGATGGTCTTCATCACCTCGGCGGTGAGGTCGGTGCCGTCGTGGAACTGGATGTCCTCGCGCAGGGTGACGGTCCACTCGTCGAGCTCGTCGTTGGGCTCGATCGACTCGGCCAGGTAGGGGTAGATCTGGCCGTCCTCGCCGCGAGCGGCGATCGGGTCGTACACGGCACGAGCCGCCATGGTGCCGGCGTTGGCGAAGGAGCCGACGCTGGGCAGCCAGTTGTTCTGCTCGTCCTCGAGGCCGACGGTGATGCTGCCGCCCGGGGTGATCTCGGGGCCCTCGGGCGCGGCTTCGTCGTCGGTGGTGGTCTCGGTGGTGTCCGGATCGGTGGTGTCGGGCTCCTCAGCCGAATCGTCGTCGTTGCCGCAGGCGGCAGCGACGAGACCGAGTGCCAGCAGGACAGCCAGTGCCCTCCAGAGTCGCGCTCGGCGACCCGTGGTCGATGAGTAGTTCACGTGTGTGATTCCCCCAGTGTGGACGTTCTACCTTGGTGCTCGATCCGGCGGGCGCCGGCCACCCTGCGCGGGTGGGTGAGCGTGTGACCCCTGCCACACGCGGACGTCACCGTAGCCCGTTGCCATGCTGTCAACAAGCCGCCTGCGGTGCGCATCCGGCAGATGGTCCTAGCATCCCGAATGTGACATCACAAGGCCGACCCGACAGCTACCACATGACCCCCGATGAGCTTCGCCGGCACGGGTACCGGGTCGTCGATTGGATCGCGTCCTACCTCGAGACGATCGAGGACCGGCCGGTCGGCTCGACCGTGGCACCGGGGGAGATCAGGTCGCAGCTGCCCGCCCACCCCCCGGCCGGACCGGAACCGTTCGAGGACGTGCTCGCCGACGTCGAGTCGCTCATCATGCCGGGAGTCGTCCACTGGCAGTCCCCGGACTTCTTCGGGTACTTCCCGGCGAACTCGTCGGGCCCGTCGGTGCTCGGCGAGCTGTTGTCGGCCGGGCTCGGCGTGCAAGGGATGCTCTGGGCCACGAGCCCGGCGTGCACCGAGCTCGAGAGCCACGTGCTCGACTGGATGATCGAGCTGTTGGGGCTCCCCACCACGTTCCGGTCCGACGGCCCCGGCGGCGGCGTCATCGCCGACAGCGCCTCGAGCGCCATCCTCTGCGCCGTGCTGGCCGCCCGGCAGCGGGCCGGTGGTGCCGACATGTTGTCCGAGCTCGTGGGCTATGCATCTCGCGAAGCGCACTCCGCGGTCGAGAAGGCCTTCGCCATTGCCGGGTTCCGGCCGGGTCAGCTGCGCGTGGTCGACACCGACAACGACCTCGCCATGTCGCCCGAGCACCTCTCCGCGCTCATCGCCGAGGATTGGGCGGCGGGCCGCCGCCCGTTCTTCGTCTGCGCCACGGCCGGAACGACCTCCACGATGGCCTTCGACCCCGTGCCGATGATCGCCGCCGTCTGCGCTCAGCACCGCACGTGGCTCCACGTCGATGCCGCCATGGCCGGCGCCGCCGGGGTCGTGCCCGAGCTGCGGTGGGTCAACGACGGGCTCGACCGCGTCGACTCGTGGTGCTTCGATCCCCACAAGTGGTTGTTCACCAACTTCGACTGCGACTGCCTCTACGTCGCCGACCGTCAGCCGCTGATCGAGGCCCTCAGCGTGGTGCCGGAGTACCTCCGCAACGCGGCGACCAGCACCGGCGAGGTGATCGACTATCGCGACTGGCAGATCCCGCTCGGTCGACGCTTCCGCGCGCTGAAGCTGTGGTTCGTGATCCGCCACTACGGCGCCGAGGGGTTGCGCCACCACGTCGCCCGCCACGTCGAGCTGGCCGGCCGGCTGGCAGGACGGGTCGAGGCCGACGATCGCTTCGTCCTCGCCGCTCCCTGCCGGCTCAACCTCGTCTGTCTCCGCTCGGCCGTCGGCGAGGACGAGACCCGGCGCATTCTCGACGCGGTGAACGCCTCGGGTCAGGCGTTGCTCACCCACACCCGGATCGACGGCGAACTGGTCATCCGGGCCTCGGTCGGCCAGACCACGACTGAGATCGCCCACGTCGACCGGTTGTGGCAGCTGCTGAGCGATGCCGCCTCCGGCACGGAGCTGGCCCGACGTTCGGGACCCCAGGTCGCGCCCACCGCAGAGGGCGCAGAGGACGCAGAGGAGTAGCGTCTCACCATGCCGAGCTTGAGCTTCGAAGGCGAGACCCATGCCGAGATCGTGGCGAAGGTTCGGCGCTGGCTCGCATCGGTCGACGGCCGGCAGGACGAGGTGCTCACCCCGGTCGACGCCATCACCCAGGGTGCCGAGCTCACCAAGGACGCGCTGCGGATCATCGCCGCGTCGGCGCCGGGCCCGGTGGCCCAGTCCGATGTCGTGAAGGCCCTCACTGCCATGGGGTATCAGGCCACCGACACCACTCGCGACGCGGTCCTGTCCGGGCTCGACGCCCTCGAGACCGCCACCGACGGAGGTCTGGTGAAGAAGGTGTCGGGCGCCGGCTCCAAGGCCATGTACGAGATGAACGCGGCGGTCGCCCGCCAGCTGTTCCGCTCGGTTACCGGCCGCTGACCCAGCTGCCGACTCGGGCCGGTCCCAGGCGGCGACCGGGGCACCGGGGGCGGCGGCGCACGGGGTAGGATCACCTTTTCGCCATCTCACCCAGGAGTTGCCCATGGCGGAGATCGAGATCGGGATGGGAAAGACCGGTCGTCGCGCCTACGGCCTCGACGACGTCGCCATCGTCCCCAGCCGGCGCACACGCGATCCCGAAGACGTCGACATCTCCTGGGAGCTCGACGCCTACCGGTTCGAGCTGCCGGTGATGTCGGCCGCGGTCGACGGCGTCACCAGCCCCGACACCGCGATCGAGATGGGACGCCTCGGCGGAGCGGGGGTGCTCAACCTCGAAGGGCTCTGGACCCGCTACGCCGACCCCACGCCATATTTCGACGAGATCGCCGGCCTCGACGCCGACAAGGTCACACGACGTCTCCAGGAGATCTACGCCGAGCCCATCAAGACCGAGCTGGTCTCCGAGCGCATCCGTCACATCCGCGACGCGGGACAGGTCGCCGTGGCCTCGGTCACACCGCAACGCACCGCGGCGCTCGTCCCCGCCATCGCCGAGGCCGAGCTCGACCTCCTGGTCATCCAGGGCACCGTCGTGTCGGCCGAGCACCTGTCCAGCTCGGTCGAACCCCTCAACCTCAAGTCCTTCGTCCGCGAACTCGACATCCCCGTCATCGTGGGCGGGTGCGCCAGCTACCAAGCGGCTCTCCACCTCATGCGCACCGGTGCCGCCGGTGTCCTCGTCGGGGTCGGGCCGGGACACGCCTGCACCACCAGGGCGGTCCTCGGTCTCGGCGTGCCACAGGCCACCGCCATCGCCGACGTGCGAGCCGCCCGGATGCGTCACCTCGACGAGACCGGGGTGTACGTCCAGGTCATCGCCGACGGCGGGATGGGCACCGGTGGCGACATCGCCAAGGCGGTCGTCTGCGGTGCCGACGGCGTCATGATCGGCTCGCCCCTCGCCGCCGCCACCGAGGCTCCGGGTCGTGGCTACCACTGGGGCATGGCCACCTCCCACACCACGTTGCCCCGGGGCACCAGGGTCCACACCTCCACGCGGGGAACCCTCGAAGAGATCCTCCTCGGACCGGCCCACGACGACGACGGGCGCACGAACCTCATGGGCGCGCTGCGGACCTCCATGGCCACGTGCGGCTACGGCACGCTCAAGGAGTTCCAGAAGGCCGAACTCATGGTCGCACCCGCGTTGCAGACCGAGGGCAAGTCGCTCCAGCAGGCACAACGAGTAGGGATGGGCGCATGACCAACGGGCCAGCCAGCTTCGACCACAAGTTCGGCCGCGAGGGCCTCACCTACGACGACGTCCTGCTGCTGCCCGCCGCGTCCGAGGTCATGCCCTCCCACGCCGACACCTCCACCCGGTTCTCCCGCAACATCGCCCTGGCCATGCCTCTGGTCTCCGCCGCCATGGACACCGTCACCGAGGCCCGGCTGGCCATCGCCATGGCGCGCCACGGTGGCATCGGGGTCATCCACCGCAACCTCTCCATCGAGGACCAGGCGAGCGAGGTCGACCGGGTCAAGCGATCCGAATCCGGCATGATCGCCGATCCGGTCACCGTCGGTCCCGACGCCACCGTCGGCGACGCGTCGGCCCTCATGGCCCGATTCCACATCTCGGGTGTGCCCGTCACCGATCCCGATCGTCGGCTGCTCGGGATCGTCACCAACCGCGACCTGCGGTTCAACGACCGCGACGACATCCCCGTCACCGATCTCATGACCAGCGAGGGTCTGGTCACCGCGCCGGTCGGCACCACCCTCGAAGACGCCATGAGCATCCTGGCCAAGCACCGCATCGAGAAGCTCCCCATCGTCGACGAGCACGGCAGGCTCTCCGGGCTGATCACCGTCAAGGACATCCAGAAGCGCATCGCGTTCCCCTATGCCACCAAGGACGAGCACGGCCGGCTCCGGGTGGCGGCCGCAGTCGGCACCGGGCCCGACGCCTTCGACCGCATCGAGGCGCTGGTGCACCGCGGGGTCGACGTCGTGGTGATCGACACCGCCCACGGTCACGCCAACTCGGTCGTCGAGATCGTCGCCAAGGTCAAGGCCAACTGGGACGTCGACGTCGTCGCCGGAAACGTGGCCACGGGCGCGGCGGCCGAGGCGCTCATCGGTGCGGGCGCCGACGCCATCAAGGTGGGCATCGGCCCCGGCTCCATCTGCACCACCCGGGTCGTCGCCGGTATCGGGGTGCCCCAGATCACCGCCGTGTTCGACTGCTCGCAGGTCGCGGCCCGCCACGGGGTGCCGGTGGTGGCCGACGGCGGGGTCCAGTTCTCGGGCGACATCGCCAAGGCGCTGGCGGCCGGTGCCGACACGGTCATGTTGGGCAACGCCCTGGCCGGGGTCGAAGAAGCTCCCGGCGAGATCGTCGTGCAGTCCGGCGAGCGCTTCAAGGAGTACCGGGGCATGGGCTCGCTCGGCGCCATGCAGGGCCGGTCGTTCTCCAAGGACCGCTACTTCCAGGGCTCGGTCGACAGCGGCAAGCTGGTCCCCGAGGGCATCGAGGGCCGCGTGCCCTACAAAGGTCCCCTCGCCCCGGTGCTGCACCAGTTCGTCGGCGGGCTGCGTCAGGCCATGGGCTACTGCGGGGCCAACTCGGTCGCCCATCTGCAGTCCGACGCACAGTTCATCCGGATCTCCCCAGCCAGCCTCCGAGAGAGCCACCCCCACGACGTGGTCATCTCCAAGGAAGCCCCCAACTACCGGATCTGAGCGTGACCGACCACTTCGACACCGTCCTCGTCGTCGACTTCGGCGCGCAGTACGCGCAACTCATCGCCCGCCGGGTGCGCGACGCCCACGTCTACAGCGAGATCGTCCCCCACACCACCACCGCGGCCGAGATCGCCCGACACCAGCCCGCGGCGATCATCCTCAGCGGGGGTCCCAAGTCCGTCCACGTCGCGGGCGCGCCGTCGATCGACCCCGACGTCTACGACCTCGGAATCCCGCTGTTCGGCATCTGCTACGGGGCGCAGCTCATCGCCCGCGACCTCGGTGGCGAGGTGTCCAAGACCGGCAGGGGCGAGTACGGCCGCACCGATCTGGCGGTCGGAAGCGAGTCGGTGCTGTTCGGCCACGACCAGCCCGACTCCCAGGTCGTGTGGATGAGCCACTTCGACTCCATCAGCCGGGCACCCGACGGCTTCGTGGCCACCGCGTCCACCCCCGAGACCCCGGCGGCGGTGTTCGAGTCCGCCGAGCGGCGCATCTTCGGCGTGCAGTACCACCCCGAGGTCGCCCACACGCCCTACGGTCAAGATCTGTTGAAGCGGTTCCTCCACGAGCTGGCCGATTGCCCACCCACGTGGACCATGACCTCCATCATCGAGACCCAGATCGAGGAGATCCGCAAGCAGGTGGGGTCCGAGCGCGTGATCTGCGGGTTGTCCGGCGGGGTCGACTCAGCGGTCGCCGCCGCCCTGGTGCACAAGGCGATCGGACCCCAGCTCACCTGCGTCTACGTCGACACCGGCCTCATGCGCCAGGGTGAGTCCGATCAGGTGGTCGACACCTTCCAGCGCCACCAGGGCATCGAGCTGGTCCACGTGCGGGCCGCCGACCGGTTCTTCGAGCGTCTTGTCGGCATCACCGATCCCGAGGAGAAGCGCAAAGCCATCGGCGAGCGGTTCATCCGCGAGTTCGAGCATGCTGCTGGGGGGCTCACCGACGCCAAGTTCCTGGTGCAGGGCACCCTCTACCCCGACGTCATCGAGTCCGGCACCCCCGACGCCGCCAAGATCAAGTCGCACCACAACGTCGGTGGTCTTCCCGACGACATGGACTTCGAGCTGATCGAACCGCTGCGGTCGCTGTTCAAGGACGAGGTCCGGCGCGTGGGCGAGGAGCTCGGGCTCCCCGAGGAGATCGTGTGGCGTCAGCCGTTTCCCGGGCCGGGGCTGGGGGTTCGCATCATCGGCGAGGTCACAAAGGAGCGGGCCGATCTGTTGCGCAAGGCCGACGCCATCGTCCGCGAGGAGATCCACAAGGCCGGTCTCGACCGCGAGATCTGGCAGGTGTTCGCCGTGCTGCTGGCCGACGTGCGTTCGGTGGGGGTCATGGGCGACGAGCGCACCTACGGGCATCCGGTCGTCATCAGGGCCGTCACCAGCGACGATGCCATGACCGCCGACTGGGCCCGGCTGCCCTACGAGCTGTTGGAGAAGCTGTCGAGCCGCATCATCAACGAGGTCGACGGCATCAACCGGGTCGCCTACGACATCACCTCCAAGCCCCCCGGCACCATCGAGTGGGAGTAGGCGGCGCCAGCCCGGTGTGAGCGAGCTCTGCCGGCGGGGAGCACCCTCCCCGGGTCGTTTCTGCCGGCAGAGTGGCTCAGGTCCCGGTGAGGCGGGCGATCACCGGCGCCATATCGTCGAGCTCGGCGGCGCTGATGCCGATGTAGGAGATCCCCCAGCGCTCGCGGCGTTCGAGCAGCGTCTCGACGATCTCGTCCTCGGTCCCGGCGAGGGCGTGAGGACTGGCGAGGGCGGCGTCGGGGCTGAGGCCGAGGGCGGGACCCATCGCCGCGGCCAAGCCGTGACGGTCCTCGGTGACCGCGGCGACGTGCACCCTCACCTGGAGCTCGAGGTCGTCGAACCGGTTCCCGGCGGCGTCGCGGATCCAGCCGATCTTCTCGTCGGTCGCGTCGACGGTCGCGTTCGGGCCGACGCCGGCGTCGATGGTCCCTCCGGCCAGGTTGACGTTGATGCCGACGATGTCGGCCTCGCGGGCGGCGAGCGAGAGCACCCGCCTGCCGCCGCCACCGATCAGCAGGGGCGGGTGGGGCCGCTGGATCGGCTTGGGGGTCCCCTCGAGGCCGTCGATCCGGTAGTGGGAGCCGGTGTGGGTCACCTGACCGTCGCCGAACAGGCCCTTGACGACGGCGACCGCCTCCTCCAAGCGGTCGATGCGGGCCCCGGGTGGATCGAGGCGGATGCCGGACTGCTCGTAGTCGGTGGTCATCCATCCGGCACCGAGCCCCATCTCCAGGCGACCCTCGGACAGCACGTCGATCGTGGCCGCCTCCTTGGCGAGCACCACCGGATGCCGGTAGTCGTTGCAGAACACCAACGCCCCCACCCTCAGCGTCGTGGTGGCGGTCGCCGCGGCCATGATCGCGGCGACGGGCGCGAGCTGGTCGTCGAGGTGGTCGGCCACGGTGAGGGTCGACACCCCGAGGTCCTCGGCCTTGCGGGCCAGCTCGGCCCACCCCCGCGCGTCGGCGGGTCCGCCGGCTTGCACTCCGAACCGAAACGGTGTCGTCATGGCCGCAGGTGTACCGGCCACGCCACCTGCCGCTGTGCTTCGGTCATGGTTGCCATCCCCGATGATAGGTCACCGTTCCAGGGCGATGTGGCGGCGTTCGTGCAGGAGATCGACCCGTCTGCCACCCCAGCCGAGTGCCGGTTCCGGTCCATGCTCATCACCGGTCTCATCGATGGGGTCGCGATCCAGCGCGAACCCCTGACCGATCCCCGCCACCGGCATCGGGCACTCGACGAGGTTCGCCGCATCGCCGAAACGATCGCCAGCGGTACGTGAGCGCCGAGTCGGGCCCAGCCACACGAGGACGGCTCCGCCGTCGCTGGGCACCGGTACGATCGACACACGATGTCCGATCCCTTCGCCGCCGGCGCGCCGCCGTCCCAGTCCGATGAGCTGCTCGCGGGGCTGAACCCCGCCCAGCTCGACGCCGTCACCCACCGCGACGGACCGCTGCTGGTGGTGGCCGGTGCCGGATCGGGCAAGACCCGGGTGCTCACCGCCCGCATCGCCCATCTCATCGCCGACGACCAGGTCTCACCCTTCGAGATCCTCGCCATCACCTTCACCAACAAGGCCGCAGCCGAGATGAAGCAGCGGGTGGCCAAGCTGGTTGGACCGGTCGCGCAGAAGATGTGGGTGTCCACCTTCCACTCCGCGTGCGTGCGCATCCTGCGCCGTGACGCCGACCGGTTGGGCTTCCCCTCGTCGTTCACCATCTACGACCAGGCCGACTCGGTGCGCCTGGTCACCTATGTGCTCCGCGACCTCAACATCGACACCAAGCGCTTCCCGCCTCGCCAGGTGCAGGCCACGATCTCGGCCAGCAAGAACGACGGCCTCGACGCCGGCGACTACGCCGAACGGGCCCAAGGGCCGTTCGAGAAGCGCATCGCCGACGTGTTCGCCGAGTACCAGCTCCGCATGCGGCGGGCCGGCGCCATGGACTTCGACGACCTGTTGCTCAACGCCGTGAGGCTGTTCCGCGAGCACCCCGACGTGCTCGGGCACTACCAGCGCCGCTTCAAGCACATCCTCGTCGACGAGTACCAGGACACCAACAAGGTCCAGAACGACCTGGTGCTCGCCCTCGCCTCCGACCATCGCAACGTCTGCGTGGTGGGCGACAGCGACCAGTGCTTACTCCCGGGAACGCTCATCGCCACCCCAGCGGGTGATCGTCCCATCGAGGAGCTCGAAACCGGTGACTCCGTTCTCGGAGCCGACGGTAGGGGAGTCCTGCGGCCGAGTGTCGTCTCGGCTGCACCCCTTCGCCACTACCAGGGCAGGGTCTATGAGGTGACCGCTGGTGGTCAGACGATCGTCGGGACCCCGCATCATCTCGTCCCGCTCGACTCATCGCTGGGTCCAGGTCGCTTCGTCGTGTACCTCATGTATCGGGCCGACCGTGGATTCCGGATCGGCCAGGCGATGAGCGAACGACCTGCTCGCGCCGGACGGTCAGACCCAGGGGTACGGGTCCGTGTGAACCAGGAGCACGCCGACAAGCTCTGGATCCTCCGGGTCTGTGATTCCCGCGGCGAGGCCGGCTACTGGGAGTCATGGTTTGCAGCCGAGTACGGACTGCCGACCGTGTGCTTCCACGGTGGCGGCCGATCACTGGCGATGGACGACGAACAGATCGACCGCCTCTACCTCGAGCTCGACACGACGTCACGGGCCAAGGCGCTCATCGACGATCTCGACCTGCATCTCGAGTTCCCTCACGCGATGCCAGACAGCCGCCGTGTGGCCAGCCTGACCATGTTCTCGGACGCCGAGTCAGGTGGGCATGTCGTCGAGACCGGGGACCGGGCAACGGTGGTGGGCGACTACCGCGAGGCGGTGGGACTGGCTCATGAGCTCGCCGCCGTCGGCGACATGGAGATCCGGCGCCGTGTTGCGCTCGGCGGCACCGTCTATGACATCGCGCCGATCGCCAACCTCCGACCCGGTATGCGGGTGCTCATACCCGACGCTGACGGATCCATGTGCGACCACGCGGTCGAGTCGGTCGAATGCTTCGACTATGACGGCCCCGTCCACGATCTCGAGGTCGAGCCCACCCACACCTATGTGGCCGACGGAGTGCTGGTTCACAACAGCATCTATGCCTTTCGGGGGGCCGACATCCGCAACATCCTCGAGTTCGAGGACGCGTTCCCCGACACCACCGTGGTCCTGCTCGAGCAGAACTACCGGTCGACCCAGACGATCCTCGACGCCGCCAACGCGGTCATCGCCAACAACTTCGGCCGCAAGCCCAAGGAGCTGTGGAGCGACCAGCACGGTGGCCCGAAGATCCGCCGGTACCACGCCGACGACGAAGCCGACGAGGGCCAGTGGGTCACCCACGAGATGTCCCGCCTGCACGACGAGGGCGAGATCCGGTGGGGCGACGTCGCGGTCTTCTACCGCACCAACGCCCAGAGCCGGGTGCTCGAGGAGCACCTCATGCGCTCGGGCATCCCCTACAAGGTCATCGGCGGTACCCGCTTCTACGACCGGCGCGAGGTGAAGGACGCCCTCGCCTACCTGCGGGCGGTGGTGAACCCCCAAGACGAGGTCAACATCAAGCGGATCCTCAACGTGCCCAAGCGGGGCATCGGCGACAGCTCGGTCGCCAAGCTCGACCTCTACGCCCAGGCCCGCGACATGACCTTCGTCGACGCGCTGCGCCGGGCCGACGACGCCGGGGTGAGCGGACGCGCCACCAAGGGCATCGAGTCGTTCCTCGAGATGCTCGACGAGCTCGACCAAGCCCGCCACGAAGGCCCCGAGATGGTGCTGTCGGCCATCCTCGACCGCACCGGCTACGTCGCCGAGCTGCAGGCCGAGCACTCGATCGAGGCCGACGGCCGACTGGAGAACCTGGCCGAGCTGGTCGGCAACGCCCAGGAGTTCGACACCGTCGAGGACTTCCTCGAACAGGTGAGCCTGGTGGCCGACACCGACGAGCTCGACGATGCCGACGACGCGTCGTCGGTGGTGCTGATGACGCTGCACGCCGCCAAGGGTCTGGAGTTTCCCGTGGTGTTCCTGATCGGACTGGAAGACGGCGTGTTCCCCCACCTGCGCTCCATCGGCGAGCCCGAACAGATGGAGGAGGAGCGGCGCCTCGCTTACGTGGGCATCACCCGGGCCCAGCAGCGGCTCTACCTCACCCACGCCTGGTGCCGCACCCTGTTCGGGTCCACCCAGTACAACCCACCCAGCAGGTTCCTCGATGAGATCCCCGACGAGTTGGTCGAGGCCGACGAGCGCCCGACTCGTCGACGAGGGCGGGGAGACGGGTCGTCGGGCTGGTTCGGGTCCGGTGGTGGATCCCGGGGTCAGGGTCGGATCGCGGCCAACCGCGAGCGGGTGGTCGACCAGGCCATGGCCCCGGCCGGGCCGAACCTGCGGGGCGCCGACCGGCTCGGGCTGAAGGTGGGCGACGACGTGCGCCACAACTCCTGGGGCGAGGGCGTCATCCTCGACATCGAGGGCCAAGGAGACAAAGCCGAAGCCACGGTGCGGTTCCCGTCGGTGGGCGAGAAGCGCCTGCTGCTGGCCTGGGCCCCGCTCGAGAAGGCCTGAGCCACAGGCCTGTGACCGGCCCGCGCCGGCCTGTCAGGAGGCGAGCTGCAGGACGCCGACCCCGGCATAGAGCACGGCGCTCAGCACCATCAGGCTCCCGATGGCCACCCCCGGGCGGAGGCCGGCAGGTAGTTGGCGGCGGTTGACCAGCAGGATGAGCCCGACGATGAACGGGGTGTGCAGGGCCGCCACCAACCCGGACACCGACATGATCGCCACCGGGTCCGAGACGGTCAGCACCACCCCGAGCGGTACCAGCCCGGTCACGGTGGCGACATAGAGCATGGTGAGCCGGCGCCGCCCCAGGCCCCAGACGCTGCGCCCGCCGCGCACGATCAGGGTCATGTCGGCGAACGAGCGGCCCCAGCCGTCCTGGTTGGCGAACACGCTGCCGCCGATCGCCACGGTGATCGACAGGATCATCAGCCAGAAGCCGGTCCGGCCCCACACGTCGCTCAGCAGACGAGACAGGTCGCCGGCCACGTCCTCGCCCTCGGGGAGGATCCCCTCGGGGGCCAGCAGCTCGGCTCCGAGTACCATGTAGGAGACCAGGACGACGGTACCGGCGATCACACCGAGCCCCGCCGCCCACGACATGGTGCGGATCCAGTCGGCGAGGCGGCGGCGGCGTTCCTCGTCGTCGAAGGCCTCGGTGGGGTCCTCGTCCTCGCCCTGCTCGCTGAGCGCGCTCCGGCCGCCGTAGCCCCGCGCCGCGGTCCAGTACGAGAACCACACGATGCCCATCGACCCGGCCAGGATCGTGCCGATCCAGGGCACGATCACGTACAGGTCGGGATCGCTGGGGAGGGAGGGGACGAGGCCGGTGGCCAGATCGCCCGGCGATGGGGCCACGCCCACCGCCGCCACCACGGTGATGGCCACCAGCACCCCGGCCAGCACCCGCGCGCCCCGCTCGACGATCCGGTAGCCGTCGGTGATCACCAGCACGGCGGCGACGGTGATGAGCCCCGCTCCCCAGTGGCGGTGGTCGCCGCCGAGTGCGGTGCCGAAGGCGCTGCCCGCCACCGAGGCCAGGCCGGCGATCCCGGCCACCGCGGCCACCACCTGGGGGACGAGGATCACCCACACTGCCCAGTGGCGGGGACCAGGAAGGTGGTCGAAACCCTCGAGGAGGCTGTCGCCGGTGACGATCGAGTAGCGGGCGGCCTCGCGGATCATGACCCACATGAGGGCGCACACGCCGAGCAGCACCCAGAGCAGCGTGTAGCGATACTCGGAAGCGACCCGCGGGGTGAACAGCACCGATCCGGTGCCCACCGCCGACACCATCCAGACCAAGCCGGGACCGATCCACGGAACGAGCTTGCGGCCCGACGGTGCCCTGGGCGGACGGGGGCGGGCTGGCGCTGGTTCGCGGTCGAGGTCTGCGAGTTCGGCCCGGGCCATGTCGTCGGTCGCCTACCCGATGCGGCGAGATCTAATCCCCATCCCCGGGCGTCGGCTCACCGTCCTCGACGTCGTTCTTGTCCCCGGCGCCATCGGCATCGTCGCGGAACTCGAAGTTGATGTCGACGACCAGGGTGCCACCCTCGATGTTTACCGGGTAGCGGGTGAGCGCGGGGTCGTCACCGTCGGCCGGGTAGCGCTCGCCATCGCAGTCGGCGAAGTCGCCGGCGCTCGATCGTCCCACTCGAGGACGCAGTCGCGAGGCTTGCCCGCCGGCTGGGCCGAGAACGCGTGCCACCCCTCGTCGGGCTCGTCGCCGAGGTGCTGGAGGATGAGGTCGCGACTCCCACCCGCCACGTCGGGGAACAAGATGGGTCCGTCGTCGGCGATCGACGCCGCTCGATTGTCCGCGCTGCCCGCCTGGAAGCGCTGGTCGCCGAGGCTGATCTCGAAGCTCTCGCCGCCATCGCTCGCCAGGTTCACGATCAGGATCACCAGGCCCAGCCCGGCCACGACACCGGCGATGCCGACCAGGACCGCGGTGGTGGTCGCGGAGGACGAGCGGCGCTCGACAGGGCTCATCGCGGACCCTCCCGATGTCCAGGAGCGAGGCGTGACGATTGGAGCCGGTGTGGGGGCATGCCCCTAGTATCCCCTGCAGCCGTGCAGCCCTCTCGCGCGGCACACGGGCACCCCCTGGAGGCAGGCACCGAGTGGATCTCTTCGAATACCAAGGCAAGCAGTTCTTCGCATCGTTCGACATCCCCGTATCCGCCGGCGACGCGGTCACCACCGTCGACGATGCGGTCGCCGTCGCCGACCGTATCGGCTACCCCGTGGTGGTCAAGGCGCAGGTCCAGGTGGGCGGTCGTGGCAAGGCCGGCGGCATCAAGCTGGCCGACAACGCCGACGAGGTCCGCACCCACGCCGGGAACATCCTCGGCATGGACATCAAGGGCCACACCGTCGAGATCCTGTGGGTCGAGGTCGCGTCCGACATCGCCGAGGAGTACTACGCCAGCTTCACCCTCGACCGCTCGGCCAAGAAGCACCTCGGCATGCTCTCGGCCGAAGGCGGTGTCGAGATCGAGACGGTCGCCGAGGAGAATCCCGACGCCATCGCCAAGGTCTGGGTCGATCCCGTCGACGGCCTCACCGAGGAAGCCGCCCGCGAGTGGGTCGCCGCCGCCAACCTCAACCCCGCCGCCACCGAGGGCGCGGTCGACATCCTCCAGAAGCTCTATGTGGCCTACACCGAGGGCGACGCCGACCTGGTCGAGATCAACCCACTGATCCTCACCCCCGACGACCGGGTGCACGCCCTCGATTCCAAGGTCACCCTCGACGGCAACTCGGTGTTCCGCCACCCCGACTACGAGAAGTACGACTCGACCCAGGTTCGCGACGAGCGCGAGACCGAGGCCCACGCCAAGGGTCTGCAGTACGTCGGCCTCGACGGCTTCGTGGGCGTGATCGCCAACGGTGCCGGCCTGGCCATGTCCACCGTCGACATCGTCAACCAGGTGGGGGGCAAGCCGGCCAACTTCCTCGACATCGGCGGCGGCGCCAACGCCGATGTCATGGCGGGGGCGCTCGAGGTCATCACCAACGATCCGAACGTCAAAGCCATCTTCATCAACATCTTCGGCGGCATCACCAAGGGTGAGGAGGTTGCCAACGGCATCGTCACCGCTATGGGGCGGGTCGACATCGACGTCCCCATCGTCGTGCGCCTCGACGGCACCAACGCCGACGAGGGCCGGGCGATCCTCGAGCCGCACCTGAGCGACGCCCTGATGATGGAACCGACCATGGTCGCCGCAGCCGAGAAGGCTGTCGGGCTGGCCACGAGCTGAGAGGACGACCAATGAGCATCTTCGTCGACGAGAACACCAAGGTCGTCTACCAGGGCCTCACCGGGAGCCAGGGCCGGTTCTATGGCCTGCTCAACCGCGAGTACGGCACGCCGGTGGTGGCCGGGACCAACCCCAAGAAGGCCGGCACCGACGTGGACGGCATCCCTGTCTTCGCCACCGTGGCCGACGCCGTGGCCGAGACCGGCGCCACCGCGTCGTGCATCTTCATCCCCGCCCCGGGAGTGAAGGACGCGGTGATGGAGGCCGCCGAGGGTGGCATCGAGTTCATCGTGGCCATCACCGAAGGAGTGCCCGCCCACGACGAGGCGTGGTTCTACAACAAGCTCCGCCGCGACTTCCCCAAGGTTCGGGTCCTCGGCCCCAACTGCCCCGGCATCATCAGCCCCGGCAAGGCCAACATCGGCATCACCGCCGGCCACATCGCCAAGGTCCCCGAGCCCGGTGAGCACGCGGTCGGCATCGTGAGCCGGTCGGGCACCCTCACCTACCAGGCGCTGTACGAGCTCAAGCTCAACGACATCGGCGTGTCCACCTGTGTCGGCATCGGCGGCGACCCGGTCCCCGGGGTGTCGTTCATCGACTGCCTCGAGGCATTCGAAGCCGACCCGCAGACCAAGGCCGTGATGATGATCGGCGAGATCGGTGGTTCGGCCGAAGAGGAGGCCGCCGAGTTCATCAAGGACAAGATGACCAAGCCGGTCGTCTCCTACGTCGCGGGGGTGACCGCCCCTGCCGGCAAGAAGATGGGCCACGCGGGCGCCATCGTGTCGGGCGGCAAGGGCACCGCGGCGGCCAAGATGGAGGCCCTGAGCGAGGCCGGCGCCAAGGTGGGCAACAACCCCACCGAGGCCGGCAACCTCATGGTCGAGGTCGTCCGCAGCCTCTGATCCACATCGCTCCGCGACGGCCGATGCCTCACGGTTCGGCGCGGCGCATCGATCCGTTCAGCCCAGGTCGAGGCTGTCGAGAAACTCGACGATGGCCTGGTTGACCGGCTCGGGATGGGTGAGGTTCGAGGCGTGGGAGCCACCCTCGATCGGCACGAAGGTGGTCGGGCCTCTGAGCCCGTCGCGCAACGCCTCGGCCTTCTCGATGGGGATGGCCGCATCGGCGGTGCCGTGGATGAGAAGGGTCGGGCAGGTGATCTCACCGATGCGATCGGTGATGTCGTCGCGGTCCATGAGGCATCGGTAGGTGTGGGCGAAGGACTCGCGGGGCAGTGCCGCCCACTTGGCGTACCAGTCGTGCCACTCGCCTTCGCCGAGGATGATGCTGGCTACGGCCTCTTGCACCGGTTCGGGGCCCTGGCTCATCCACACGTCGTGGAGGGTGTCGTAGCTCTCCATGTTCGCGGGGTCCTCGACTCCTGCCTGGCTGTCGATGAGCACGAGGGCCTGGACTCGCTCGGGAGCGGTGAGTGCAGCGCGCAGCGACAGGAACCCGCCTTGGGACATTCCGCCGAGCACCGCTTGGTCGATGCCCAGCTCGTCGAGGATGCCCAGCGCGTCGGCGGCTGAGTCCCAGTAGGTGAACGGGCCGCTGACCGGGGTGTCCCCGAACCCGCGCTGATCGAAGGTGATCACCCGGTAGCGGTCGCGAAGGGCCTCGACCTGGGGGTCGAACATGGTGTGGTCCATCAAGAAGCCGTGGGCGAGCAGCACCGGCAGCCCATCGCCGCCGTGGTCCTGAACGGCGACGCGAAACGGCCCCCGCCGAAGCGGGGGCCGAGTGCGTGGCTTGGTGGTGATCCGCCGTGTCGGCTGGTCTAGAAGGAGCTGGGAGGAGTGGAGCCTGCCGAGGCGCCTTCCTGCTTGATGAGGAATCCTCCGTAGGTCATGCCGGCGGCGAGGATGATGTTCACCCAGGCACCCCAGCCGAGGAAGTCTGTGTCGGTGATGAGCTTGAGCAACAGGAGTGCGAGAACCGCGATCGTGGCGTAGAACTTGGCGTCGTTCCACGGGATCGGCAGGTCGGGCAGGTCGACGTTGCCCAGCTTCTCGGCCAGCACCACGCCGACGACGGCGATGGTGAGCAACAAGGCGATGATCGCCCAGAACGTGTTGTTCGTCGAGAGAGCACTGAAGCTCTCGCTGAACGGACCGGCGCTGACGCTGTGCCACGGGAAGAACAGCAAGCCGATGATCAGGACGATGCCTGTGCCTCCGACGATCTTGTCACCCATGGTCAATTTGTTGAGATCCACCCGTGCCTCCAGATGTACGGCGAAGTCGTAGTTAGTGGCCACGCTAGACCACCGAGCGTGTACGCGCGGCGATCCTCGTCGAGAAGATGGTGACCAGCAGCCTGGACGCTACACGGTGTGGGCGGTTACACGCTCGGACAGCGGTTGCACACCCAGATGCTACGGTCCGTCGCTGTGCGCGTCGCGGTGCTGGCTTCAGGAAGCGGAACCCTGCTCGAGGCCATCCTCGCCGCCGGCATCGACGTCGATCTCGTCGTCGCCGACCGTCGCTGCCGAGCTCTGCAGGTCGCCGAGGACGCCGGCGTTCCCGCGGTGCTCGTCGAGCGGACCGAGTGGGGCAAGGCGTTCGACCGGGATGCCTACACCGACCGGGTCGTCGCCACACTGCGTGACCACGACATCGACCTGGTGGTCATGGCGGGCTTCGGCACGGTCATGCCCAAGGCCCCGGCCGCGTTTGCTGACCGGATGCTGAACACCCATCCCGCTCTGCTGCCCGCGTTCAAGGGATGGCACGCGGTCCGTGACGCGCTGGCGGCGGGCGTCAAGGTCACCGGTTGCACCGTGCACCTCGCCACCGCCGAGGTCGACGAGGGCCCGATCCTCGCCCAGGAGGCGGTCCCGGTCGAGCCCGACGACACCGAAGACACGCTCCACGAACGCATCAAGGCGGTCGAACGGCGGCTCTATCCCGACACCATCAGACGAGTCATCGAAGGAACCTTGCCATGACAGCCCCCCGCGCCCTGCTGTCCGTCTACGACAAGACCGGAGTGGTCGACCTGGCCCGAGGGTTGACCGACCTGGGCTGGGAGCTGGTGTCGAGCGGTGGCACCGCCCGGGCCCTCACCGAGGCCGGGTTGGCGGTCACCCCGGTCGAGGAGGTCACCGGGTCGCCCGAGATGCTCTCTGACCGGGTCAAGACCTTGCACCCCAAGATCCATGGCGGCCTCCTGGCCGATCTCGACCTTCCCGAGCACCAGGCCGACCTCGAGGCCCAGGGCATCGCGCCGTTCGGTCTGCTGGTCTCCAACCTCTATCCCTTCCGCTCCGATCCCTCGATCCAGCTGATCGACATCGGCGGGCCCGCCATGGTCCGGGCCGCGGCCAAGAACCACGCGCACGTGGGAGTCGTCACCGACCCGTCGGACTATGACGTGGTCCTCGACGAGCTGCGCGAGCGGGGCCATCTCGGCGTCGGCACGCGTCGCCGCCTGGCTCGTGCCGCGTTCGCCCACACCGCGGCCTACGACGCGGCCATCGTCGGCTGGTTCGACGAGACCGACGCCCGTCTCGCAGCCGATGCCGGCGACGCGCCGTCGCTTCCGCCGACCGTGCATCTCGCCGTCGAACGGGTCCAGGAGCTGCGCTACGGCGAGAACCCGCACCAGATCGGTGCTCGCTATCGCAGCGTCGGCACCACGAGCTGGTGGGACGACGTCGAACAGCACAGCGGTCTGCCCTTGTCCTATCTCAACCTGTACGACGCGGCTGCGGCCTGGAACCTGGTCCACGACCTCGGCTCACACCCCGCGGTGGCGATCATCAAGCACGCCAATCCCTGCGGCGTCGCGGTCGCCGACTCGCTGGCCACCGCCTACCAGCGCGCCTTCGAGTGCGACGAGCGGTCGGCGTTCGGCGGGATCGTCGCCCTCAACCAGGTCGTCGACACCGCCACCGTCGAGTCGATGGTGGCCGCGGCCCAGGCCGACGTGGTGATCGCCCCCGGGTACGAGGACGGGGTGCTCGACGCGCTCCGCAAGAAGCGGAAGAACACCCGGCTGCTCACCGCTCCCGAGCCCACCGGCGACACGCTCGAGCTGCGCCAGATCTCGGGCGGATGGCTCGTCCAGGACGCCCACCACTTCGCCCGCCACCGCGGCGACTGGCAGGTCGTCACCAAGGTCGAACCGACCGACGAGCAGTGGGCCGACGCCGAGTTGGCCTGGCGGCTGTGCGGCCACGTGAAGTCCAACGCCATCGTCCTGGTCGAGGACGGCGCGGCGTGGGGCATCGGAGCCGGCCAGCAGAACCGGGTCGAATCCGGCGAGATCGCGGCCAAGAAGGCCGATGGGCGGGCCACCGGCGGCGCGTGCGCGAGCGACGCGTTCTACCCCTTTCCCGACGGGATCGACACCGCGGCGTCGGCGGGGGTGGCAGTGGTCATCCAACCCGGTGGCGGGATGCGCGACGATCAGATCGTCGCCCGGGCCGACGAGCTCGGACTGGCCATGGTGTTCACTGGGGAGCGGCACTTCCTGCACTGACCGGTGAAACCACGACATGGTTCCGGCGTCCTGGAACCCAGACACTTCCCCGCCAGCATCCGAAGGAGTCCAACATGAGCGACGGGTGGCACGACGATCCGCTGGGTCGTTATCCCAAGCGCTACTACGACGGCACGCAGTGGACCCACCACGTGGCCGACCACGCCGGTGCGACACAGGTCGACCCCTACGGTATCCAGCCCTCACCGGGAGGCATGCCCAGCGCACCGCCGGTCAGTCAGATGCCGCCCCAACAGGGCGCCTCCGGGTTCAGTGCGCTCCCCGGCAACCCCATCCTGCGCTTCATCGCCCGCCTGATCGACGCGCTCATCATCGGGTTGCCCCTGGTTCTCCTCCTCGAGGCCGTCGGCATCGGCGGGTTCGACTTCGACTTCAGCGAGGAGGCGGCCGCCGACGCCAACCAGTTCCCCGTCGCGGCGCTGATCATCCAGGTCGCCGTCTTCGCCGCCTACGAGATCTACATGATCGGCACCTTCGGGCGCACGATCGGAAAGATGGTGTGTGGCCTGACCGTGGTGCGCCGCAAGGATGCTGCGCTCCCCGGGTACGGGGTGGCGACCGTTCGCTACATCGCAGGGATCATCTACGCCGTCCCGATCATCGGCTGGGTCCTCTTCATCGTCACCGTGGTGATGGGGTTCTCCGATGCGCTCCGCCAGACCATCCACGACAAGATCGCCACCACCGTGGTGGCCAAGAGCTCCAGCCTCAAGTCGTGACCACGGGCGCGGCTCGGGCCGCGATACTGGGCAGGTGACTGCACAGAAGCTCGACGGACAAGCACTGGCCGACCAGATCCTCGCCGACCTGGAGGCCAGGGTGAGGACCCTGGCCTCCGAGGGAATCACGCCCGGGCTGGGCACGATCCTCGTCGGCGACGACGGCCCCAGCGCCAACTACGTCGCCATGAAGCACCGCGACTGCGAGAGCATCGGCATCGCGTCGTTCCACCGGCACCTGCCGGCCGAGGCCACCCAGGCCGAGGTCGAGGCGGTGGTCGACGAGTTCAACGCCGACGACGCCATCCACGCCTACCTGCAGCAGTACCCGTACCCGGCCGGGCTCGACTACGAGTCGGCGGTGCTGCGCATGGATCCGCTCAAGGATGCCGACGGCCTGCACCCGGTCAACCTCGGCAAGCTGGTCATGGGCACCCAGGGGCCACGTCCCTGCACACCGGTCGGCATCGTCGAGCTGCTGGCGGCCAACGGCATCGGCCTCAAGGGCCAGCACGTGGTGATCGTCGGTCGAGGACTCACCATCGGCCGTCCCCTGGCGAACCTGCTCACCCTCAAGGAGCCGAGGCTCAACGCCGCGGTCACCGTGGTCCACACCGGAGTCGCCGACCTCGGCCACCACACCCGCCAAGCCGATGTGCTGGTCGCCGCCGCCGGTTCCCCGGGGTTGATCACCGCTGACATGGTGCGTCCCGGCGCCGTGGTGGTGGCCGCAGGGGTCAGCTTCCAGGGGAAGAAGCTCGTCTCCGATGTGGCCGACGAGGTGGCCGAGGTGGCCTCGTGGCTGTCGCCCCGCATCGGCGGCGTCGGCCCCATGACCCGCGCCATCCTGCTGCGCAACTGCGTCGAGGCGGCCGAACGCCGGGCTGCCAGCGCGTAGCCTCTCGTCGATGGCATACATACGCGACCTGCTGGCGGCGGATCGAACCGTGTCGTTCGAGTTCTTCCCGCCCAAGACCGACGAGGCCGAACGTCAGCTCGAGAAGGCGATCCGCGAGCTTCAACCGCTCGAGCCGTCGTTCGTGTCGGTGACCTACGGCGCCGGTGGCTCCACCCGTGAACGCACCCGCGACATCGTGCTCGGCATCGAAGCCGAGACTCCTCTCACCGCCATGGCCCATCTGACCTGCATCGGCCACGATCGGGCCGAGGTCGTCGAGCTGCTCGCCGAGTACCAGGACGGAGGGGTGCACAACATCTTGGCCCTGGCCGGTGATCCACCCACCGATGGGTCCGACCCCGTCGGCGACTTCCGGTACGCGGTCGAGCTCGTGGAGCTGGTGCGCGAGTCGGGTGACTTCTCGGTCGGGGTCGCCGCCCACCCCGAGGGCCATCCCCGTTCGTCCGACATGGCCTCGGACCGACGTCACCTGGCGGCCAAGCTCGACGTCGCCGACTTCGCCATCACCCAGTTCTTCTTCCGCGCCGAGGACCACCTGCGCATGATCGACGAGCTGGCGGCGTTGGGATGCACCACCCCGGTGATCCCCGGGATCATGCCGGTCACCAACGCCCGCCAGGTTCAGCGCTTCGCCGAGCTGTCGGGCGCCGAGTTCCCCGTCGATCTCGCCGAGCGACTCGAAGCCGTGGCCGACGACCCGGCCACCGTTCGGGCGATCGGGGTCGAGGTGGCGACCGAGCTGTGCCAGCGCCTCCTCGACGAGGGCGTTCCCGGCCTGCACTTCTACACGCTCAACCGCTCGACCGCGACCCGCGAGATCGCCGCCAACCTCGGGCTCGGCTGAGCCGGGCGGGGGGTCTGTTGGTCAGCCGAGTCGGGTCTTGAGCCCCTGGTCGAGGGCGTCCATGAAGTCCTCGGTGGTGAGCCAGTCCTGGTCGCCGCCGACGAGCAGGGCCAGGTCCTTGGTCATCTTGCCGCTCTCGACGGTGTCGATGACGACCCGCTCGAGGGTCTCGGCGAACTGGACGACCTCGGGGGTCTCGTCGACCGTGCCGCGGTGGATGAGGCCCACGCGTCCAGGCGAAGATCGACGCGATGGGGTTGGTGGAGGTGGGGTTGCCCTTCTGGTGCTCGCGGTAGTGACGGGTGACGGTGCCGTGGGCGGCCTCGGCCTCGACGGTCTGGCCGTCGGGGGTCATCAGCACCGAGGTCATGAGCCCGAGCGACCCGAAGCCCTGGGCGACGGTGTCGGACTGCACGTCGCCGTCGTAGTTCTTGCAGGCCCACACGTAGCCGCCCTCCCACTTCATGGCCGCGGCGACCATGTCGTCGATGAGGCGGTGCTCGTAGGTGAGGCCCGCAGCGTCGAACTGCTCTTTGAACTCGGCGTCGAACACCTCCTGGAACAGGTCCTTGAACCGGCCGTCGTAGGCCTTGAGGATCGTGTTCTTGGTGGACATGTAGACCGGGTAGTTGCGGCTGAGGCCGTAGCGGAAGCTGGCCCGGGCGAAGTCCCGGATGGACTCGTCGAGGTTGTACATGCCCATGGCGACCCCGGCGTCGGGGAAGTCGAAGACCTTGAACTCCATGGGTTCGCCACCGTCGGCGGGGGTGAAGGTCATGGTCAGGGTGCCGGCGCCGGGAACCGTGAAGTCGGTGGCCCGGTACTGGTCGCCGAAGGCGTGACGGCCGATGATGATGGGCTGTGTCCACCCGGGTACGTAGCGGGGGATGTTGGACATGATGATCGGCTCGCGGAACACCACGCCGCCCAAGATGTTGCGGATGGTGCCGTTGGGCGACCGCCACATGTGCTTGAGGCCGAACTCCTCGACGCGGGCCTCGTCGGGGGTGATGGTGGCGCACTTGACGCCCACACCGTGTTCGGCGATGGCGTTGGCGGCGTCGACGGTGACCTGGTCGTCGGTGGCGTCGCGGTGCTCGATGCTCAGGTCGAAGTACCTCAGGTCGACATCGAGGTAGGGCAGGATCAGCTTGTCCTTGATCATCTGCCAGATGATGCGGGTCATCTCGTCGCCGTCGATCTCGACGACGGGGTTGGCCACCTTGATCTTCGCCATGTTCTCGGGTCCTCGCGTGCGGTGTTCGGGGGATGGACGGGTACCCGCCGGAGGTTAGTACAAGTTCAAGACAAGTGGCCATGCCGCGCCCGTCGTCCGAGCGGACCGTACGCTGTACGGTCCGGTGGGCGATCGGCGCAGGCACCGGCTACGGTGGAACGCCACCGACAGTTGCCGACCAGGGGGCCATCACATGCGCAGCTACGACAAGATCTACATCGACGGTGCCTGGGTGGCGCCACAGGGGACCGGTTCCACCGACGTCATCAACGCCTCCACCGAAGAGGTGATGGGTCGCATCGCCACCGGCAACGAGGCCGACGTCGACACCGCCGTCGCCGCCGCCCGCCGGGCCTTCGAGACCTGGTCGGCCCAGCCGGTCGACGAGCGCCTCAAGTACGTCCAGCGCCTCGCCGAGGAGCTCACCGCCCGCACCGACGAGATCGCCGAGACCGTGTCGGGCGAGGTCGGCATGCCGATCAACTTCGCCAAGATGATCCAGGCCGGCCTGCCCGCCTCCACCACCGCCAGCGTCGTCGAGACGGCCAAGAACTTCGAGTGGGAGGAGCAGATCAACAACTCCCTCGTCGTGCGCGAACCCATCGGCGTCGTCGGATGCATCACTCCGTGGAACTACCCGTTGCACCAGACCATGGCCAAGGTGGCCCCTGCCATCGCTGCCGGGTGCACCGTGGTGCACAAGCCCAGCGAGGTCGCACCGCTCAGCGCCTTCCTGCTGGCCCAGATCTTCGACGACATCGGCCTGCCCCCAGGTGTGTTCAACCTCGTCGCCGGGCCCGGCCGGGTCGTGGGCGAGGCCATCTCGGGTCACCCCGACATCGACATGGTGTCCTTCACCGGGTCCACCACCGCGGGAGCCCGCGTGGCCAAGGGCGGGGCCGACACCATCAAGCGGGTCCACCTCGAGCTGGGCGGCAAGTCGGCCAACATCATCCTCGACGACGCCGACCTCGAGCTGGTGGTGCCCAAGGGCGTGTTCGCCTGCTTCTTGAACTCGGGCCAGACCTGCACCGCCCTCACCCGCATGCTGGTGCCCAACGACAAGATGGACGAGGTCGCCCAGATCGCCGGTGCGGCGGTGGCGAACTTCCCGCTCGGTCCCGCCGACTCCGAGTCCGCCATGCTCGGCCCGCTGGCCTCCAAGGCCCAGCAGGACACCGTCCGGGACTACATCCGCAAGGGCATCGAGGAAGGCGCGACCTTGGTGGTCGGCGGTCCCGACATCCCCGAGGGCTTCGACAAGGGCTACTTCGTGCAGCCCACGGTCTTCGCCGACGTCACCAACGACATGACCATCGCCCAGGAGGAGATCTTCGGGCCGGTGCTGTCCATCATCGGCTACGACGACGAGGACGAAGCCGTCGCCATCGCCAACGACTCCATCTACGGGCTCGCCGGTGGCGTGTCCTCGGCCGACCCCGAACGGGCCAAGCGGGTCGCGCTGCGCATGCGCACCGGCCAGGTCGACGTCAACGGTGGAAGCTTCAACGTCGTCGCCCCCTTCGGTGGCTACAAACAGTCCGGCATCGGCCGCGAGCTCGGCAAGTACGGCTTCGAGGAGTTCCTCGAGGTCAAGTCGCTCCAGCTCTGAGCCACCGACCCGCCCAGCGCCGAGCGCGGGCCGCCCTCGTGGGCGGCCCGTCGCGCGCCGGGTACCGAATCTCGATGGGCGCAGGTGACGAACCTTCGTAGCCTTGCTGCCTGCGGGGCGAACAGAGTCCCTGGGGAGCCATGAACGTCGATCACGAACCCACCTCGGTGCTGCGGCGTGGAGCGCGTCTGCTCGCCCGCTACGTCCGCATGCACCCGCGCCCGTTCGGCGTCGCTCTCATCGGCGCCGTGATCTTCTCGGGGGCGCTCGTCGGTGGCACCAGGGTGCTGGGATGGGTCACCGACGACCTCATCGTCCCCGCCGTCCGCGACGGGGAGGTCGGCTTCTCGACGGTGATGGCCGCGGTGGGCGCGGTGGTCGCCATGGCGATGCTGCGGTCCCTCGGTGTGGTGATCCGCCGCTACTTCGCGGCGATGACCACCTACCGGACCCAGGCATCGCTACGTCGGCAGGTGACCGACACCTACCTCGACGTCCCGCTGGCCTACCACCTCGATCATCCGACCGGCGAGTTGCTGGCCCACGCCGACGCCGACGTCGAGGCCGCCACCGAGGTGTTGGTGCCGCTGCCCTTCACCACCGGGGTCCTGGTGCTCATCGCCTTCTCGGTCGCGTCCCTGGCGCTGATCGATCCGTTGATCATGGGCATCGGCCTGCTCGTGTTCCCCATGCTGACCATCCTCAACCGCGTGTACACCGCGCGGGTCGAGCAGCCCTCGGCCATGGTCCAGCACCGCATCGGCGAGGTCTCCAACGTCGCCCACGAGAGCTTCGACGGCGCACTGGTGGTCAAGACCCTCGGCCGCGAGGACGCCGAGATCGAACGCATGGCCGAGGCCTCCGACCGCCTGCGCGAGGCGCGCATCGACGTCGGGCGGCTGCGGGCGGTGTTCGAGCCGAGCATCGACGCCATCCCCGCGGTGGGCACCGTGGCCCTGCTCGTCGCCGGGGCGTGGCGCCTCGCCGACGGGGCGATCAGCCCCGGCGACCTCGTCGCGGCCATGGCGTTGTTCGGAGTGCTGGCCTTCCCCATGCGAGTCATGGGCTTCTTCCTCGAGGAGCTGCCCCGGTCGGTGGTGTCGCTCGAGCGGATCGACGGGGTGCTGGCCGCCCGCGCCGACCTCGACGAACACCCGGGGGGCACCGCCCCACTCCCCGACACCCCACTCGCGGTCGACGTCGAGCACCTCACCTTCACCTACCCCGGCGTCGCCGACCAGCCCGCCCTCGACGATGTCAGCGTGCACGTCGACCCGGGCGAGATCGTGGCCCTCGTCGGAGCGACGGGTGGTGGCAAGAGCACCTTCTGTCAGCTGCTGGTCCATCTCGTCGAACCCGACCGTGGGACGATCCGGCTCGGCGGGATCGACCTCGCCGATGCCGACCCCGGCGCGCTCCGCGACGCGGTGGCCATCGTGTTCCAGGAGTCGTTCCTGTTCGCCGAGTCGATCACCGCCAACATCGCCATGTCGACCGACGCCGGCGACGACGAGGTGCTCGAGGCCGCACGCATCGCCCAGGCCGACGGGTTCGTCGCCGAGATGCCCCAGGGCTTCGACACGGTGGTGGGCGAACGTGGGGTGAGCCTGTCGGGCGGCCAGCGCCAGCGGGTCGCCCTGGCCCGTGCCCTGGTGCGCCGCCCCCGGCTCCTCGTGCTCGACGACGCCACCTCGGCGGTCGATCCGGTGGTCGAGGCCCGCATCCTCGACGGTCTGCGTGACGCGCTCGGAACCACCACGGTCGTGGTGGCCCACCGCATCTCCACCATCGAGCTGGCCGATCGGGTCATCTACCTCGACGGCGGACGGGTCGTGGCCACCGGCACTCACGCCCAGCTGCTCGACCATCCCGGCTACGAACGGCTGGTGAGCGCCTACGAGGACGAGGCCATGCGATGACCGCCGACGGCCACCACCACCCTCAGCACCTGGCGCTGGAGCACCACCTTCCACACGAGGAGGCACCCGACCCGCTGGGTCCGGACCCCTTCGTCGCCGACGACGGCGACACCGATCTCGGAGCCGACGGTGCCATCGGGGTGCTGCGGCGCGGGCTGGCGGCGAGCCCCGAGCTGAAGGTCGGCATCGCCTTCACCATCGCCATGGCCATCGCCACCGCCGTCGGCCGCCTGGCCATCCCCGTGCTGATCCAGCAGATCCTCGACCGAGGGGTGATGGGCCCCGACGGGTACCGACCCGAGTTCGTCCTGCGGGCCTCGGCCATCGCCCTGGTGGTCATCGTGGCGGTGTGGTGGTCGAGCCGCTACACCTACCTTCGGCTCCTCACGGCGGCCGAGGCCACGCTGAGAGGGCTCCGTGTGCGCGCCTTCGCCCACATCCACGCCCTGTCGGTCGCCGACCACAACGACACCAAACGGGGGATCCTTGTCTCCCGGGTCACCAGCGACATCGAGACGATCGCCCGTTTCGCCCAGTGGGGCGCGGTCGCCTGGGTGGTCAACACCACCGTCATCATCGCCACCCTGGTGGTGCTCGCGGTGTACGCCTGGCAGCTCGCGGTCGTGGTGCTCGTCGCCTTCGTGCCGTTGGTCGCCATCCTCCGCAACCTCCAACGCCGCCAGCTCGCTGCCTACGACCAGCTCCGCACCCGGGTCGCCGACCTGCTCACCGAGATCTCCGAGGCGATCATGGGCGCCGATGTGGTGCGGGCCTATGGCATCGAGGAGCGCACCCGCGGCCGACTCCACGTCGCCATCGACGCCGCCTACCGGGCCCGCATGCTCGCCGCCCGCTACTTCGCGCTCATCTTCCCCACCGGCGACCTGTTCGGTGCCGTGGCCATCGGCCTCGTGGCCGGCATCGGCGCCTGGTACAGCGGGGCCTGGGAGCTCGACACCGGTGCCCTCGTCGCCTGCGTGTTCCTCGTGAGCCTGTTGCAGAACCCGATCTCGGAGCTGGGCGAGGTGCTCGACCAGACCCAGACCGCGCTGGCCGGGTGGCGCAAGGTGCTCGATCTGTTGGACACCCCCGTCGAGATCCCCGAGCGCCACGACGGTCCCGATCTCGGGTTCGACGCCATCGAGGTGCGGACCGAAGGCCTCGAGTTCGCCTACCGCACCGGCGGCCGGGTGTTGCACGGCGTCGACGTCACCATCCCCGCCGGCACCAACGTGGCCATCGTCGGCGAGACCGGTTCGGGCAAGACCACCTTCGCCAAGCTGCTCGCCCGCCTCGCGGACCCCACCGCGGGGGCGATCTACCTCGATGGCATCGACCTGCGCGACATCCGCCCCTCGGCCCGCCGTCGGGCGGTGCGCATGGTGCCCCAGGACGGGTTCTTGTTCGACACGACCGTGCGCGAGAACGTCCGGTTCGGCCACGAGGGCGCCACCGACGCCGACATCGACCTCGCCTTCGAGCACCTGGGACTCGATTGGTGGGTCGACCGCTTGCCGAACGGGCTCGACACCGGGGTGGGAGAACGGGGAGAGAACCTCTCGGTCGGGGAACGCCAGCTGGTGGCCCTGGCCCGGGCCCAGCTCGCCGACCCCGGGCTGCTGGTCCTCGACGAGGCCACCAGCTCGGTCGACCCCGAGACCGAACGGGCCCTGTCCTCGGCGCTTCACACCCTGGCCGAGGACCGCACCATGGTCAGCATCGCCCACCGGCTCTCCACCGCCGAAGCCGCCGACCTGGTGCTGGTGTTCGACCAGGGCCAGGTCGTCGAGGTGGGCTCCCACGACGAGCTGGTCGCCGCCGGCGGCATCTACGCCGGCCTCTACACCAGCTGGATCGGCAACACCCGCCGCGGTTCGGCGGCCTGAGCCGCCTCTGGCCAGTTACAGCGCGGAGGGGTCGCGCACTAGATTCGGCGGGTACCCCCCACGAAATCTTCCGAGGAGCGCCAGACGATGAAGGATCCCGTACGCGTCGCAGTGACCGGAGGTGCCGGCCAGATCGGCTACAGCCTCCTCTTTCGCATCGCCAGCGGTCAGATGCTCGGCGAGGATCAGCCCGTCATCCTCCAGCTCCTCGAGATCACGCCGGCGCTCGACGCCTTGAAGGGCGTGGCCATGGAGCTCGACGACTGCGCCTTCCCGCTGCTGGCCGGCATCGTCCAGACCGATGACGCCAACCAGGCCTTCGACGGGGTCGAGTACGCGCTCCTCGTCGGTTCCCGTCCCCGTTCGAAGGGCATGGAGCGCAAGGACCTGCTCGAGGCCAACGGTGCCATCTTCACCGGCCAGGGCAAGGCGCTGTCGGACAACGCCGCCGACGGGGTGAAGGTCCTGGTGGTCGGCAACCCGGCCAACACCAACTGCCTCATCGCCATGAACAACGCGCCCAACATCGCCGGTGCGCAGTTCACCGCCATGACCCGCCTCGACCACAACCGGGCCAAGGCCCAGCTCGCCGCCAAGGTCGGTGCCCCGGTCACCGCGGTCACCAACATGACCATCTGGGGCAACCACTCGGCCACCCAGTACCCCGACATCTTCCATGCCGAGGTCAACGCCAAGAACGCCGCCGAGCTGGTCGACGACCAGAACTGGCTCGAGAACGAGTTCATCCCCACCGTCCAGCAGCGCGGTGCCGCCATCATCGAGGCGCGGGGCCTCTCCAGTGCGGCATCGGCGGCCAACGCCGCCATCGACCACGTGCGCGACTGGGTGGCGGGCACCCCCGACGGCGACTGGGTCTCGATGGCCATCCCCTCCGACGGCTCCTACGGCGTCTCCGAGGGGCTGATCTCGTCGTTCCCCGTGACCTGTTCGGGAGGCACCTACGAGATCGTCCAGGGCCTCGACATCGACGACTTCTCGCGGGGCCGCATCGATGCCACCGTCGCCGAGCTGGGCGACGAGCGCGACACCGTCGCCGACCTCGGCCTGCTGTAGCGCCTCGACCCAGGGGTCACCCGGGGCTGGACGCGGCGTACGCCATCAGGACCAGGCCGACGAAGGCCCAGCTGAGCCCCATGATGACGAACGAGATCATCGACCACCTCCGAGCTTCGTGCGACCGCCTGCGCGCCTCGTCGCCCCGGCCGTTCTCCCACGCCGAATCGACCTGGGCCGCGTGCACCATGGCGGCGATGCCCGTTGGCCAGAACACGAGTAGGGCGCCCACCGCCAGGCCCATGTAGCTCGGAGGGCGATCGCCGGCTGCTGCTGCTGCTGGTGGTGGTGGTGGTGGCGGCGGCGACTGGTGTTGCTGGTGGGCACCCCAGCCGGGGATCGGAGGAGGTGGCGGTGGAGGTGGTGGAGGGTCATGTGACATCGGAATCCGCCTTCCGGCTTGAGAGTTGCTGAAACAGCATGACAATACCTCGAAGGTGGTCCCGCGTCCACCGGCCGGCCCCACCGGCGGGCGGGCCGCACCCGCGCTACTTGAGGAACTTGCTGGTGGTGTTGTCCGCCAGCACCTTGCCCCCGGTCTGGCAGGTTGGGCAGTAGGCGATCGTGTAGGCGCGGTACTCGACCGCACGGACCTCGTCGCCGCAGACCGGACAGGGCTCGCCCACCTGGTTGTGGACCGTACCGGGCCGATCGGCGGCACCGACCATCTCGTCCCGGGCCCGCTCGAACTCGAGGGACTCGGCGATGACCTCGCCGATGGCCCGGTGCAGGCGGTCGACCTCGTCGCCGGACAGCTTGGAGGTGGTGGCGAAGGGCGACAGCCGGGCTCGGTGGCAGATCTCGTTGGCGAGCCGCCGGCCGACCCCGGCCACCAGGTGCTGGTCGCGCAGGAACCCGTGCACCCGCATGGAGGTGTCGGTGAGCAGCGCGGCGAGCTCGGCGCGATCGAGCTCGTCAGCCTCGGGACCCAGGTCGTCGAGGGGAGCCTGGGTGAGCGGCTCGCCTTCGACCACCCACACTCCGGCCTTGCGCTCGGTGCCGGGTTCGGTCAGCAGCAGGGCGCGGCCGTCGTCGAAGCGCCACCGAGCGATGCCGTTGCGGGGTTTGGCCGACTGCTTGAGGTCGGGCCGCAACCGGCCGCCCTGCATGGGGTGGACGACGAAGGTGAGGTGGGCGAACCGCAGCAGCAACAGCTTGCCGCGGCGACCGATCTCGTCCAGCGCCGACCCGACGGCGGAGGCCGGGTCCGGTGCGTAGGTGCGCAGCACCGTGAACGACAACGGCTCGAACCTCGACAGCGTGGCCCCGGCAAGCTCGGAGGTGAGGCGTTCGGCGTGGGCCTGGACCTCGGGGAGCTCGGGCATCGCTCAGAACTCGGTGACGGCCCGCAGTGCGGCGAAGACGTCGTCGATTCCCGCGAACTGCCCGTGGCGGGCGATGAGCTGGTCGATCTGGCCACCGACGCGAAGACGTCCGGCCATGAACGCCGCCTGGGCGCTCCCTTCGCCCGCGGCGAGGGCAGTGGCGGTGTCGTGGTCATGGGAGAAGGTGACCGTGGGTGCTTCGGCAGGCCCGGATCGCACTCGGGCCGGGCCTGATGACAGGTGCAGGTGGAACGTCACCTCACCGCGGCCGGGAACCCCGGAGACGGTGTGCTGAACGACCAGCTCGTCGTCACCGTCGAGCACCAGCTCGGGCAGGGCACGGGCCCGATCGTCGAGCTCAGCGATCCACTCGTCGGACAGGAACCTGGGCACCGGCTCATCGTAGAGGTCTCGCTAGTCTCGATCGATCGGCACCGACGTCCCCGACCCACCCGACCGGTCCCATCCACCCGAGCGGCCGTAGGCTGTCCCCATGGCTGCGACCGTCGGTGACCCATTCGCCGCGGTTCGCACCCGGATGGCCGACTCGATCCGGCTGCTGGTGGGCGGTGGTGAGGCGGCGCCCGAGCGCAGCACCCCGGCGTCACCAGGGTTGTTCGCCCCTGACTCGGTCACCTGGGTGGTGCACGGCGATCCGGCCATGTTCGTCGGTGGGCTCCGTGCCCTGCTCCTGCAGACCCTGCACCCCCTGGCGATGGCGGGTGTGGCCGATCACTCCGACTACCGCAGCGACCCGTGGGGACGTCTGCGACGCACCGGCCGGTTCATCGGCGTCACCACCTACGGCACCGAGGAGGAGGCGCGGGCGATGATCGACCGGGTGCGGCGCATCCACGGCCGGGTCCACGGCACCGCCCCCGACGGTCGCCGCTACGAGGCGAACGACCCGCACCTGCTGGCCTGGGTGCACGTCACCGAGGTCGACAGCTTCCTCGCCGCCTACCAGCGCTACGGGCGCGGCGAGCCGCTCACTGCCGACGAGATGGACCGCTACCTCTCCGAGATGGCCGTCGTCGCCAAGCTGCTCGGCGCTGCGCCGGTGCCGGAGTCGCGCGACGAACTGCGGCAGTGGCTCGAGCAGATCCGCCCCGAGCTGGTCGTGGGCCACCAGGCCCGCGACGCGGTCCGGTTCTTGCTCGCGCCGCCGGTCGCCCTCGCCGCCCGTCCCGTCTACGGGGTCATCGGTGCTGCCGCCATCGCGCTGCTCCCGCCGTGGGCGCGCCGCAAGCTCTGGTTGCCGGTCGCGCCGATGGTCGATCCGTTGCTGGTGCGCCCCGCCGCCCGTGCGCTGTTGGCCGGGCTCGACTGGGCCTTGGCGCCCGGACGCCCGACCGAGCAGCCCGCCGCATGACCTTCACCGCCGACCACGAACATTCGCAGCGGGCGGGCCGATCGTCGGCCTGGACCGAGACGTGGGAGTTCCGGGTGGTGTCGCCCGAGCTCGACCTGGGCGCAGCGGTGGCTGTCGTGCGACGGCCCGCCGAGTCGAAGGTGAGCTACTGGGCCACGGTGTGCGGTCGGGCCCGTCCCACGGTCGTGGTGCTCGAACACGACATCGGCCATCCCCGGCGAGGCCTCGAGCTGCGGGCCAGCGGGATCTGGGCCGACCACGTGTGCGAGTCGCCCCACGCCCGCTGGAGCGTGGGGCTGGAGGCCTTCGGGCTCGCACTCGAAGGGCCCGACGAGCTGGTCGCCACCGGGCGGGGCCTGCCCACGCCGTTGGGCTTCGATCTCGAGTGGGAGATGTCGGCGGCTCCGTCGGCAGTTGAGTCGCCGGTCGACGACGGCTACATCGCGGTCGGGTCGGGTCACGGTGAGGTGCTCGTCGGTGACGCCGTCCTCGAGATCGAGGGGCCCGGACAACGGTTGCACCGCTGGGGGACCGGCCCAAGCTTCGCGGAGTGGTGGGCTGCGGGTGACACGGCGGGGTTCGGCACTGCGCCGTGGACCGTCGCCGAGGTCGCCGAGGTGAGCGTGGCCGACCCGACCGGGGCGGTGGTCGAGCTGCGGCTCGGTCATCTGCTCGACCACGAGGGGCCGGGTGCCGCGGCGTGGACCTCATCGGTCCGGGCTGCTCCCAGCCTCTGATGCGGGCCCTCACGGCAGAGGGCCTGGGTTGCATGCCTGGGTCTGGCTACGCGAACCGGTCCGACGCCTCGACCTGGGCGGCGAACCCGTCCAGGTCCGCCACT
Organism: Acidimicrobiales bacterium; assembly: GCA_034521975.1. Lineage (NCBI taxonomy): Bacteria > Bacillati > Actinomycetota > Acidimicrobiia > Acidimicrobiales > Acidimicrobiales bacterium. The sequence continues at coordinate 49,284 of JAXHLR010000008.1, read as the reverse complement.
GTGGGCTCGTGCTCCCAGACCTGGACCTGAGCCAGCAGGTCGGCGTACGCCTCGCGCTGCCCGGGCCGCACGACGACACGGATCGGCAGATCCTCGCGACCGAGCTGGCGGTAGCGCTCGACGATGGCCCGGTGCTGCGAGCGGTCGAGATCCAGCTCGAACACGATCCCGTGGGCTTCCTCGTACTTCGGGCATCCCTCGCCGCCCAGGAGCGGGCACACAGCCCCGACGTCGGGGCCATTGCAAACGGTCACCGGGTGACCGACACGTTCGAGGAACGACTTGTCGAACTCCCCCTCGCCGCTCATCACATCGAGGAGGACGGTGCCCCCCTGTGGTTCGATCGCGTCCATGATCTGCACCTCCACCGCGAGTATCCGCAGGTCGGCCTCGGGGGACAAGGGCCGATGGTCACTTGCGGTCCGGCATGTCGACCCTCGTTTCTCAGGCCCCGTTCGAGGAGCGTCCGGTGAACGCGGGGTGCTCCCCGCTGCTGCGGCCGGCGACGAAGGTGGTCACCAACACCACTGCGGTCGCGGCGACGGCGATCAACACGGGCACGACGACGTCGTCGGCGGGAGTGGCCAGCGTCGAGCTGTCGGTTCCGTCGGGCCAGGGCCACAGGACCCGCAACGATCCGAGCATCAGGCCCACCATCGCGGCCAGGACCGTGTCGTGGTGAGCAGCCAGCGCCCAGTGCAGCGCCGTGGAGAACAGGGCGAGACCGACGACGCCCCCGACGGCGAAGACTCCGAGCACCGCCAGGTCGCGGTCGGTGACCAATCCGAGGACCGAGTCGTACATGCCGAGCATGAGCAGCAGGAAGGAGCCGGACACGCCGGGGAGGATCATGGCGCAGATCGCCACTGCCCCGGCCCCGAGAAACATCCACCAGCTGGGATCGTCGACCGGGCCCGAGCCGAGCCCGAGCACGAAGAACGCTGCCACCGCGGCGGCGCCGGCCACCGACACCCGCTTCAGGTCGCGGAGGCGCACGAGGCGCCATGCCAGCACCACCGACCCGGCGATGAGCCCGAAGAACAACGCCGCGGTCCGCACCGGTTGCTCTTCGAGCAGCGTCTCGATGGTGTGGGCCAAGCTCACCACGGCGACGGCGATCCCGACCCCGAGCGACAGCAGCCATCCCCACTCGAGGTGGCGGAGCCGGCCGAGCGCGGTCGACACCTGTCCGGTGGCCAGTGCCCCCAGCGCCCCCGCCCCACCGCGGATGTTGGCGACCAGGCGTTCGTAGATGCCGAGGACCAGCGCCACCGTCCCGCCCGACACCCCGGGGACGACATCGGCCGCCCCCATGAGGAACCCGCGGGCCACCTGGGTGAGGATTCGTCGGATCGGCCGGCGCAGGGCGCGAGACGCCAACGTCCAGCCGAGGCCGGTCATGTCGTCCGGGCGGGGTCGGGGCGGTCGATCAGTTCCGCTGGCCCGACAGGCGACGGTTCTTGACCTTCGACTTCACGTAGTCGCGGTTCATGTAGGCGATGAAGTCGATCGAGATCTCCTTCGGGCACGCTTCCTCGCACTCACCGTGGTTGGTGCAGGAACCGAAGAACTCCTCCATGGTCTCGACCATGGCCTCGGTGCGCGCCCACCGCTCGGTCTGGCCCTGCGGGAGTTGGTTGAGGTGCTCGATCTTGGCCGCGGTGAACAGCTGGGCCGCGCTGTTGGGACACGCGGCGACACAGGCGCCGCAGCCGATGCAGGACGCGGCGTCCATCGCCGAGTCGGCGGCCGGCTTGGGAACGAGGATGAGGTTGGCGTCGGGAGCGCTCCCGGTGTTGACCGAGATGTATCCGCCTGCCTCGACGATGGTGTCGAGGGGGCGCCGGTCGACCATCAGGTCGCGGATGACCGGGAAGCCGGCGGCACGCCACGGCTCGAGCACGATGGTGTCGCCGTCGGAGTAGTGACGCATGTGCAGCTGGCAGGTGGCGGTGGCCTTCTCGGGGCCGTGGGCCTTGCCGTCGATCATGATGCCGCACGAGCCACAGATGCCCTCGCGGCAGTCGTGGTCGAACTCGATCGGTTCCTTGTTGTCGGCGATGAGCTGTTCGTTGACCGCGTCGAGCATCTCGAGAAACGACATGTCGGTGCTGATACCCGACGTCTGGTAGGTCTCGAACCGGCCGGGGTCGTCGGCGCCGTTCTGGCGCCACACCTTGAGGGTGAGGTTGAGCGTCTCCACTTACTTGTAGCTCCTCTGGGTGAGCGCGACTTCTTCGAACACCAACGGCTCCTTGTGGAGGGTCGGGGGACTGTCGGGGCCCTGCCACTCCCACGCGCCGACGTAGGCGAAGTTGTCGTCGTCGCGCTTGGCCTCGCCCTCCTCGGTCTGGCTCTCGACCCGGAAGTGTCCGCCGCAGGACTCCTCGCGGTGCAGGGCATCGCGAGCCAGGAGCTGGGCGAGCTCGAAGAAGTCGGCCACGCGGCCGACCTTCTCGACGGACTGGTTCGGCGACTCGTCGCTGCCGAGCACCCGCACGTCCTTTTCGAACTCGGCCTGCAGGGCGGGGATCTCGGACAGGGCCTTCTCGAGGCCCGCGGTCGAGCGCTCCATGCCGATGTTCTCCCAGACGATCTTGCCGAGCTCGCGGTGGAAGTGCTCGACCGAGTGGGTCCCCTTGATGGACAGCCACCGCTTGGTGCGGTCGCGCACCTCGTTCTCGGCCTCGACGAAGGCCGGGTCGGAGGTGTCGACCGGGGTGGTGCCGAGCAGGCCCGACAGGTGGTTGCCGATGGTGTAGGGGATCACGAAGTAGCCATCGGCCAGGCCCTGCATGAGCGCTGACGCCCCGAGGCGGTTGGCTCCGTGGTCGGAGAAGTTGGCCTCGCCGAGGGCGTAGAGCCCGGGGACGGTGGTCATCAGGTCGTAGTCGACCCACAAACCGCCCATGGTGTAGTGGGTGGCGGGGTAGATGCGCATGGGCACCTGGTACGGGTTCTCGTCGGTGATGCGCTGGTACATGTCGAACAGGTTCCCGTACCGCTCGGCGATGACGTCCTGGCCCAGGCGGGCGATGGCGTCGGAGAAGTCGAGGTAGACGCCGTTCTTGAGCGGTCCGACGCCGCGGCCCTCGTCGACCACCGTCTTGGCGTTGCGCGAGGCGACGTCGCGGGGGACCAGGTTGCCGAATGCGGGATACTTGCGCTCGAGGTAGTAGTCGCGCTCGTCCTCGGGGATCTGGTCCGCCGGGCGGGTCTCGTCGGCGCTCCTGGGGACCCAGATGCGGCCGTCGTTGCGCAGCGACTCGGACATGAGCGTGAGCTTGGACTGGAACTCGTCGCTGGCGGGGATGCAGGTCGGGTGGATCTGGGTGAAGCAGGGGTTGGCGAAGAACGCCCCCTTTCGGTGCGCCCGCCACGCCGCGGTGACGTTGGAGGCCATGGCGTTGGTCGACAGGTAGTAGGCGTTGGAGTAGCCGCCGGTGCACACCAGCACGGCATGGGCCGAGTGCGAGGTGATCTCGCCGGTGGACAGGTCGCGGGTGACGATGCCGGCAGCCACGCCGTCCTTGACGACGACGTCGAGCATCTCGGCCCGGGTGTGCAGCTCGACGCTGCCGGCCGCGACCTGGCGCATCATCGCCTGGTAGGCGCCGAGGAGGAGCTGCTGGCCGGTCTGGCCCCGGGCGTAGAAGGTGCGCGACACCTGGGCGCCGCCGAAGGAGCGGTTGTCGAGCAGGCCGCCGTAGTCGCGGGCGAAGGGCACGCCCTGGGCGACGCACTGGTCGATGATGTTGTTGCTGACCTCGGCAAGGCGGTGCACGTTGGCTTCACGGGAGCGGTAGTCGCCGCCCTTGACCGTGTCGTAGAAGAGCCGGTACACCGAGTCGCCGTCGTTCTGGTAGTTCTTCGCCGCGTTGATGCCGCCTTGGGCGGCGATGCTGTGGGCCCGACGGGGCGACTCGTGGAAGGTGAAGGCCTTCACGTTGTAGCCCAGCTCGCCGAGGGTGGCGGCGGCGCTGGCACCGGCCAGCCCGGTGCCGACGACGATGATCTCGTACTTGCGCTTGTTGGCCGGGTTGACCAGCTTCGAGTCGAACTTGTGGCGTTCCCACTTCTCGGCCATCGGTCCGTCGGGGACCTTGGACTCCAGGGGGGTGCTGGGGGTCATCGGGCGGCCTCCTCGGTGACGACGACCGGTGCGTCGGGCGCCTGTCCGGCTCCCGGGTCTGCGGTGGCGGTGTCGGGCTCGTTGCCATAGGGGGTGGTGCGGTTGTCCTGGCTGATGACCCCGGCCTGCACCATGATCGGGAACGAGACGTTTCCGACGACGATCACCGCGGCGAAGATGGTGGCGAACCAGCGGCGGGCGGCGTTGAGCCGCGGGTTGTTGAGACCGAGGCTCTGGAACATGCTCCATGCCCCGTGGAAGATGTGTACACCGAGGGCGAGGTTGGCGATGACGTAGAAGCCCGCGACGAGCGGACGTTCGAAGCTGGCGACCACGTTGTTGTAGGGGTCGTGGGCGATGAACTCGTCGTTCACGCCGGGGGTGCCGAAGGTGAGATCCATCAGGTGCCAGATGACGAAGAGCAGCACGATGATGCCGGTCCAGCGCATGGTGCGGCTGGCGAAGTTGGCCGCGATGTAGTCGCGCTGGGACTGGTAGTCGACCGGTCGGGAGGTCCGGTTCATCACCGTGAGGCTGTACGCGGAGTGGATGTGGAGCACGAAGGCGAGCAACAGCCCGGTGCGCATGATCCACAGCAGCTGCTCCTCCTGCAACGCGGGATAGAGCAGGCTGCGGAGCCACTCGCCGTAGGCGTTCATGTCGGCCGGCCCGTAGTAGAGCTTCAGGTTGCCGATCATGTGGACCAGGACGTAGCCGAGCAGGATGATGCCGGTGATGGCCATCACCCACTTCTTGCCGACCGCGGTCTGGTACAGGTTCAGCGGGAACGGCAGCTGGCGGGTGGGCCGTTGCCTGATCGGGCGAACGGTGTCGGGCCGCTCGGTCGCTTGCTGCATCGGTGGTCGTGCCTCCGGCAGGTGAGGTGGGGGGGCGAGCAGCTCCGGTGGTCGACCGGCGCGGCGCTCGCGTTCGCTGTCGGACCGAAACTACTCCTGGCTCCAGTGCGCGGGCGAACCGTCGGGCCGCCAGCCACGCTGGTCGTTCCGCCGCACCGATGTCAGCTCAGGTCACGGTGCCCCGGGTGGGGTCGATCACGTACCGGTTCGTGGTGAGCGGCCCGGCCCCGGGGGCGTCGGCTCGCAGGTCGAGCACCACCGCCTCCGGTTCGGTCGTGTTCGGGACCTCGACGGTGCCGACGAACGAGCAGGTGTCGGGGCCGACGTCGCTGGTCCACCGGCGTGGCGACCGCCCGTCCAGGGTCGCTTCGACGCTCACCTGGTCGATGCCGTCGCGGCGGTCGCTCACCAGGTAGAGGTCGAGCGCCAGGGCGTCGCGCCGGCTGGCCGGGCCGGTGCGGGCGACCACGACCACCGGGGCGCACGCTGCCTTCACCGCGTCGTAGGCCGCCTTGGGCTGCCGGTCGTGGTCGAGGAGGGAGTGGCTGATCGCGGGGTGCCCGTCGGCCAGCAGGAACTGGGCGAACCCGCCGGTGGGTCGGTACTTCAGCAGGCGCAGCGCCTCGATCTGGCGCCGCAGGAGGGCGGCCTGGTGGGCCTGGGTCGCGGCTCGCCATCCCTCGAACGTGGCGTGGTCCGCGGGGTCGGCGATGCAGTCGAGCAGGTCGCGGCGGAGCCCATGGCAGGAGCCGAGCCGGTCCCAGTCGAGATCGGGCCATCGGTGGGGTTCGCAGAAGTCGGCGCTGCTGGGCACCGCCTGGGCGCCGAACTCGCTGACGAAGCGCACCAGTCGTGGCCAGCGGGCCGCGGCCGAGGCGAGGTCGCCGATGTCGCCGTACTCCCAGCCGTAGAACAGGTGGGTGTCGGTGCCGTCGAGCATGGGCAGCTGCGGCAGCAGCCCCGAGCCGGAGATGACCGGCCTGGTGCCGTCGGTCGTGCGCAGCGCCCGTCGGATGGAGGGATCGAGCAGGTTCTTGTTCCACGATGGCAGGGCCTGGCCGACCTGGCGGCGGAGCTGGTCGCGTCGGGTCGCCCCGAGATCGTGGCCCACGGCGTCGAGCCCGCCGGGGAGGGGCTCGCTGTGGCCGCACCACACCGCGACCGACGGTCGGTGGGCGAGGAGGTCGACCGCCTCGCGAGCCTGGCGCAGCGCCTGCTGGCGGACACCGCGCTGGTAGGCCCACTGCAGCGGTAGGTCCTGCCAGACGAGCATCCCCGCTTCGTCGGCGGCGTCGTAGAGCTCGGGTCGGGCGATGTGGCTGTGGACCCGGATCAGGTCCATGCCCAGGTCCTTGGCTGCCGCCACGTCGGCGGTGATCTCCTCGGTGGAGGCGGCGCCGAGGGCTTGGCGGGTTGGGCCGAGGTTCGTGCCCTTGCAGAACAGTCGTTCGCCGTTGACCGACAGGATCCAGCGGTCCATGCGCACGGTCCGGAGCCCGGTGCGGAACCGGACGTGGTCGCTCGGTGGTGTCTCGGGCCCGTCGTCGGGGTGGAACACCTCCACGTCGATGTCGTGCAGCACCTGGTCGCCCAGGGCGTGTGGCCACCAGCGCGCCGGTCGGTCGATGGTGATGGTCCACTCGACGCGGTTCTCGCCGGCGGCGACGATGTGCTCGAGCTCGTGGTCGATCCCTGCCCCGGTTCCATCGGACGGGACGGCGGTGGTGCGCAGCGTGGCGGTGGTCTGTGAGGTGGCGTCGATCACCGCCCGCAGTGCCAGAACCGCCTGCTGTTCGGTGGCCTCGATGCAGCGGAGCCGGGCGTGGCGGATCCGCAGCGGGCCGGAACGCACGAGCCGGACGGGGCGCCAGATGCCGCCCGGGTTCCAGGCTGGGTCGAGCCAGCTCGAGTGCTGGAACGAGCCGGTGAGGCTGCGCTTGTGGGTGCGGTCGGTCTGGGGTGGGCAGGCCACCTCGACCGCGAGCAGGTGCTCGGTGCGTGCGGCGATGGCGTCGGTGGCCTCGAACTGGTGGGCGAAGAAGTAGCCCTCGGTGTCGCCCAGGTACCGCCCGTCGAGCCACACGTCCCCCTGGTAGAAGATCCCGTCGAGCACCAGCCACCACCGCTCCGGCCCGCTCGGCGGCGAATCGCTGCCGATTCGCTCCCCGGAGGCGGTCGTCGAATCGACGTCGAATCGACGCCGATACAGGATCGGCCCGTCGGTGTCGGCGAAGGGGGGCGCACAGCGCCAGTGGCCGGGGACGTCCAGGTCGTGCCAGTCGGGGTCGTCGCCGTCGTCGAGCTCGGGCGCGCTGAACCGCCGTCGCCGCTCCGGGTCGGCCAGGGCCGCTCGCCACCGGCCCGACAGGTCGATCGGGATCACGCAACGACGCTACCGGGCAGCTCGACCGGAACGAACAGGGCCGTCCGGCGGGTGGTGGTGCCGCGCGGCCAACTCGAATCGAAACCGATAGCGTCGATTGCATGTCGCGACCAGCAACCCTCGGCCAGCTCCGCGAGTCGGGCTGGGAGTCCCTTCCCGTCAAAGAGGAGGTGCGGCGCAACGCCGTCACCTGCATCGCTGCCGGAGAACCACTGTTCCCGGCCGTGCTCGGCTACGAGAACACCGTGCTCCCACAGCTCGAGAACGCGCTCCTCGCCGGACACGACGTGATCTTTCTCGGCGAGCGGGGCCAGGCCAAGACCCGCATGATCCGTGCCCTCACCGGTCTGCTCGACGAGTGGATGCCCATCGTCGAGGGTTCCGAGATCAACGACGATCCCTACCACCCGGTGTCCAAGCACGCCAAGGACCTCCTCGCCGACCTGGGCGACGACACCCCCATCGACTGGGTCCACCGCGACCAGCGCTACGGCGAGAAGCTGGCCACCCCCGACACCTCGATCGCCGACCTCATCGGCGAGGTCGACCCGATCAAGGTCGCCGAGGGCCGCTACCTCTCCGACGAGCTCACGCTCCACTACGGCCTGGTGCCCCGCACCAACCGGGGCATCTTCGCCATCAACGAGCTTCCCGACCTCGCCGAGCGCATCCAGGTCGGCCTGCTCAACGTGTTGGAGGAGCGCGACGTCCAGATCCGGGGCTACAAGATCCGCCTCCCCCTCGACGTCATGCTCTTCGCCTCCGCCAACCCCGAGGACTACACCAACCGTGGGCGGCTCATCACCCCGCTCAAGGACCGTTTCGGCGCCCAGATCCGCACCCACTACCCGCTCGACGTCGCCATCGAGGTCGAGATCGCCCAGCAGGAGGCCCGGCCCCTCGAGGCACCCGGGGTCGAGGTGCACGTTCCGGACTTCATGACCGAGATCGTGGCCACCCTCAGCCACCTGGCCCGCCAGAGCCCCCACATCAACCAGCGCTCGGGTGTGTCGGTGCGCCTCACCGTGGCCAACCTCGAGACCCTCGTCGCCAACGCCGCCCGCCGAGCGCTGCGAACCGGCGAGTCCGAGGTCGTGCCCCGGGTGTCCGACCTCGATGCCCTGGCCAGCTCCACCTCGGGCAAGGTCGAGATCGAGACCCTCGACGACGGCCGCGACGGCCAGATCATCGAACACCTCCTGCGGGCCGCAGTGCTCACCGTGTTCAAGGAGCGAGTCGACGCCGAGCACTTCCGCCCCATCCTCGACGCGTTCGAGGAGGGTGTCGTGGTCGACGCCGGCGAGGACGTCGCCGCCGCCGACTACGTCAACCTGCTCGAGTCGGTCCCCGCGCTCGGCGGTCCTGTCGAGGCGCTGGTCGGAGCCGAGACCTCACCGGCCCACATCGCCAGCGCCGTCGAGCTCGTGCTCGAGGGGCTCCACTTGTCCAAGCGCCTGAACAAGGACGCCGCGGGAACCAGGTCCTCCTACCGAGGACGGACCTGAGCCATGCCCGGCTCGTCGCGGTTCTCCTACTCCCGCTGGGACGGCACCCAGACCGGGTTCGAGCTCGACGCGTACGACATCCTCGAGGAGATCACCGACGACCTCCTCTACCACGGTGACCTGAACGCCGCGCTGCGCCGGATGATGCAGTCCGGGTTCGAGGACCGCAACGGCGAGCGGATGCAGGGCGTGCGGGAGATGCTCGAGAAGCTCCGCCGGCGTCGCAAGGACCAGCTCGACCAGTACGACCTGGGTGGCGTCTACGACGACATCGCCCAAGAGTTGCGAGACGTGGTCGACACCGAGCGCGAGGCGCTCGACCAGCTGGCCGAAGACGCCCGCAACTCCGGCGACCAACGCCGCCAGGAGGTCGTCGAGGAGTCGGTGGCCGGCAAGCAGATGGATCTCGACATGTTGCCGCCCGACCTCGCCGGTCAGGTCAAGCAGCTCCAAGACTACGACTTCACCTCGGCCGAGGCCCAGGAGCGCTTCGACGGGCTGCTCGACCAGCTCCGACAGCAGCTGATGCAGCAGTACGTCGACCAGATGTCGGGCGCGGTGCAGAACATGACGCCCGAGGACATGGCTCGGATGAAGGACATGATGTCCGAGCTCAACCACATGCTCGAACAGCGCGAGCAGGGTCAGGAGCCCGACTTCGAGGGGTTCATGGATCGCTACGGCGACTTCTTCCCCGAGAACCCCCAGAACCTCGACGAGCTGCTCGAGGTCATGGCCGAGCGCATGGCCAACATGCAGGCGATGCTCAACTCGATGACCCCCGAGCAGCGGGCCCAGCTGCAGGGGCTCAGCGAGCAGCTCCTCGAGGACATGGACCTCGCCTTCCAGGCCGACCAGCTGTCACGCAACCTGCAGCAGGCGTTCCCCGACATGGGGTGGAATCGCAGCTTCGACTTCCGGGGCCAGGACCCGCTGGGCTTCGCCGAGGCGGCCGAGATGATGCAGGAGCTGGGCGACATCGATCAGCTCGAGAACCTTCTGCGGGGCGCCACCAACCCCGGTGCGTTGTCCGAGGTCGACACCGAGCGCGCTCGCGAGATGCTGGGAGACGACGCCGCCCGCAGTCTCGAGCGCATGGCCGAGATGGCCAAGATGCTCGAAGACGCCGGGCTGATCAACAACAAGGAAGGCCACTTCGAGCTCACGCCCCGGGCGATCCGCCGGCTCGGACAGAACGCCCTCAACGACCTGTTCCGCAAGCTCGCCCAGGACAAGCTGGGTCGTCACCAGCTCGAAGAGGTCGGGGCGGGCCACGAGCGCGACTTCGACACCAAGCCCTACGAGTTCGGCGACGCGTTCAACCTGAACATCGAGCGCACCGTCCGCAACGCGATCCAGCGCACCGGTGGTGGGACCCCGGTTCGGCTCGTCCCCGACGACTTCGAGGTCGAACGCACCGAGAACCTGGTCCGGTCCTCCACGGTCCTGATGCTCGACCTGTCGCTGTCGATGCCCATGCGCGACAACTTCCTTCCGGCCAAGAAGGTCGCCATGGCGCTGCACTCGTTGATCTCGAGCCAGTTCCCCCGCGACTTCCTGGGGTTGGTCGGCTTCTCGGAGGTGGCACGCGAGCTCACCGCCGAGCAACTCCCCGAGGTGTCGTGGGACTTCGTCTACGGCACCAACATGCAGCACGGGTTCGCGCTGGCCCGCAGGATGCTGGCCCGCCAGAGCGGCACCAAGCAGATCATCATGATCACCGACGGTGAGCCCACCGCCCACATCCTCCCCAACGGCGAGCCGTTCTTCAGCTACCCGCCGGTGCAGGAGACCGTCGACGCCACCCTGCAAGAGGTGCAGCGCTGCACCCGCGACGACATCCGCATCAACACCTTCATGCTCGACGCCAACAGCTACTTGCAGACCTTCATCGAGCGGCTCACCGAGATGAACAAGGGGCGGGCGTTCTTCACCACCCCCGAGAACCTCGGCGACTACGTGCTGGTCGACTTCATCGAGCAGAAGAAGCAGATGATGCGCGGTCGCGGGGCGCGGGCCTGAACGAGGGGTCGTCCCCCTACACTGTGAACCAGCGGGCGGCGCGCGCGGGGATGCGTCCCCGGAGAGGACACGGTGTTCGAGCGACTTCCCCCAACCTGCGGGCAGGCGGTCCGGTCGGCGATGGTGGCCGTGGCCCTCGTGGTCGCGGTCGTCTCGACCGCGTGCGCCGACACCTCCTTCGGTGAGGCCGTCGAGGGCGCGGACACCGAGCGTGCCGAGCCCGACGTCGATCTGGGGGCCCCGGCACCCGACCCCAAACTCGAGCCGGCGAAGCCGGCTCCCGACACGACCGAGCCGACCCCGGACACGACCGAGCCGACCCCCACCCCTGAGGTCACCTCATCGACCCTGCCGTTGGTCCCCACCACCTCGACCACCGTCGTGGACCGCAGCGTCGACCCGCCGGCACCGGTGGCCGATCCACCTGGACCGCCCGGGCGCAACAGCGTGCTGGTCGTGGGCGACTCGGTCCTGATCGGCACCGCATCGGTGATCCCGATCGAGTTGTCGGAGTGGTCGGTCACCTACGACGCCGTGGGGAGTCGCCGTCTCGCCCAGGCGGTCGATCTCTTCGAGCAGCGCCGTGACGAGATCGGTGAAGCGGTGGTGATCCACCTCGGCAACAACTACATCGCGGGCGAGCGCGGCGACTACGCCAGCCAGATCGACGAGGTCATGGGCAGCCTGTGGTGGGTGCCGCGGGTGGTGTGGGTCACCCTCTCGGAGGTGTCGCCCACCCGGGCTCAGATGAACGTGCAGATCCACGAGGCCGCCGAGCGGTGGCCGAACATGCGGGTGGCCGACTGGGCATCGCTCATCGCCGCCAACCCGGACTGGTCCTGGGACGGGTTGCACCTGGCCCCCGAGGGACGCCGGGCTCTCGCCGAACTGATCTCCGAGACGCTGGGACCGGTGGACGAACCGGTGTCGGCGACCGGGGTCGAGTAGGCCGTTCGGCCCTGCGCCCCGGGTTCGGGGTTGCGTTTTCGGCAGATGTGGGGGATGATCACACCGTTGTAATTACGCCTGTGGTATGGGCAGCAGCTCAGACTGAGGGGATCGAGTCACCAGCGGGCTTAACGCAGCATCCGACCGGCCGAATGGCCGACACGAACCCGGAGGAGGTCGACACATGCGAGAGCACTCTGTCGACGGACCTGATGACAAGGGCTGGCAGGACTACGCCAACTGCCTGGGGGTCGACCCCGACCTGTTCTTCCCCGAACGGGGCGCCTCGACTCGAGAGGCCAAGGAGGTGTGCCGCGGATGCGTCGTGCGTGTCGACTGCCTCGAGTACGCCTTGGCCCACGGCGAGAAGTTCGGCATCTGGGGCGGCATGAGCGAGCGTGAACGTCGTCGCATCCGCCGTCAGCGTGCGATCGCGCGCGGCACGGCGGTGGCGGTCAAGCCCGCCAGCGCCTGATCACTCCCAGCCAAGACCCTGGGCTTCGACCCGGGCTTCGATCGTGCGGTCGGCGTCGAGATCCAGCTCGCGCCACCGGCGGTTCGGGATGCGTTCCAGGACGCGGGCGGGGACGAGCCCGACCAGCTCTGCCCGGGCGATCTCGGCCTGCCGGGCCACCTGGTCGAACACCTCGGCCGGCCCGGTCGACATCGGATCGATCAGGTTCATCGACACCTGCACCTGGTCTCGGACCTGCAACCCCAGGGCCCGCACCGCCGGGCCCCGCAACGAGCGGGCGATTCCACGGGCCGTCGCCAGGTCGGTGTCGGCGAGCCACAGGTTGTAGGCGACGAGCAGGTCGCGCCAGCCGACCGCGGACGCCCCTGCGGTGGGGTGCGGCGCCGCAGGTCCCGTGTCGGGGGCGAGCTCGCTGAAGGCACCGCGGCGGATCTCGGGCAGGGTCCGTTCGGGACCGTACAGGAAGCAGGGGACCCCGAGCGTGTCCGCCGACCAGGCCGCGTAGGCGTCGCGGGCTGCACGGGCGTCGCCGGTGCTTGACCCAGCGAGGGCCACGAACGGGACGACATCGACCACCCCGATGCGCGGGTGCACCCCCTCGTGGGTGGTGAGGTCGATCCGGGCGACCGCCTCGGTCGCCACGGCATGCACCGCCTCGTCGCCGGCGAGGGTGAACACGGAGCGGTGGTGGTCGGGGTCGCGGTGCAGGTCCAGCAGCGCGTTGCCCGCCGCATCGGCCAGCGCGTCGAGCACCGTCGGGTCCCGCCCTTCGCTGATGTTGACGACGCACTCGATCACGGAAGTCGATTCCCCCGTCGCTGCTCTGACATCTGACCCCGGTGGCGGTAGGGTGACGGTGTGAATCCTGGACCGTGGCAGCTGGCCATCATCCTGGTCATCGTCTTGGTGCTCTTCGGGGGCGCCAAGCTCCCCCAGCTCGCTCGTTCGCTCGGTGAAGCCCAGCGCGAGTTCCGCAAGGGACAAGACGAGATCGGCGATGGCAGCAACAAGTCATCCGACAACTCAACCGAGGACGACACCTCGGCCAAGGGCACGTCGAACAACGACGAAGCCTGACCGCTGATCTGGTCGCCTGACTCCGAGCGACGGCTCATGTGGCCGGCGGGCGGGTCAGCTGGTCGACTCGGCGCCTTCGGCCGCGAGCCGACGGCGCCGCAGGATCCGGCGCCGTTCGCGCTCTGAGGTGCCGCCCCACACCCCGTGGTCGATCCGGTGGGCGAGCGCGTACTCGCGGCACGGGTCCTTGACCGGGCACTCGACGCACACCTTCTTGGCGATCTCGACGCCCACCCCATCGCTGGGGAAGAACATGGCCGGGGGCCGGTCGTTGCACAGACCCTTGGTCATCCACTCGTTGTCCATGTCGCCTCCGATCGATGTATATACGGACCGGAAGGGCACTTGGTTCCCGATTCCAGCCAAAATCCGCCCGGCGAAGTTCCGGCCACGCTCGACCGATCACTCCACGGTAGGGTGTCGGGCCAGCCAATCCCACTCCCAGGAGCCCAGATGTCCGAACAGATCGCCGAGGAGTACGAGCCGCCACGGGGCAGCGTGGTGGTGGTCTACCTCGGGCCGGTGGCCCCGCACTGGGACGTGCGCAGCGAGTTCGGCGACCCGAAGGTCATCGAGGGGTTCCGCACCCGGGTCCTGTCCCGTCTCCTGCTGCTGCCGCCGCACGATCCTCAGTTCCGTCGCAACCGCGAGCGCGTCGCCCGCGACGCCGAGCGCGAGAACCTCACGCTGCGCTGGGATCTCGGCATCCCCGAAGAGGACGAGCCCCAGGGCTGAGTCACCGGTCCGCCGGTGGTCAGGGACCGAGCACCGTGTCGACGTCGGGCTCGGCGAGCCACGGCACCAGCCAGGTCCGCGAGCTCAGCTCGGTCTGGACCCGTTCGAGGTGGTGTCGCTCGTTGGCGGCCCGCTGGGCCAGCACGCCATCGGTGGTCCCGGTGGCCGACAGGCTGGCGTTGACGACCCAGCCGTAGGGCTCGATGTCGGCCCGGCGGAGGTCGTCCTGGAGTTCGCTCGCCTCCTGCACCGGGGTCGATTCGGCGAGGGTGACCAGCACCACCCGAGTGAAGCTCGGGTTCTGGATCCGCATCAACGGTGTCGTGATCCGGCCACCGACGTCGGTCGAGGTCCGCATCACCTCGCGGTGATAGGCACCGGTCTGGTCGAGGAGCATCAGTGTGTGTCCACTCGGCGCCGTGTCGACCACCACGTGTCGTCGGCGGCCGTCGCGCAGTACCCCGGCGAAGGCCTGGAACACCGCGATCTCCTCGGTGCAGGGCGAGCGGAGATCTTCCTCGAGCAGGGCCCGCTGTTGGGGATCCAGGTCGCGGGCTGACCGCAGCTTGGTGTCGACATAGCGTTGGAGCTCGGCCGCGGGGTCGATGCTGGTCACCTCCAGCTCCGAGGTGTCGGTGTCGTCGAGGACGTCGCTGAACCGCCCGGCCGGGTCGGTGGTGGCCAGGTGCACGTCGGCGCCGGCGCGCGCGAGTCCTACCGCCACTGCCGCGGCGACGGTCGTCTTGCCGACCCCGCCCTTGCCCATCACCATCGTGACCCCGGGCCCCGCCTCGAGCAGTTCGGCGACGAGCGCGTGCACGCCCCCGACCTGGCTGGGTGGTTCGAACCGCGCCTGGTCGGGAGCGCCGGTCCCACCGATGATGTGGCGGAGAGCTTCGGCGCCGGTGATCTCGATGCCGCTCAGCGGAACCCGTGTCCCGGGAAGCCCGTCGAGTGGTGCCGGCAACGCGTCGAGCGCGGCTCGCTGGCGGTGGGCATAGGCCGTGGCGATCGCGTCGTCGGGAGCCGGGTGTTCGAGCACGCCGTTGATGATCAGACGCTGGTTCTCGACCCCGAGCGCTGCCAGCTCGGACGCCGCTCTCGCCGCTTCGCGAAGTGCCGAGCGTTCGGGTCTGCTCACCAGCATCACCGTCGTGCGGGTGGAGTCGCTCAGCGCGGCGACGGTGCCCTCGTAGAGCTGGCGCTTCTCCTCGAGGGCGGCGAGCGGTCCCAGACAGCTCGCTCCCGCGGGGGAGTCGACGAGGTAGTCGCTCCACGCGGCGGGAAGGCTGAGCAGTCTCAACGTGTGTCCGGTGGGGGCGGTGTCGAAGACGATGTGGTCGTAGTCCGACGCGTTCGCCTCCGAGCCGAGCAGCAGACTGAACTCGTCGAAGGCGGCGATCTCGACGGTGCACTGCCCCGCCAGCTGCTCCTCCATCGAGGCCAGATCGGCCGCGGGCACCACCTCGCGGAACGGCGCCAGGGTGCGCTCTCGGTAGTCGTGGGCAGCGGCTTCGGGGTCGATGTTCACCCCGTCGAGTCCCACGACCCCATGCACGGGCGTGGGGGTCTGGCCCAGCGGGGTGCCGAGCACGTCGTCGAGGTTCGACGCAGGGTCGGTGCTGACGATGAGCACCCGCCTGCCCTGGTCGGCCAGCGCGACCGCGGTGGCCGCGGCGACGGTCGTCTTGCCGACCCCGCCCTTGCCGGTGAAGAGCAGGTGGCGGGTCGCCGGAGCGTGCCAGTCGATCGGTTCGAGCGCTGGGGTGACCGGCAGGTGCGGGGCGGTCGTCTGAGGTTCCATGTGGTCCTCGGGCCAACCTAGCAACGAGCCACGCCGGAGTTCGCTGCCATTCGGCGGGAAGCTCCAGGACCTTGGTCCCTAGCTATCGTGGAGCGATCCAGGCCACCATCGTGCCCATACACGACATGGCAGGAACCCCGGCAGATTGGTCCCGTTGATGGCACTCGCACCCAGCTTGCTCCCGCCCCCCGTCTTCGACATGTCCCGTTGCGCCGCAGGCGGTGACGGCATCGCAGGATGTCGAGCCTGTGTCCAAGGCTGTCCCTATCAGGCGATCGTCGCTCGCGAAGGGCCGAACGGCACCGAGATCCACATCGACGCGGGGCAGTGCCACCGCTGCGGCGCGTGCACCGCCCTGTGTCCGACCTCGTCGTTGGAGCGGTCGTTCCTGCCCGATGCCGAGCTGCGGGCCATGGTGGTCGACGCCGCCGTCGGCGGTCGACCGGTGTTGGTCAGCGGTCCGTGCCACGAGGGCCTGGCGGCCAGAGCCAGCGAGGACGGGTGGGCCACGGTCGAGGTCCCCTCGGTGCTCGTCATCGACGAGGTGGCCCTGCTCGCCGGTCTGCGAGCCGGCGCCGTCGCATTGGCGGTCGTGGGCTGTGACGAGTGCCATCACGACGCGCTCCACCTCGTCCAGGATCACGCGGAGGTCGCAGCCCAGCTCTCCGGTCGCCACGGATCGATCCTGGTGGCCGATTCGAGAGCGGCCGGGCTCGACGAAGCCCTCGCCACCATGGGCCGTGAGGCGAAGCCTGAACCTCGCGAGATGCCCATCGGCTTCCCCGGTCCCAGCGAAGCTCCCCGGCGGTCGGTCCTCGCGCAGTTGCTCGCCGACATGGACCCAACCGACGACGCCGAGACGAGCCTGGTGGCCGGGTTCGGTCACATCTCGGTCGAGGACGAGGGCTGCACCATGTGCGGCGCCTGCGCCCGGACCTGTCCGACAGGGTCCATCCAGCTCTCCGACTCAGACGGTGTGCTGTCGGCACGCGACGTCGATTGCGTCGAGTGCGGACTGTGCGTCACCGCCTGCCCCGAGCAGGTGATCTCCCTCCGACCGGCCGTGGCGAGCCAGCTCGTGGAGCGCAGGACCCTGGTGGTCGATGAGATGGTGCCCTGCGCGGGGTGCGGCGAGCCGCACCTGCCCGCCCGCCTGCTGGCACACGCCAAGCAGGTGGTTCGCGACAGCGGCCGTCCACCGACCCGGTCGAGCCGGCAGCTCGATCTCTGCCCCAGCTGCCGGGTGGTGGCAGACGAAGGGCTGCGCGTCACCGACGACGACGGCCGGCCCACGCCGGTCGGCCTGCCCCAGCTCGATCGTCGTTCGTTCCTCGTGGGGAGCGCGGCGACCGTGGGCGGCGTCCTGGGCATGATCGCCACTGGTGCGGAGCCGGCCGCCGCCCAAGCCGCGCCCGTCGAGCCCGCCGGCCGGCTGGGGATGGTGATCGACATCGGACGATGCATCGGTTGCCATGCGTGCACGGCGGCGTGCAAGGCCGAGAACCACGTGCCCCTCGGCGTCTACCGCGATTGGGTCGAGGAGTACGTGCAGGGCACCTACCCCGATGCCCGCCCGGTGTTCGTGCCGAAGCTCTGCAACCACTGCACTGATCCGGGCTGCATGCGTGCGTGCCCCACCGGGGCGATCTTCCGACGCTCCGACGGCATCGTCGATCTCGACCACAGCATGTGCATCGGGTGCCGGGCCTGCAACCAGGCCTGCCCCTACGGCGCCACGTTCGTCGACCCGGTGCGACACACCGCCGACAAGTGCAACCTGTGCGCCCATCGCGTCGACGAGGGCCTCCGGCCGGCATGTGTCGACGTGTGCCCTTCCCAGTGCCGCGTGTTCGGTGATCTCGACGACCCGAACAGTGCGCCCAGCCAGTTGATCGCCAGCCAGCCGACCGACGTGCTGCGCCCAGAGCTCGGTCTCGGGCCCAACGTCCACTACGTGGGACTGCCGTCGGACCCGGGCGAACCCACCACCGCAGTCACCACCGGAACCAGGGAGTTGTGATGGATCAGAGTCTCGTCAACGAGCACATCCGCTGGGGTGTGGTCGTCGTCACCTACCTGTTCCTCTCAGGTATCGGTGCCGGCAGCCTCATCGTCGCGGTGCTGCCCCGCCTGCCAGGGGTGTTCGAACAGCCAACGCTGTTGCGCCTCCGCCGGGCCGCGATCATCAGCGCCGCGGCGTGCTTCGTCGTCATCCCGCTCGCCGTCATCGCCGACCTCACCCAGCCATGGCGGATGTGGAGGGTCCTGTTCGCCCCGAACGAGACCTCGGCGATGCCCTACGGATCGGTGTCGCTGCTCATCCTGACCGCGCTCATCGCCGTCAACCTCTGGCTGATCCACCGGCCCGGGTTCGCCCGAGTGGCGTCGGAGCGCGACGACATCGTCGGGCGGCTCGCCGGGCTCCTCGCCGGTCGCCAGCAGGAGCCCGATGCTCCGCTCTCACCTTCGGCCGAGCGGTTCGCTCGGGGGCTCGCGATCGCATCGGTGATCGCCGCGGTCGCCTTCGTCGCCTACACCGGGTTCCTGCTGTCGAGCATGACCTCGTTCGGTCTCTGGTACACACCGCTGCTGGGGATCATCTTCGCCTTCGCCGCCCTCGCAGCGGGGTTCCTGTGGCTGTCGATCCTCGCCGGCCTGTCGAAGGAGTTCGCTCGGGACAACGCCCTGGTCCGGCTGCTGGCGGCCAGCGCGGCGGTGCTCCTCGGTGCGCACCTCGGGGTCCGCCTCTGGGGTCTCGCCCACAGCGCCTACGGCGAGAACGAGCTGTGGCCGGCGATCCGCGAGCTGCACTTCAGCCGCGACCTGTTCGCCTTCGTCGGCCTCGAGCTGGTGATCGGCGGCGCGGCGGCTGTTGGCCTGCTCACCTGGGCCGCGGTGCGCAGCCACCCCCGGGCGGCAGCGGTCGGAGGCCTGCTCGGTCTCGTCGGCCTCTACGCGAGCCGGTGGATGATCGTGATCGGCGGCCAGACGATCTCGCGCACCGGCGAGGGGTTCGTCGACGAGGCGGTGCACATCGGCGGCCGTGAGGGTGTGGTCGCCGCCTCGGGTCTGGTGATCTGGGCGCTGGTGGTCGGCGTGCTGCTGTGGATCGTGCTCCCCCACGACGAAGGGCCGGTTGCTGCCACGACTCCCGGCGAGGCCGCGTCGCGGACGCGGCGGGCCCTGCTGGGTGTCGCCGTGGGCGCGGTCGCTGCGGTTGCCGCGGGCTGGTCGACGATCCGTGCGCTGATCCAGCCCGAGTACAAGGCTCAGGTGTCGGGGCCCACGCCCCCCTCTGCCGACGCGGTGGTGCACACGATCTGTCTGTCCTGTGATGCTCGTTGCGGGAGCCGCGCCATCATCCGGGACGGCAAGGTGCGAACGCTGCTGGGGAACCCGTATCACCCGGCATCGACGATGAACCAGCCGATCGACTTCGAGACCCCGATCGCCGAGGGCCTCCGCGCCAGCGGATCGCTCTGCCTCAAGGGTGTCTCCGGGCTCCAGTACCTCTATGACCCCTACCGGATCCACCTGCCCCTGAAGCGCACTGGTCCCCGAGGGTCCGCGCAGTTCGAACCCATCGGTTGGGATCAGTTGATCACCGAGTTGGTCGAGGGTGGGCGCCTGTTCGAGCACATCGGTGAGGATCGTGAGATCGAGGGCTTCCGCGCCCTGCACTCCACCGAGCCACTCGACCCCGATGTGCCCGAGCTCGGACCCCGCGCCAACCAGGTCGTGTGGAACACCGGGCGAGGTCAGTCGGGGCGCCAGGACTTCATCGAGCGGTTCCTCGCCGCCTACGGCAGCATCAACTACGTCAGCCACACAGACCTCTGCCAGATGAACTGGTATGTGACCAACTACCTGTTCACCGGCCGACACAACCCCGATGTCAGCGGGCACAGCCAGCTCTTCGCCGACATCAACAACAGCGAGTACATGCTGTTCTTCGGCGTCAACCTCGGTGGCGGGTGGAAGCCCGGCGTCAACACCTCTGCACCCATCCTCGCCAACCGGCACGCTCGCGGCGACGGGCACCTCGTGCTCGTCGACCCGTACGTGCCCCCGGGGCGTGGGTACGCCGACGAGTGGGTCCCGGTGAAGCCCGGCACCGACGCAGCGATGGTGCTCGGGATGATCCGGTGGATCCTCGACAACGACCGCTACAACGAGGCGTACCTCGCTCACGCCAACGAGAGCTCGGCGCGCGGTGCGGGCGAGACCACCTGGTTGAACGCCCCCTATCTGGTCGTCCGCGAGGAAGGAGACGAGCGGTATGGCCGGTTCCTTCGGGCGAGCGACCTCGGGTTGGGCGACGACGAGTACGTGGTGATCGATGCGGCGACCGGCCAGCCCGCGGCGAACACCTCGGTGTCGACCGGCGAGCTGTTCGTCGATCGTGAGGTGGTCGATGCCGACGGCCGATCCCTCGCGGTGAAGACGGCACTGCAACTGCTCCGGGACGAGGCCGAGCGCAACTCGGTCGCGGAGTGGTCCGAGATCGCCGGCGTGCCGGTCGAGACCGTCGAGCGCCTCGCCGACGAGTTCACCAGCCACGGTCGCAAGGCCACCGCCTCCTGCTATCGCGGCGCGACCATGCACTCGATGGGCATCTACGCCGGGTTGGCGATCCAGATGCTCAACGCCCTGGTCGGCAACTTCGACCGTCGTGGCGGCATGACCAAGAACGCCGGAGGACCCGCCTGGAGCGAAGGTCGGTACGACCTCGAGACCATCGACGGGGCCCCCGACAAGGGCGGGGTGCACATCTCCCGGGTCGGGACCAAGACCGACATCGCCTACGAGGAGTCCAGCGAGTACCGGCGCAAGGTCGAGGCAGGCCAGGATCCGTACCCGTCGGATCGCCCCTGGTACCCGTTCACTCACGCCGGGATCACCACCGAGGCGCTGGGCGCGGTGGCCACCGGCTACCCGTACCGCCCGAAGATCTACATCAACTACTACATCAACCAGCTTCACTCGATCCCCGGTGGCCGCCGCTTCCGTGAGGCGGTCAAGGACCCGGATCAGCTTCCGCTGTTCATCTCCGTCGACACGACCATCAGCGAGACCAGCGTCAACTCCGACTACATCATTCCCGACGCGATGTACCTCGAACACTGGGGCTTCATGGGCCAGCAAGCAGGCGCGGTCCAGCAGCCCCACGTCGCGGTCCGCACGCCGGCGGTCGAGCCGCTCACCGGTCGTACCGACGATGGCCGTCCCATGACGATGGAGACCTTCCTCATCGACGTGGCCGCCGAGCTCGGTCTGCCAGGGTTCGGCGACGATGCCATCCCCGGCGCCGGACCGCTCGAGGGCGAGAGGTTCCCGTTGCGGCGTGCGGAGGACTTCTACCTCCGTGGCGTTGCCAACCTGGCGTCGAACGCCGGAACACCCCTCGCGGACGCGGACGAGTTGAGCTTCGTCGAGTCGGGCTACCCGGTGGCAGCACATCGCGAGATCCTCGACTCCGACGAGTGGTCACGATCGGCCTACCTGCTGGCACGAGGTGGCTACTTCGAACCTCCCGAGGCGGCATGGGACGACGACGAGGTGCACACGACGGGGCTCAAGATCGATCCGGCCGCGCCGCTGCAGGTGTGGCACGAGGTGCTCGCCACCACGGTCAACCCCGCGCTCGGTCGCACCCTTCCGGGATGCGCGACCTACCTGCCTGCCGAGGACGGAACCGGACAGCGGTTCGAGGACATCGACCAGGAGTACCCGTTCCATGTCGTCACCTTCCGCCTCTCGACCCGGACCAAGTCCCGCACGGCCTACGACTACTGGGCCCTCGAGGTCAACCCGAGGAACTTCGTCGAGATGAATCCGATCGACATCGAGCGGCTCGGCTTGCATCGGGGCGACAAGGTGCGGATCAGTTCGGCGAGTGACAGCACCGAAGGGGTCCTGTTCCCGTCCGAGCGGGTCCGGCCTGGAGTCATCGCCGGCACCCACCACTTCGGGCACACCCAGCAGGGCACCACCGACTGGCAGATCCGCGACGCGGCAAGTGCGGTGAACGGCGGCTCCTACATCAACCCGGTGATGCACGGGACGTCGACCTCGCCGGCACGTGGCGACAAGGTGACCGGCGATCCGCGCCGTGGTTCTGCGGGGTTCAACGTCAACGACGCGATGCGACGCAACGACGAGCTCGACAACACGCCGTTGGTCGACAACGCCGGTGGTGCCACGGTGTTCCTCGACACGAGGGTCAAGGTGGAGCGCGTGTGAGCGCGGCTCGCGGGCGGGCTCGGTCCTGACTAGCGTCGGGATCGAGCCCGGCTGATCCAGGAGGCCATCGTGACCGACCACATCCCCGAGGTGTACACCGACCTGCGTGGCGCCCACCCCGAGATCGCCGAGGCGCTCGACCGACTGGGCGAGCTCACCTCGGCCACGGGTCCGCTCGACGATCGCACCGTGCGCCTGGTGAAGCTCGGCATCGCTGCCGGAGCCCAGGCCGATGGAGCGGTCCGGTCCCACGCCCGCAGAGCCCTGGCCGATGGGATCAGCCCCGACGAGCTCCGCCAGGTGGCCCTGCTCACCATCACCACCCGGGGCTTTCCCGCTGCGGTGGCGGCCTGGGGATGGATCGACGAGGTGATCGCGGCCGAGGGCGGGTGAGGTCGGCCCCTCGGTACAGTGGCCCGGTGGCACTGGTCGAGGCAGAGGACACAGCTCGGTTCTTCAACCGCGAGCTGTCGTGGTTGCAGTTCAACACCCGTGTGCTCGAACTGGGAGAGGATGCCGACCAGCCCCTGCTCGAACGGGCCAAGTACCTGGCCATCTTCAGTCAGAACCTCGACGAGTTCTTCCAGGTGCGCGTCGCGGGCCTGAAGGAGCAGGTGGCGGCAGGCATCACCAAGCGCACCCCCGACGGACGCAGTCCCGCCCAGCAGCTGCTGGAGATCCGCGAGTCGGTCGAGGCGCTCATCGTCCGCCAGGAGCGGACCTTCATCGAGGAGATGGTGCCCGAGCTGGCGGCGGCAGGGATCGTGTTCTCCGAGTACCACGACCTCGACGAGGACGACCGCAAGTTCCTCGACGAGGAGTTCGAGCACCGCATCTTTCCGGTGCTCACACCGCTGGCGGTCGACCCCGGCCACCCGTTCCCCTACATCTCGGATCTGTCGCTCAACCTGGCGGTGGTGGTGCGCAACCCCGACACCGACGAGGTCCTGTTCGCCCGGGTGAAGGTGCCGAGCCTGTTGCCGCGGTTCGTGGTCCTGCCCGATGGTGAGCGATTCGTGCCCCTCGAACAGGTCATCGCCGCTCACCTGGGCCAGCTGTTCCCCGGCATGGTGGTCGACGAGCACGTCCCGTTCCGGGTCACCCGCAACGCCGACCTGACCCTCGACGAGGACGAGGCCGAGGACCTGCTGTCCGCGGTCGAGGTGGAGCTGCGCCGGCGGCGCTTCGGCGCTGCGGTCCGGCTCGAGGTCGACCTCACCATGTCGGAGTCCATCCGCAGCTTGTTGGTGCGCGAGCTCGAGCTCACCGACGATGACGTCTACCCCCACGCAGGGCCTCTCGGGCTCGGGGGCCTGTGGTCGTTGCACGAGCTGGCCCGGCCCGACCTCAAGGATCCCGCCTGGGCACCGGTCACCGAACCTCGTCTGACCGACACCGACGACGAGCCGCTCGACATCTTCGCCGAGCTCGGCAAGGGGCCCGTCCTCGTCCACCACCCCTACTCGTCGTTCGCGGCCTCGGTCGAGGAGTTCGTGCGCCAAGCCGCAATCGATCCGAAGGTTCTGGCGATCAAGCTCACCCTGTATCGGACCTCCGGCGACAGTCCGATCATCGGGTCGCTCATCCGGGCGGCCGAGCGAGGCAAGCAGGTGGCGGTGCTCATCGAGCTCAAGGCCCGCTTCGACGAGCAGGCCAACATCGAGTGGGCGAGACGACTCGAACAGGCGGGGGTGCACGTCGCCTATGGCTTTGCTGGCCTCAAGATCCACACCAAGACCGTGCTCGTGGTGCGCAACGAGTCCGACCGGATCCGCCGCTACTGCCACATCGGCACCGGCAACTACAACCCCAAGACCGCGCGGCTGTACGAGGACCTGGGGTTGCTGTCGGCCGACGACGACCTGGGTGCCGACCTCACCCAACTGTTCAACTTCCTGACCGGCTACGCGCGCGAGGTCAGCTACCGCCGGCTGCTCGTGGCGCCGCACCGGTTGCGGGACCGGATCGTCGAGCTCATCCGCGGTGAGGTGGCGGCAGGCCCCGAGCGTGGTCGCATCCGCATGAAGATGAACAGCCTCGTCGACGCCACCATGATCGAGGAGCTCTACGCGGCGGGCGCGGCCGGCATCCCCATCGACTTGATCATCCGCGGCATCTGTTGTCTCCGACCCGGCGTGCCGGGCCTGTCGGAGCACATCTCGGTGCGGTCGATCGTCGGGCGCTATCTGGAGCACTCCCGCATCTTCCACTTCGCCAACGGCGCGGGGCCGGGTCGGGACGCCTACTTCATCGGGTCGGCCGATCTCATGCCCCGCAACCTCGACCGCCGGGTCGAAGCCCTGGTCGGGATCGACGACCCCGACCTGCAGGGTCGGCTGGCCGAGGTGATCGAGATCAACCTGGCCGATGACCAGCATTCGTGGGAGCTGGGTCCCGACGGCGAGTGGTCCCGCACCAAGGGGCCCCTGGGCCGCAACGCCCACCTCGAGCTGCAGCAGCTGGCCCTCGAACGCTCGGCCCGGCCGGTCCGCGCGGGGTGAGCCGCCCGCTGGTTCGGGCGGCAGGCACGGTCCCGTGGCGGATCGGCGATGCCGGCCCCGAAGTGCTCGTCGTGCATCGTCCCCACTACGGCGACTGGACGGTCCCGAAGGGAAAGCTCGACCCCGGCGAGGGTTGGGCCGATGCCGCGGTGCGCGAGACCGAGGAGGAGACCGGGTTCGTCGGCGAGCTCGGTCCACAGCTGTGCGCCACCGCGTATGCGGTCACCGCCGGACCGAAGCTGGTCCGGTACTGGCTGCTGCGGGTGGCCGGTGGCCGGTTCTCGCCCAACGACGAGGTCGATGAGATCCGTTGGCTTCCGGTGGACCAGGCCCGTTCGTTGGTGCTGTACCCGACCGATCGGGCGGTGCTGGGCTCGGCTGCTGCTCAGCTGGCGCAGCAGGCCGAGACCGCCGATGGCACCGATGCCCCGCCGTCGTCGGTGATCGTGTAGATCTCCCACCTGGTGCCGTCGGCGCCGTCGATCCACACCTTGTCCTGCACCGCGAAGCAGCAGTCGACCTGGTCCTCGACGTCGGTGTCCATGCCCTGGTCGGCGAGGCGGCGGGTGGCGGCGGTGACGTCGTCGGTGGAGTCGACCTCGACCCCGAGGTGGTTGAGGCTGCCGCTGTCGGCCGACTCGTTCTG
Source organism: Acidimicrobiales bacterium (assembly GCA_034521975.1). NCBI lineage: Bacteria > Bacillati > Actinomycetota > Acidimicrobiia > Acidimicrobiales > Acidimicrobiales bacterium. The sequence goes on along the minus strand of JAXHLR010000008.1, from coordinate 23,956 downwards.
GATGAGCACCAGCTTGAGCGGGGGTTCGGCGATCTCGAAGTTGGCGTAGCCGTCGCGGCGCTTGTGGGGTTCGGTGCCGAAGAGCTTCGAGTAGAAGTCGACGGCGGTGTCGACGTCGGCGACGTTGAGGGCGAGCTGGACTCGGGACATGGCGGGGGTTCTCCAATGCATTGATGGTTGTCGATGCAAAGGTCAGCATGGCCCGCACATCGATTCCTGTCAATACATGATGGGCCCGAGTGGGAGTAGCCTGGAGCCGCCATGGACGTGAAGCCGATCGCTGCCTGCTGTGAACCGCTCCTCGACGCGCCGCTCTCGGAGTCAGAGGCCGAGGATCTGGCGGCGGCGTTCAAGGTGCTCGCCGACCCCGCCCGGTTGCGGCTGTTCTCGCTCATCGCCAGTGCCGGTCAGGGCGAAGCGTGTGCCTGCGACCTGGTCGAGCCGTTGGGCAAGAGCCAGCCGACGGTCTCGCACCACCTGGCGGTCCTCACCGACGCCGGCCTGGTCACCCGCGAGAAGCGGGGCCGCTGGGCGTGGTACCGCGCCAACGCCGACCGTCTCGCGGTGCTGGCCGATGCGCTCGGCTCCGCTCTGGCCGTCTGACAACCTGGGTCCCGTGACCTCACCCTTCTCCACCTGGCGCCGCGTCCCCAACCGCCCCGACGACTGGTTCAGCGTCGACGAGCTGACCCGCTCGCGCGACTACCAGCGCCCGCTCACCCGGCTGAAGGTGATCCGGGGCGCGGTCACCGCGGTCACCATCGGCCTGTTCATCCTCGTCGAGGCCGGCCCGCGGCTGATCGACTGGGTGGGCGCCACCAACTGGGTCGTCCAGCTGCTGGTGGTCATCGTCGCCCTCGAGCTCATCTCCCTGGTCTACAACCCGATCCTCGACTGGTGGGTCGACCTCGTGCACGACAAGCGGTGGGGTCTGTCCAACCAGACCCCCAGGGGGTTCGTGGCCGACCAGGTGAAGAGCCTGGCGCTCGGCATCGTCATGTACCTGATCCTGCTCGTGCCCCTCTATGCCCTCATCCGGGGCACCGACCTGTGGTGGGTCTGGGGCTGGCTGCTGCTGGTCGGCTTCAGCGTTGGCCTGGGCTTCGTGTACCCCATCGTCATCGCCCCGATCTTCAACACCTTCACCCCGCTCGACGATGACGACCTCGAGGCCCGCATCGCCGACATCGCCGATCGGGCAGGGGTCGGCATCGAAGGTGCCTACGTCGCCGACGAGAGCCGCCGCTCGACCCGAGACAACGCCTATGTCGCCGGGCTGGGCGCCACCCGTCGCGTCGTGCTCTTCGACACCATCCTCGAGCACCCTCCCGAGGTCGTCGCCCAGGTCGTCGCCCATGAGGTCGGCCACTGGCGCCTGCACCACCTGCGCCGTCAGATCCCCCTCGCCGCGGGCCTGGCGCTGGCCATGATGTTGGCGCTGCGGGCGTTGTCGGAGTGGGACGGGCTGTGGTCCTGGGCGGGGATGACCGGCCTCGGCGACCCCGCGTCGCTGCCGATCCTCCTCGTCGCCATCCAGCTCGGATTCGGCGCCATGGGGGTCGTCTCCTCGCTCGTGTCCCGTGCCTTCGAACGCCAGGCCGACGTCCAGGCCCTCGAACTGCTCGACGACCCCGACCGCATGCAGGACATGATCCGCCGGTTGCACGTGAAGAACCTCTCCGACCTCGACCCCGGGGTGTTCAAGCGGCTGCAGGCCAGCCATCCCCCGGCGGCAGAGCGCATGGCCCTCGTCGATGCCTGGGTGGGCGCCCGCAACTGATCCCACGGAGTCGTTGCCAGGCCGTCCCACCTAGCGCCGACAACCACCGCAGTTGTCGGCGCAAGGTGGGACAGGTCGCGTGCCGCGGGTCCCGCTCGATGGCGTGGGTCGATGTAACGCAACCGCGTCGGGACGGTCGCCTGCCGGGAGGGTTCTGACCCGCGCTGAGGTGGCCCCGGGGCCGGGTTCACCAACTGTTCACCTGAACGTCGGCCTGCCTTCGTCTCGCACCGGTAGGCACGAAACCTTCACTTCGTATGGTGCTCGTACATCAACGAAACCAGTGGAGGAAACCCCCCTTGTACACACGAACGAAGTGGCTGTCAGCACTGGTGGCCATGCTCTTGATCGTGGCCGCCTGCGGCAACGACGACGAGCCGATCAGCGGCGATGCCAGCGGCGGCGACGGAGACGAGGAGCTGTCTGGCACCGTCCGGGTCGATGGTTCCAGCACCGTCGGGCCGCTCTCCGAGGTGGCGGCCGAGATGTTCATGAACGCGACCCCGGGTGTCCGGGTCGACGTCGCCATCTCAGGCACCAGCGGCGGCTTCCAGAAGTTCTGCAGCGGTGAGAACGACATGAACAACGCTTCCCGACCCATCAAGGACGAAGAGGTCGAACTGTGCGATGAGAACGGCATCACCGTCGAAGGGATCCGGGTGTCGAACGACGCTCTGGCGCTTCTCGTGAACAACGAGAACCCCGTCGAGTGCCTCACCGTCGAGCAGGCCACGCAGATCTGGGACGACGGCTCGACCGTCGACACCTGGGGTGACATCGACGGTCTCGACATCCCTGCCGACATGGCAGGCGAGGCCCTCACCCTCTATGGACCGGGCACCGACTCAGGCACCTTCGACTTCTTCACCGAGGAGATCAATGGTGAGTCAGGGCGCATCCGCAACGACTACGTCGACATTGGCGAGGATGACGCCGCGGCAGTGACCGCGGTTCAGGGCGATGTCTACGCCATGGGCTATGTCCCCTACTCCTACTTCCAGGAGGCTGGCGATTCGGTCAAGCCGCTGCAGATCGACGGTGGCGAGGGGTGCGTCGAGGCGACCATCGAGAACGTGGCCAACGGTTCCTACACGCCGCTCGGCCGGCCCCTCTTCACCTACGCCAACAATCAGGCCATCCAGCGCCCCGAGGTCTTGGCGTTCATGGAGTTCCACATCGAAGAGGCCGAGGACATCGCCGTCACCGCCGGCTACGTCCCGCTGACCGAGGATCAGAAGGCGGAGGAGCTCGCGAAGATCCAGGCGCTGCTCGGCAACTGATCTTGACCATGGCACTTCGTAACGAAAGCCCCTCGGCATGAGTATGAGTCACATCGCCGCCTCCAGCGTCGGCGTGGATCCCGGTCCACGCCGGTCGCTGGAGGCGGCGAGCCCGCGCCATGGCGAGAAGCTGATCAAGATCATCCTCGGCATGTGCGCGACGGTCTCGGTGCTCGTCACCACCGCCATCGTCGTGTCGCTGCTGGTGCCGTCGGTCAACCTGTTCCGCGAGGTCTCCATCCGCGAGTTCCTGACTGGGACCCAATGGGCGCCGGCGTTTGCCAACCCCACCTTCGGCGTGCTGCCCATCGTCGTCGGCACGCTCATGGTGGTGGTGTTCGCCATGGTGGTGGCGGTCCCCATCGGCCTCGCCTCGGCGATCTATCTTTCCGAGTACGCCAGCCGCAGGGTCCGCAAGCTCGTCAAACCCGTGCTCGAGGTGCTCGAAGGCATACCCACGGTGGCCTTCGGCATCTTCGCCTTCTCGTTGCTCACCCCCACCTTCCAGGATCTGCTGCCCGGGATGTCGTGGCGGGGCCCGTTCAGCATCGGTGTGGCCGGCATCACCGTCGGCCTCCTGATCGTCCCCCTCGTGGCGTCGGTGTCCGACGATGCCATGCGGGCGGTGCCCGCCGACCTGCGTCAGGGCGCCTACGCGTTGGGCGCCAGCCGGATGAAGGTCGCGGTCCGCGTCGTCATCCCCGCCGCCATCTCGGGCATCGTGGCTGCCTTCGTGCTGGCGGTCTCACGCGCCATCGGTGAGACCATGGTGGTGGTCATCGTCGCCGGGGCCGGTGATCCCACCCTCAGCTTCGATCCGTTCCAGGGCGCCCAGACGATGACCGCCTACATCGCCGGACGGGCGACGGGCGACATCGCGGCGGGAACGATCGTGTACGACACGATCTTTGCCGTCGGTGCCCTCCTGTTCATCATGACCTTCGCCATGAACATGCTGGCCATCAGGCTGGTGCGCCGCTTCCGGGAGGCCTACGAATGACCGCTGCTCGCACCCAGCTCGCGGTGTCCGGCGCACGGGCCGCCACCGAGCGGACCTTCGGGACGCGCTCGCGTGCCGACAAGGTGGGCAACACCGTCTTCCAAGCCGTCCTCTTCCTGGGGCTCTCGCTCGCCCTGTTGACGATCGTCGCCCTGATCACCTGGGCCGCGGTCAAGGGTGGACAGCGCCTGAGCTTGGACATCATCACCAACGGACCCTCGACGGTCGATCCCACACAGTCCGGCTTCCGCACCGCCATCCTGGGCACCGTGTACCTGATCGGCGGGGTCATCGCCCTGATCGTCCCGCTCGGGGTGGGATCGGCGATCTACCTCGAAGAGTACGCCGACGGGACGAAGTGGTGGAACCGCCTGATCGAGCTCAACATCCAGAACCTGGCCGGGGTGCCTTCGATCGTGTTCGGCATCCTTGGCCTCGCCTTCATCGTCCGTGGACCGCTCAGCCTCGGCTTCGTGGTCGCCGCCGGATCGCTCACCCTGGCGCTGCTGGTGCTTCCCACCGTCATCCTCGCTGCTCGCGAAGCGATCCGGTCGGTGCCGCCGTCGATCCGCGACGGTTCGCTGGCGCTCGGGGCGACGCCCTGGCAGACGATCCGTCGCCAGGTGCTGCCGGCTGCCATCCCCGGGATCCTCACCGGTGTGATCCTGGCCGTGGCCCGAGCCATCGGCGAGGCGGCGCCCTTGCTGCTGGTGGGGGCGGTCACCTTCGTGCGCTTCGACCCCAACTTCTTCTCCGGCGGCTACTCCGCGCTCCCGGTGATGATCTTCAACTACTGGGGACGCCCCCAGGACGAGTTCCGGGTGCTGGCCATCGCCGGGATCCTCGTGATGCTGGGCGTGCTGCTGCTCATCAACTCCACCGCCGTCTATCTCCGCAACCGCTATGAACAAGACTGGTAGGACACCATGCCCGACAACACCATGACCCAGGAGCCCGAGCTTTCCGTGACCGAGCCGACCTCCGCCCCGCCGATCTCCGCCGAGTTCTCGCTCGGCGCGCTCGCTGCCCGCAGCGCTGATGTCTCGAGTTCGACCGAGCGCACGTTCGAGCTGGACAGGGTGAGCGTCCACTACGGGTCGCACCTGGCGGTGCGCGATGTCTCGCTCGACCTCTTCCACAACGACATCACCGCCCTCATCGGACCGTCGGGATGCGGCAAGAGCACCCTCTTGCGGTGCCTCAACCGCATGAACGACCTCATCCCCACGGCGCGGGTCAGCGGTACTGTCCGCTACCACGGCCAGGACATGTACGGCCCCAAGGTCGACCCGGTGCAGGTCCGCAAGCTGATCGGCATGGTGTTCCAGAAGCCCAACCCGTTCCCCAAGTCGATCTACGACAACGTCGCCTTCGGGCCGAGGGTGCTGGGCCAGCGCAAGAATCTCGACGACACCGTCGAGGGGGCGCTTCGCGACGCCTACCTGTGGGACGAGGTCAAGGACCGGCTCGGGGACAACGCCTATGGCATGTCCGGTGGCCAGCAGCAGCGACTGTGCATCGCCCGCTGTCTGGCGGTGCAGCCAGACGTGATCCTGATGGACGAGCCCTGCTCGGCGCTCGACCCCGTCTCCACCGCCCGCATCGAGGACCTGATGGTCGACCTCAAGGCCCGCTACACGATTGTGATCGTCACCCACAACATGCAACAGGCCGCTCGCGTGGCCGATCGCACCGCGTTCTTCTCGGTTGAGGCCGGCGACGGGCCCGATCGCACCGGGGTGCTGGTCGAGTGCGACCGCACCGAACGCATCTTCTCCAACCCGGCTGACGAGCGCACCGAGAACTACGTCACCGGCCGGTTCGGATGACGGCAGAGGTGCGATGATGGAGGAGTCCATGACCGAGACACGCAAGCAGTTCCACGAGGAGCTCGACGAGCTGGCGCAGGCGGTCATCCGCGCGGCCGCCATGGCCACCGAGGCCATTCCGCGGGCCACCTCAGTGCTGCTCGGCAACGACCTCGAGGGTGCCCAGTCGCTCATCGAGCACGACGACGACCTCGACGAGGCGAGCCTCGAGAACGAGGAGCAGGCGATCAGGCTCATGGCCCTGCAGCAACCGATGGCGGGGGACCTGCGGCGCATCGTGACCGCGCTGAAGCTCAACGGCGAGATCGAGCGATCCGGCGACCTGGCCGTGAACATCACCAAGGCGTCACGGAGAATCTATGGGGTCGAGTTCACGCCCAAGCTCCGGGGCCTGATCGAGGCCATGAGCGTCGAAGCTGCCCGGCTGCTGCGGTTGGCCATCGATGCCTACGCGGACGGAGATGCGGGCCTTGCCGCCGCGCTCGATGACATGGACGACCGTCTCGACGGGCTCAACAAGGAGTTCGTCCAGGCGATCTTCGAGGCCCACACCGACGAAGCCATCGACCTGCAGGCGGCGGTGCAGCTCGCGCTGGTCGGTCGCTACTACGAACGGATCGGCGACCACGCGGTCAACATCGGCAACCAGACCCAGTTCATGGTCACGGGGTGGATGCCCGAGCACACCGGCGCCGCACGGGTCAAGGCCCGCCGCGACGCCGAGGAGCATCGAGGCTGATGCTGCTCCTGGTCCCGTCCGAGCTCCGGTGACCGCGACCATCACCATCGTTGCCGTGGCCGTCGCCCTCGCCATCGCCTATGGGATCCACCTCGTGTCGGTGCGGCAGGCGACCCGTCGAATCGACCGGGTGGCGGACTCGCTCGACCCGACGACCATCCGGCGCCGCACCGACGACCTGGGTGCCACCGTCGATCGCCTCGAGCGCTCGGCCCGGGTGGCCGGCGCCGAGCGATCCGACCGCGAGCAGGCCGAGCAACGGCTCTCCCGCAGCCTCGATGCCATCCCACAGGGCGTGGTGGTGGCCGACGGCAGCGGCGAGGTCGTGTTCCGCAACCAGCCCGGGTCGCTCTACTCGGAGGCACGCCACAGCGATGCGCTCGTCGAGGCCGCCATCGGCAACCTCTTGCAGCGGGCGATCGGCGGCGAGACCGCGGTCGAGACCGTCGAGCTGCACAGCCCGCCACGGCGGGTGCTGGTGATCACCGCGGTGCCGCTCGACCCCGACACCGTCGGTCCTGGAGCGATCGCGGTGATCGACGACGTCACCGAGCGTCGCCGGCTCGAAGCGGTGCGGCGAGACTTCGTGGCCAACATCAGCCACGAGCTCAAGACCCCGGTCGGTGCCCTGGCGCTGTTGGCCGAGACCCTCGTCGGAGAGGAGGACCCTGCGGTCACCAGCCGGTTGTCCGAGCGGATCTTCAACGAAGCGCACCGGGTGGGCCGCACCATCGAGGACCTCCTCGAGCTGAGCAGGATCGAAGCTGAGGAGCATCCCCACCGCGAGGCCGTCCCGGTGGCCCAGGTCCTGCAGAGCGCGGCGGCCCGCATGCGACCGGCAGCAGACCAGCAGGGCATCACCATCACCGTGGCCGACACCAGCGCGCACCTCACCGTGGTGGGCGACGAGCGCCAGCTCGTCTCGGCGGTGTTCAACCTGCTCGAGAACGCGGTGAAGTACAGCGAGGCGGGCTCCAAGGTGCAGCTCAGGGCCACGAGCGACGGATTGTCGGTCGACATCTCGGTGCAGGATCACGGCATGGGCATCCCCAGCCGCGACCTCGAGCGGGTGTTCGAGCGCTTCTACCGCATCGATCGGGCTCGGAGCCGCCAGACTGGTGGCACCGGTCTCGGATTGGCCATCGTCCGCCACGTGGTCAACAACCACCACGGCGAGGTGCTGGTCGAATCGGTGGAAGGCGAGGGCTCCACCTTCACCCTCCGGTTGCCGACCGGCGACGGTCCCGTACCTGTGACGACATCAGAGGCAGGTTGACATGGCAGTGGCCGAGGCGACGATCCTCGTCGTAGAGGACGAGGAGGCCTTCGTCGAAGCCCTCACCGTCGGGCTCGAACGCGAGGGCTTCCGGGTCCACGTGGCCCGAGACGGAGCCGAGGCGTTGACCATGTACGAGTCGGTCGATCCCGACCTGGTGCTGCTCGACCTGATGCTGCCCAAGGTCTCCGGCGTCGACGTGTGTCGCGAGATCCGCAAGACGTCGAAGGTGCCGATCATCATGGTCACCGCCAAATCTGCCGAGATCGACACCGTCGTCGGCCTGGAGGTGGGCGCCGACGACTACGTCACCAAGCCGTACCGGCTCCGCGAGCTGGTCGCCAGGATGCGGGCGGTGCTGAGGCGAGCCCCGGGCGACGCCGCCCCCGCGCCATCGGGCGAGGCGCTCGAGGTGGGCGACGTGTCCATCGACCCCGAGGCTCACGAGGTCACCATCCGGGGCGAGCGGGTCGGGTTGCCCCTGAAGGAGTTCGAGCTGCTCAACCTGCTGGTGGAGAACGCGGGCCGGGTCCTGCCCCGTGAGACCCTCATCGATCGCATCTGGGGGATGGACTACGTCGGCGACACCAAGACCCTCGACGTGCACATCAAGCGACTCCGGTCCAAGGTCGAGGACGATCCGGCCAATCCATCCAGGATCATCACGATCCGCGGGCTCGGCTACAAGTACAGCGTCCCCCGGCCCTGAGCCGACCTTCGTGAGAGGTCGTGAGCGCGGCGCGCCTGGCGGTTGGGCGGCTCCTACGATGGCCACGGTGAGGTCCGTGTGAGCGACACCCCCGGTTGGCAGCCCCTCTCGCCGCGGCGACGCTCCGACCCCGGCGCGTTCGTGGTGTCGCCCTTCGTTCGGCTGGCTCGTACCCACTCGCTGCTGCTGGCCGGCGACGCCATGATCGCCCTCGCCCTCGCCGGGTCGCTGTTCTTCTCGATCGACCCCAACGACGCCCGGTGGCGGGTGGGTCTCTACCTGGCATTGACCATGGCGCCGTTCGCGGTGGTCGCACCGCTCATCGGGCCGGCCGTCGACCGGATGATGGGCGGGCGGCGCTGGATGATCGTCCTGTCGGGAGCGGCGCGGGCGCTCATCGCCCTGCTGATGATCTGGAACCTCGATTCGCTGCTGCTCTTCCCGCTGGCGTTCGGGATACTGGTGCTCGGCAAGGGCTACCACGTCGCGAAGAGCGCGGCGGTGCCGGCGACGGTCACCACCGACGAGGAGCTGGTGGCGGCCAACTCGAAGCTGTCGTTGCTCTCGGGGCTCGCGGGTGCGGCTGCGGTCGTCCCCGCGGGCCTGTTCCTCTGGTTGGGCGGCTCGCCGTGGGTGTGCGGTCTCGCCGCGGTCACCTTCGGAGCGGCCGCGGTGGTGGGGACGAAGCTCCCGTCGGTGGTGGTGGCCACCGAACCGCCCGACGAGACCGAGCGCGCCGAGCTGCGTGGCGCCGGCATCCTGCTCGCGGCGTCGGCCATGGGGCTCATGCGTGGCTTGGTGGGGTTCATGACCTTCCTCATCGCCTTCACGCTGCGCGGCACCCAGGAACGCCCCTTCGTCGAGGAGTTCGGGTCGCGGCTCGGTTCGGCCACCCGCGACCTGCTCGGTGCGACCGTCACCGAGATCTCGACCGGTGCCCCCACGTGGCACTTCGGTGTCGCCGTCGCCATGGCCGGGTTGGGAGCGCCCCTCGGGGCGATCGTGGCTCCCCGCCTCCGTCGCACCGTCCCCGAGGAGCGCATTCTCGTCGCCGCGCTGGTGGTCGTGGTGAGCTGCGGTGTCGTCGCCGCCCTCTACGGGAACCTCGTCGGCGCGGCGCTCGCCGCGTTCAGCGTCAGCATCGCCGCGGCCACCGGCAAGGTCGCGTTCGACTCGATCCTGCAGCGTGACGCCCCCGACGCCAACCGCGGTCGCTCCTTCGCCCGGTTCGAGACCCGGTTCCAGCTGATCTGGGTGGTGGGCGCGGCGATCCCGGTCGTGGTGCCCATCCCGGGGCGGGTCGGCTACCTGATGGTGGCGGCCGGGGCCGCGTTCGCCGCCGGAAGCTATCTTCTCAGCCGCAAGTTTCTGCTGGTCCACGGCCGGATGCGGCGTCGCAAGACCGACGAGGTCACCGACCGCATCAAGACCGAGGCCAAGATCCGGGCCCGGCGGGTGCGCCGGACCGCCACTCTCAAGTTGCGCCCCGGCACCGGCGGCACCGGCCCGAAGGGCGAGCCCCTGCCGCCGGACTACGACGTCGTCGAGCACGAACCGGATCCCGAGGCCCGCTGACCTGGACGGGTGGCGGGCTGGTCAGCCGTCGTCGTCGGGGAGGTCGATGCGGGCCAGCCAGAGACCCGGCGCGTCGATCTCGGCGGGCGTTGGCAGGTCGCGCTCGCTCTGCCACAGGCGGTCGAGGCCCTCGGGCCCGGCCCGTTCGACCACGCCGCCGATGAACGACGAACCCCGGTCATAGAGCGCTTGGGTGAGGTCCAGACCGAGCAGCTGGCCGACGAACCGGTCAGACGGCGCAGCCTCGACCCGGCGCCGGCGCATGGCCTCGGTGATCTGACCGTACCCGGACATGATCCGCCCACCGACGGTGTCCATCACCCAGTCGACATGGCCGACGATGGCCGCGACGAGGGCTTCGAGCTGGGGCAGGGTCGCTTCCTGGGCGGGGGAGCGGATCGCCCCGACCAGCACCTCTGGCTCGGCGAACATCGACTGCATGGCCGCCAGACCCTGGGGATCGCTCGGGTCGAAGGTGCCGAGCCGCTCCTCGAGCGCAGAGCTGTCGGGGTCGAACGACGACGCGAACCGCTCGAGGAGGTCGACCAGACGGGCACGGACGTGGGGGACCGACAGGACCGAGTGGTGGGCGATCTCGTGCAGGCACAGCCACAATCGCAGCTCGGAGCGGTCGAGGCTCCACTCCGAGCCGAACTCGTCGAGGTTCCGCACCACCACCACGATCTCGTCCTGGCCGCGCTGGCGAGGTATCGGGAGGTCGTACTGGCCGAGCGAACGGCTGGCCAGATGGCCGATCATCGAGCCTGCGGTCATGCCCAGCATCATCGGTGACAGCATCTGCATCATCCCGCCGAGCCAGGCCCCCATCGCGGCCTCGGGGTCCTGTTCGAACGCCTCGGGGTCGGCGGGCTCGGGCTGATCGGTGTGCCCCTCGGCAGGTGTCAGCGCCGAGGCGATCGCCTCGAACAGCGGCTTGTAGGCGTCGAGCGAACGGGTCAGCCACTGGGCTCGGGTGACCGGGACGATGCTGGCGCCGGTGCCTGACACCGAGGTGGCGAGCCCGGTGGTGGACCCCACGTGGAGGTCGGCGACCCGGGCGAGCTGTTCGAGCTCCATGCGCTCGGCGGGATCGACGTTGGGTTCGGACTCGCCGCCGAGCGCGATGGAGTGGGCGAGCTGGCGCGCGGCGTCCCACGACACCGGACCCTGCTGGGACAGCATCTTCGCCAGGTCGGCGAAGAACGGCACGCCCTCGAAGGGATCTCCTGCACCGAATGGACCAAATCCGCTCACACGGGCATGGTAGGCCCATGAGTGGCGTCGTCCTCACCGGGTCCTCGGGTGCACTCGGCAGCCGGGTAGCGACGCGGCTGCTGGCCTCGTCGTCATCGGCTCCGGTCACCGGACTCGACCTGGTCCCCGGGCCGTGCGAGCCCTCCGAGCGGTTCCACGCGCGTCGCTTCGACCTCGCCACCGACGATCTGGCGCCGCAGCTGGCGCAGGCCGACACCCTGATCCACCTCGCCTCGGTGCTCGCCCCCGGGCCGGGGCGAGACGATTCCGGCGTCGATTCCGGCGTCGATGTCGAGCTGACCGAGCGGGTGCTGGCCGCGGCGGGCGCAGCCGGCGTGCACCAGGTGGTCCTCGTGTCGAGCGCCACCGTCTATGGGGCCTGGCCCGACAATCCCATCCCCCTCACCGAGGATTCGCCGGCGCGGCCCAATCCGGGCTTCGCCTTCGCCGAGGACAAGGCCAGGGTCGAACGTCTCGCCGAGCGGCACCGCAACGAGCACCCACGGGCCCGGGTGGCGGTGCTGCGACCCACGACGACCCTTGCCGAGGAGTCGGCCAGCTGGGTGGCGTCGGCTCTGCTGTCGGCCGCGGGACTCCGAGCCGGGGAGTTCGATCCCCCGGTGCAGTTCCTGCACTTCGACGATCTGGCTTCGGCCGCGGTCCTCGTGGCCGAGCAGGGGTGCGACGGTGCGTTCAACGTGGCCCCCGACGGGTGGATCCCACCTGATGCGATGCGGGCGCTGGCGGGTATTCCCCGGCCGCGGGTCCCGGTGGCGATCGCGGGCCGATTCGTGGCGACCCGCTGGCGCCTTGGTCTGTCGTCCACGCCTCCCCAGATCCTGCCGTGGATCATGCACCCGTGGGTGGTGGCCAACGACCGTCTCCGTTCGCTGGGGTGGGTGCCCACCCACACCAACGAGGAGGCCTATGTGGCAGGCACATCACCCGGCCCGCTCGACACCCTCAGTCCGAAGCGGCGCCAGGAGCTGGCCATCGGTGCAGCTGCGGCAGGGGTCGTGGCCTCGTGCGCGGCCGGGGTGGGGATCCTCCGCCGGGTGCGTCGCGGGCGCTGATCGCTACCCCTCGACGGGAGTCGGAGCCGGTTCCTCGCGGACCTCGAGCTCGGCGGCGATCTGCTCCTCGACCCCGTCGCGCTGATAGGTGATGGTGATCGTCTGGCCTGGTCGGTGCCCCCGCACGGCGGTGACGAACGCGGCCATCGACGGGATCGGCTCGTCGTTGACCGCGACGATCACGTCTTGGGGGAGCAAGCCGGCATCGTGTGCGGGGCTGCCCTCGACCACCCGCAGCACGACCGGTTGCGCCTGTTCCTGGCGACCCTCGATCCCCAACCACGGGTGCCGCGCGCGACCCACCTCGATGATGTCGGTGGCGACGACGCGTGCTGCGTCGATCGGGGTGGCCAGGCCGAAGGGCGCCCCGTTTCCGGCGCGCACCGTCACCCCGATGACCTCACCGTCGGCGTTGAGCAGGGGGCCACCGGAGAGCTCGACCGGCACCTGGGCGTCGAACCGGATCATGTCGTAGAGCGTGAGCTCGCTCTCGAGACGGGCAGGCGTTCCGACGGCATTGACCATCGCCGCGCTGGCTGCCACCTTGCCGGTCTCGTCGGGCTCGAGCACCAGCACCACCCCACCGGGGGTGAGATCGCGAGGATCGCCCAGCGCGGCGGGCGCGAGGTCGTCTCGCCCCACCTTCACCACCGCCAGATCGGTCAGCGGATCGACACCGACCAGCGCACCCTCCTCGGTGGAACCGTCGTGGAGACGGACTGTGATCGACGAGAAGTCCTCGAACGGCTGGGCCTCGGTGAGCAGGTGCCCGTCGGTGGTGATGACGACCCCGGCGCAGTCGGTCGAGTCCTCACCGTTGACCACGGTGATCCACGCCAGCGAGGGCGATGTCGCTTCGGCGAGCTCGCTCATGGTGGGCGGTGGGGGTGAGGCTTCGGTGGTGGTTGTGGTGCTGGTGACGACGGTGGTGGACGGTGCAGCGAGCTGGACGGGCCCTGGCGCCTCGACCCAGCGTTCGACCACGCGTTCGCCGACGCCGGTGATCATGATGACCGACACGGCGACCGCGGCCCCGACCAGACTCGACACCGCGACCGCGGCCGCGACCGTCCTTCGCCGCGGGGCCGGGGCGAAGTCCACGGTGTCGGGAATCGAGCGAGCGCCGGGAGGGGGGACCTTGTGGATCTCCGACGGGTGACGCCACAGGCGGTCGTCGGGATGCACCGGATCACCGAATCTGGCTGCTTCGTCGTCGAAGGAGTCGTCATCGGGCACGCAGCGGAGATTATCGACCGATGCGGCCCGATTGTCCGCGGCCCTGCAACGTCACGTGTTCGATCTCCTACCATGGCCGAGTGCACGCGCCACGCGACAGCGACACCTGGGTCGGTCTGAGCGCCGATCCCTTGCCGGTCGAGGCCGCCGCCAACTGGGCGGTCATGCCTCGGTGCGGCGCGGTCGTGCTGTTCTCGGGGACCGCCCGCGACCACGCCGAGGGGCGGCCCGGTGTCTTGCTGCTCGAGTACGAGGCCTACACCGAGCAGGTCGAGCCCCGGTTGGCGGCCATCGTCGAACGCGCCCGCGACCAGTGGCCCGACCTCGGCCGCGTGGCCTTGCTGCACCGGGTCGGACCAGTGCCGGTGGGCGAGTCGGCGGTGGTGGTCGTGGCCTCGGCACCGCATCGCGACGCGGCGTTCGCCGCGGCACGCTTCGGGATCGACACGTTGAAGTCCACGGTGCCGATCTGGAAGCGTGAGCACTGGGACGGCGGTCAGAGCTGGGGCCTCGAGGCCCAGCACCTGGTCGACGTCGCCTCGACCCCAACCGATGGAACCATCCCCCCCGCGGGCACAGGAGGAAACCAGTGAACCCGGTCGGCTTCCTGCTGATCGCCTTGCTCGTGGCCGCGCTCGGCATCGTCATCGCGGTCGGCAGGCACAGCAAGCCGGCTCGGCCCGAGTCGGCCATGGAGGAGTTCCGTCGCGAGATGCGGGCACTGGCTCCTCGCGATCAGCCCGGCGGGCGTTCGACGCCATCGACGGGGGTGTCTCAGAGCCGTTCCGGCACCGGGGTGCAGACCGATCCGGCCGAGGACGAGGACTAGGAGCGCCCACTGGCACGAGATCTGGCGATCGACCTGGGAACCGCCAACACCCTGGTGTACTCCCGCGGCGAGGGCATCGTGTTGAACGAGCCCACCGTGATCGCGCTGAACAACCAGACCGGCGATGTGCTCGCCATCGGCCACGAGGCCTGGCAGATGATCGGGCGCACTCCGTCGAACATCGTGGCCGTCAGGCCGTTGCGACAGGGGGCCATCACCGACTTCGACGTGACCCAGCGGATGATTCGCTTGGTCCTGCAGCGGGTGGGTGTCAGTCGGTTCAACCGCCCACGCGTGGTGATCTGCGTGCCGTCGGCCATCACCGCCGTCGAGCGGCGGGCGGTCACCGAGGCAGCGCGGCGCGCCGGTGCCGCCGACGCCCAGTTGATCGCCCAGCCCATGGCCGCCGCCATTGGTGCGGGCCTTCCCATCAACGAGGCCATGGGGTCGATGGTCGTCGACATCGGTGGTGGCACCTCGGAGACGGCGCTGATCTCGCTCGGGGGGATCGTGTCCATCCAGGCGGTCCGTCTCGGCGGCTTCGACGTCGACGCGGCGATCCAGGTCTACATCCGCCGCGAGTACGGCATCGCCATCGGTGAGCAGACGGCGGAACAGATCAAGGTCACGATCGGTTCCGCGTGGCCGGTCCGCGAGGACGTGAACGCCGAGGTCCGGGGACGCGACCTGGTCTCGGGTCTACCCAAGACGGTGCTGTTGACCCCCGGCGAGGTGCGCGAGGCCATCAGCGAACCGATCGGAACCATCGTCGACTCGGTCGTCTCCTGTCTCGGCACCGCGCCGCCCGAGCTGGCACAGGACCTCATCGAACAGGGGATCCACCTGGTCGGCGGTGGTGGGATGCTGGCCGGGCTCGACGTGCGCCTGGCCGCCGAGACCGAGGTGAAGGTGCACCTCGTCGACGCTCCGCTCGAGTGTGTCGTCATCGGCGCGGGACGTTGCATCGAGGCCTACGACGCCCTCAAGTCGATGTTCATGGGGGCCCCGGGACGCTGACCCCGCCTCAACGGTCCGGGCGTTCCTCGCTGTTCGCCGGTGGGGGAGCGAGCAGGTCTTCGGCGGCCTGACGGACCTGCCAGTCGCGGTCGGTGCGGGCACGTTCGAGCGCGGCGTCGACCTCGGGGCCCTCGAAGGGCGCCAGCGCGATCACCGCCCGGCGTCGAACGGTGGCGATGTCGGTCGTGGCCGCCAGGATCGTCTGCAGGCCGCCAGGGTCGCCGATGGCACCGAGGGCGGCTACCGCCGCTTCGCGCACCAGCGAGTCCGGGTGGCTCGACACCAGGGCGCACAGCGGCTCGACCGCGTCGGCGGGTTGGAGCTCGCCGAGTCCCCACGCGGCGACCTCGACCACTCGGTCGTCGCTGTCGTCGAGGAGCCGCACCAGGTCGATCTCGTGGCTCCCCACCGCTGCGGTGGCGGCGACCTCGACCCCGCGGCGCCGCACATCGGGGTCGGGGTCGTGCAGCGTGCGCGCCAGCTCTGCCGGGGTCAGCGATCCGGTCCGGGCCAGTGCCGCCACCGCGCTGGCCCGCACTCCCGGGTCGTGATCGTCGAGATGGCCGCGGGCCACCTCGGAGTCCCCACGATGCCCGGCCAACACGACCGTCCGCTTCCGTGTCGCGGCGTCGCCGGGGCCTGCTGGGTGCTCGGTCATCGGGTTCTCGGCACTGTGGGTGGGGTCGATCCGGTCATCGAGCCCGGCGGATCCTCAAGTTCTGCACCCTCCGCTCCGATTGGTTAAGGCCGAAAGGAGTCGCCCGTGTCCCACATGGTCATCTTCCGTACGCCCGAGGGCAAGCCCGGGTATCAGCCAGCCGACACCGTGGAGGAGGCCGTCGCTGTGGTCGAGCGCCTCCGGAACGAAGATGGTGTCGAGAACGTCCGCATCTTCCGTCTGGAAGAGGTGGCGTTCGAGTACAAGCCCTACTACAAGGTCGAACTGGCCGACGGTGGCGGCGACGAATCCCGGGGGCGGTCGGCGCCCACCGCCATCCTCGGAAGGTCGAGTCCGACCGACGTGGACGAGGCCGGCGCGGCCGGCGACGAGGCGGGAGCCGAGGACGACGGCGGGCCCGTCGACGCCGGCGGTGACGACGAGGCATCGACCCCCGCGGACGAGACGTTCGCTCCCGAATCGGAGACGCCCCCGTGGGCCGCACCGCCACCACCTCCCCCGGCACCGGTCGTCGAACCGCCCGCGGCCGAGGTCGGCGGCTTCGGCGACGAGGCCGGCGATGCCCCGGCCGAGGACTACGACGACGAGTTCAGCGGTGCCGGTGGCCAGCGGCGGGGTCTGTTCGGCCGCTGAGCCGGCGGCGCTCAACTGAGCATGTAGTCGACCAGGAAGAAGCCGCTGAGCAGCAGCACGCCGATGGCGATGGCGAGCGCCACCCCGAGCACGACGGTCAGGACCACCAGGCCAACACCCGACAACGCCCGGCGCCACACCGGTGGTGCGGTCTCGGCCGGGCTGACCCACGGCACGTCGCCATAGAGCGGCTCGGACGGGGGCAGCGGTCGGGGCTGACGTCGTAGCAGGTTCACCGGTGGTCGCTCCTCGCCGTCCCGGCTCGGTTCCTGCCCCGCGTCGTGGTCGCTGGGCAGGAGTGGCAGGCTAGTGGGACTCTCTTGGCGCTCCGGGTCACCGCCGGGGCCGATGATCGTTGTCGGGGCACGTCCGTTCTCGACTCGATGGAACCTGATGATACCGCCACCCACCGAACTCCTCGACGAATCTCCACCTGCTCCGACCTCGGCCCTCGGTCCCTACCGACGGATGTCGCGGCGCGCTCGGCGCACCCTGTGGATCTCCATAGCTGCAGTGGCGATGCTCACCTCGGCGCTGATCGCCGCCGCGGTCGTCGAGGTGCCCTACTGGTCGTTCTCCCCGGGAGCGATCCGCGACACCGCCGACGTCATCACGGTCCAGGGGACCGACGTCCACCCCTACGACGGCACCATCGCCTTCACCACCGTCTCGATCGACGGCCGCTTGTCGGTGCTCGGCTTCGCGCTGGCCTTTCTCGACCCCGACTCCGACATCGTGGCCGAGGAAGAGGTGCTGATCGGCAGCGACCGTGAGGAGAACCGTCAGATCAACCTGCAGCTGATGGACCTCTCCACTCAGAACGCCAGCTACGTCGCGCTCCGGCGTCTCGGCTACGAGGTCAACACCATCGGTACCGGGGCCATGATCATGAACGTCGAGGAGGGCATGCCGGCCGAGGACGTGCTCGAGGTGGGCGACACCATCGTCGCCGTCGACGGCGAGCCGGTTCAACAGGCCGAGGACCTCGTCGACGCGATCAGCAACAAGGCTCCCGGCACCACCGTCGCCCTCACCGTCGAGGAGCTCGACGCATCCGACCGCGACGAACGCACAGTCACCCTCACCGAACGGGAGGACGACCCGTCCCAGGCCTTCCTGGGGGTGGCGCCGGCCACACGGGACCTCGCCTTCGACTTCCCGGTCGACGTCCGCTTCGACACCGGGGGAGTGGGCGGACCGTCGGCCGGCCTGGCCTACACCCTCGCCCTGCTCGACCTGTTGGCCCCGGGTGATCTCACCGGCGGCGTCAGGGTCGCGGCGACGGGGACCATCGACCGGGACGGCAACGTGGGTCCCATCGGCGGGCTCGAGTACAAGGCGGTCGGGGCTCGCCGCGACGGGTTCGAGGTGTTCCTGGTGCCGGCGGCCACCCCACCGGACGAGTTGGGGGCCGCCCACCGCCGGGCGGGCGACGCGGTCGAGCTCATCGAGGTGGCCACCCTCGACGAGGCGCTCGAGGCCCTGGTCGAGTTGGGTGGGGCCCCGCTGCCGGAGGACTGATGTGGAACGGCTTGTCAAGGGGGTCGCGTGTGCGTCCGCGCGGGGTTCCCACCCCGGGGACGTCCATGTCGGTACCATCGGGTGGATGGTCGATCCCAGCGAGCTCGAACCCGAACGGATCGCCCGGCGCGAGTTCACCACCACCTTTCGCGGCTTCGACCAGGTCGAGGTCAGGGCGTTCCTCTCGTCGGTCTCGCTGCGTCTCCGCGAGGTGCTCGACCGCGAACGTGACCTGCTGACCAGGATCGACGAGTCCCAGCCTCACCCCGTCGATCTCGACCAGATCGACGAGCACCGCCTGACCGAGCTGCTGGGCGAGGAGACCGCCAGGATCTTCGAAGCGGCCCGCGAGGCAGCGACCGAGATCCGGGCCAAGGCCGAGGCCAAGACCGCCCAGTTGGTCCGCGAAGCCCAGGCCGATGCCAACCGGATGACCAGCGAAGCCGCCGAGGTGATGCGCCTCCGCACCGCCGAGGCCGAGACGGCCGCAGCGTCGATCCGCTCCGATGCCGAGTCCGAGCGCGACCGGATCCTGGCCGACGCCCGGGCCGAGGCCGATGCCCTGCGGGTCCAGGTCGATGCCGAGGTCGAACAGATCCGCACCGACGCCCAGCGGGTGCTCGACCAAGCCGAGACCGATGCCGCGGCGGCGCTCGAGGAGGCCCGCCAGCAGGGTCGCGAGATGGTGTCGGAAGCCCAGGTGGTGCGTGAACGGATCCTGAAGGATCTGGCCCGTCGTCGTCGCACGGGCAAGGCCCAGCTCGAACAGCTCCGCGCTGCTCGTGAGCGTCTCCTCGATGCCTACGCCTTGGTGCGTCGGACCCTCGAGGAGGCCACCACCGAGCTCAGCGTCGCGGTGCCCGAGGCGAAGCTGGCGGCCGAGTCCGCCGGTCGTCGCGTCGAGTCCGACGACGGCGAGCTGTCGGTCGAGGCGATCGAGGCCGAGCTCGATGCCGGCCGGGTGGCAGGGGTGCCGCTGCTCGACACCGGCGAGGTGCCAGCGGCCCGCCCCTCCCCGCCATCCGAGCCCGAGTCTGAGCCTGCAACCGAGGCCGAGCCTGCTGCCGAGGCCGAGCCTGCAACCGAGGCCGAGCCTGCTGCCGAGGTCGAGCCTGCACCGGACGCGGCGCCTGCCATCGAGGCCGAGCGCGAGCCACTGTCCGATGCCGAACCACGACCAGAGCCACCGCCGGCGCCGGTTCTGGCCAGTGCGGATGGTGACGGTCACGAGGACGACGACGGCAGCGCTGCTGCTGGCGAGGAGCCGGGCCGGCTCCTGGCGTTGGTGCCCGAGCTCGACGATGCGGCACCGATCGCCGAGCCCGAGGGTCCCGCCGAGGCGGATGTGGCCGCCGAGGCAGATGTGGCCACCGACCAGACGGGGGACGAGGGGCCACGGGTCGACGAGCTGTTCGCCCGCCTCCGCTCCGAGGTCCCCGACATCGATGCCGAACCCGCCGGCGATGACACGGTGGTGTCGCATGCGAGCGCCGAACCTGGCGAGGGCGCCGAGGATGCGGTGCCGGTCGAGGACTCCCAGTCCGCCGATGGTGACGAGCCGGCCGAACCCGCGGAGCCCGATGATCCCGACGAGGTGGCGCTCGAACGGCGCGACCGCTACGTGCTCGACCTCGAACGTGAGCTGGCCCGGATCCTGAAACGTCAGCTCGCCGACGACGAGAACGACAAGCTCGACCTCATCCGGCGTCGCCCGGCCAAGGCGGTGGCCACCGAGGTGCTGCCCGCGCTCGACCAGCACCGGGCCACCGTTGTCGAGGCCGCCACCGACACGCTGCTGCTGGCCGCGGCATCGGGGAGCGAGCTGGCCACCACCCTGGTCGCCGACGACGATCCGGCGGCCGAGACCGTGATCGACCTCGACGTCGAGGTCGACGATCTGGCGGTCGAGATGGTCGACGCCCTACTGGTGCCCATCCGTGAGCGGGTGAAGGACCTCGCCGGCGGCACCGATCCCGACGATGCGCTCGACGGTGTCCGTGCGTGCTACCGCCGGTGGAAGGCCACCATCGGCGACCTTGCGGCGCAGTACGTGCACACCGCGTTCAACCGGGGCATCTATGCGGCGTTGCCCGACGGCACCATGGTGCGTTGGGTCGTCGATCCGGGTGCCGGGCCCTGCCCCGACGGCGAGGACGACGCCCTCGAGGGTCCCATCGCCAAGGGCACGCCGTTCCCCACCGGCCACCTCCATCCACCGGCCCATCCTGGGTGCCGGTGCCTGTTGGTTCCGGGGGATCTGTAGGCTCGTCCATCATGCGGCCGCCTACACAAATGCCCAGCCGTCCCTCGCGTTCGCCGAACCGGGGGCGCATCATCCTCATCGTCGCCGTGGTCGCGCTGTTCGTGTTCTTCACGTCGCTGCGCGGGATCGCTGGCTTCTACACCGACTTCTTGTGGTTCCAGGCACTCGACCTGACCGGAGTCTGGACAGGAATCCTCGGCGCCCAGGTCGCGCTCGCGCTGATCTTCGTCGGCCTGTTCTTCGTGCTGATGTATGTGAACCTCTGGTTCGCCGATCGGGTGGCCCCCAGATTCCGGCCGAGCGGACCCGAAGAAGAGGTCATCGAGCGGTACTACGAGGTCGTCGGCAACCGTCAGGGCTGGGTGCGTCTCGGTGTCTCGGCGGTGTTCGCCCTCATCGCCGGGGTCGGCACGTCCGGGCAGTGGGAGTCGTGGATCCTGTTCACGAACCAGCAGGAGTTCGGGATGACCGACCCGCTGTTCAGCACCGACATCGGGTTCTACGTCTTCCAGCTCCCGTTCCTGTCCTTCGTCACCGGCTGGCTGTTCGGCTCGCTGGTCACGGTCTTTCTCATCACCGCCGCTGCGCACTACGTCAACGGCGGCATCCGGGTCAACACCGCCGGCGAGCGCGCAACACCCCAGGTCAAGGCCCACCTGTCGGTGCTGCTCGCGGTCATGGCCCTGGTGCGCACGGCGGGCTACTGGCTCGATCGCTACGAGCTCACGGTCTCGAGCCGGGGCCACGTCGACGGCGCGCTCTACACCGACGTCAACGCCCAGCTCCCCGCCCTTCACCTCCTGCTGCTCATCTCGCTCTTCGCCGCCGGGTTGTTCCTGGTCAACATCTGGCGCCGGGGGTGGGTGCTGCCGGTGGTCGCGGTCGGCCTGTGGGCCTTCGTGTCGGTGGTGGTGTCGGGCATCTACCCGGCGTTCATCCAGCGGTTCCAGGTCGAACCGGCCGAGTCCAGCCGAGAGGCCGAGTACATCGAACGCAACATCGAGTCCACCCGTTTCGCCATGGGGCTCGACGAGGTCGAGACCCAGCCGTTCGACTACAACACCGACCTCGATGCCGACGACGTCATGGCCAACCAGGAGACCATCCGCAACATCCGGCTGCTCGACCCCGGCATCGTCAACGACACCTATCAGCGGTTGCAGGCCGACCGGGGCTACTACCAGTTCAACGACCTCGACGTCGACCGCTACATGGTCGACGGCAACATCACCCAGGTCGTGATCGCCACCCGCGAGCTGAACCCTGACGGCGTGCCCAACCCGTCCTGGGAGTCCCGATCGCTCATCTACACCCACGGCTACGGTCTGGCCGTGGCCCCTGCCAGCGCCATCGACCCGTCGGGTCGCCCGAACTTCATCGTCGGCGATCTCCCGGTGCGGACCGATCCGGGGCTCGATCTCGAGCTCGAGCGGCCCGAGCTGTACTTCGGCGAGAACCTGCCGGGCTATGCCATCGTCGGCACCGAGCGGGCCGAGGTGTCGATCGAGGAGGCCGGCGCCGACGGCGAAACCATCACCACCGCCTATCAGGGCAAGGGCGGGGTGCCGGTCGGTTCGCTCGTGCGGCGGCTGGCCTTCGCCCTGCGCTTCGGCGACATCGAGCCGGTGATCTCGGGGTTCGTCACCGACGAGTCTCAGATCCTCTACATCCGCGACATCCGCGACCGGGTGCACACGGTGGCGCCGTTCATCGAGTTCGACGCCGACCCCTACCCGGTGGCGGCCGACGGCGGGATCCACTACGTGGTCGACGGCTACACCACCACCGACCGCTTCCCATACTCCCAGCAGGCCAACACCGAGCAGGTCGATCCTCGCAGCGGGCTCGACAGCAACTTCAACTACGTCCGCAACTCGGTCAAGGCGGTGGTCGACGCCTACGACGGCACGGTGACGCTCTATGTCATCGACCCCGGCGATCCTCTGGTGCGGGCCTACGCCCAGGCGTTCCCCGAGCTGTTCGCTCCCCTCGACGAGATGCCCGAAGGGTTGATCAACAACCTGCGCTACCCGGAGGACCTCTTCACCGTCCAGACCAACATGTGGGGCCGCTACTTCCTGGACGATCCCCAGGAGTTCTACGCCCAGGACCAGGCCTGGCAGGTGGCCCAGGA
This sequence comes from Acidimicrobiales bacterium, assembly GCA_034521975.1. Lineage (NCBI taxonomy): Bacteria > Bacillati > Actinomycetota > Acidimicrobiia > Acidimicrobiales > Acidimicrobiales bacterium. The sequence goes on along the minus strand of JAXHLR010000008.1, from coordinate 1,129 downwards.
TCCAGGCGTCACCGTCGACGGCTCCGGTCAGGTCACTCCGGTCACCAACGTCGAAGGAGAGCAGACCGGCACCCGCGAACGCCGGATCGACCCGTACTACCTGTTGATGCGCCTTCCCGAGGAGGAGGACGAGTCGTTCGTGATGTTGCGGTCGTTCGTGCCGATCTCCCAGGCCGACGAGCGCAAGGAGCTGACCTCGTTCATGGTGGCCAAGAGCGAGATCGAAGAGTACGGGAGGCTCGTGGTCTACGAGATGCCGCAGGGATCTCAGATCGACGGTCCGGCCATCGTCAACGCCAACATCTTGTCCGAGGAGGACATCGCGTCGCGCATCGCACTGTTGAACCGCGAGGGTTCGCGGGTGCGACTCGGCAACCTCATCCTGGTGCCGGTCGAGGAGTCGATCCTCTACGTACGTCCCCTGTACGTGCAGGCGTCGGGAGCCACCCAGGTGCCCGAGCTGCGCAACGTGATCGTGGCCTTCGGCAACGACATCGTGATGCAGCCGTCGCTGGCGCTGGCACTCGAGGAGCTGTTCGGCATCCAGCCCGAGACCGGCGAGGATCCCGGTTTCATCGAGGAGCCCCCCGACCCGCTCGATCCCGACGCGCCTGATCCCGACCCGCTCGACCCGGGCGACGACGACGGACCTGACGACGAGGATCCGCCTTCCACCACCACCACGACCGAGCCTCCGTCGTTCGAGGATGGCACGGCTGCCGAGCTGCTCACCGAGGCAGATGAGCTGTTCGAGGAGGCCGAGCAGGCGCTGCGCGACGGCGACCTGGGCGAGTACCAACGGCTGGTCGGCGAGGCCCGCGACCTGATCGCCCGAGCACTGGAGCTGGTCGCCAACGGCAACGGGGGCGCCGACGACGGCGACTCCGATGTCGTGCCGACCGATTCGACCTAGCCGTCACCCTCGGGCCCGTGCCAACGTCGTCCCCGCGCGGCGGGAGCGAAGTGGCAATCGGCATCCGAGTTGGCGTCGGGGGCGGGTCGCCGCTATCGTCACCAGTCCGCCGCGGGGTGGAGCAGTCTGGTAGCTCGTCGGGCTCATAACCCGAAGGTCGTAGGTTCAAATCCTACCCCCGCCACCAACTTGAATGCCCAGGTCAGAGGCCCTTTC